>CAZEZF010000025.1:2058-33544 GCA_964516495.1 uncultured Acidimicrobiia bacterium | reverse complement strand
CCCAGGTCATGTGGTTAATTTCACCTCTCTCGGTTACCCATCCAAACCCCTGCATTAAAAATTGGGGCTAAGGTATCGGCGCAGTCCCCTTACATTGGCGCCGTGGGATTGGGTAGCCTAATAGTCGTGCCACGAATACGAGCCGCCAGCATTGCCGAACACAAGGTTATAACACGCGCCCTCATCCTTGAAACGGCGCGGGAACTCTTCTCGACCTGGGGCTATCAAGACACGTCGTTCGGTGATATCGCCACCGGTGTCGGCATGGGTCGAACCACCTTATACGATTACTTCTCGGACAAGGACGACCTTCTGGCGTCGCTCGTCGAGGAGACCCTTCCCTCGGTAATCGGATCGCTCGTCGAACAGGTTCCCGACGCTCTTTCTCCCGAGGACCGTCTCCGCCATCTCGCCACCCGTTCCATAGAGTTTCTGGCGGAAGAACCCACCTTCGGGCACATTCTCCACCGAGAGGTCCCCAAGCTCTCCGAGAGCGCCCAGCAGCGGGTGGCCAACGCTCACCGGACGCTGGGACGGGCGATTGTCGACACCTACCGCGACGGGGTTGATCAGGGATATTTCAAGGAACTGCCGCCGGGCCTGGCGGGACGCTTCATCAACAGCATCCTCATGTCCGCCGCTCAAGCATTGATAGACTCCGATGATCCTTGCGCTTCCCTTCCGACCATCACCGAAGCCATGGTTGACCTCCTATTTCACGGCCTGGCCCGGCGCCCGGCGCCCGCTGAGGATCAGGACACTCAAATGACCACCCTCGAGATCGCAGGAACCCGGCCATGATAAGGAAGATCCCCCATTGCGACGCCTCCTTCCTCATCCGGGAACTGTCGCTACTCGAATTCGTGCGTCGGGTGGCTGCCCAAGCGGAGCGCGAAAACATACCGCTGCTGGAAAGAGTCAGGTACATCGCCATCGTCAGCGATCTTGTAGACGAGATATACCAGGTGCGGGTGGCCGGCCTCGACGAAGGTCTCCAAGCCGGCCTCGACGACTTCGAGGATCAAGGGATACGCGTGGGGGAGTTGTTGCAGCGCATCCGCGCCAACGTTATAGAAATCAGCGAGTACCAGAGCAAGGTGTTCCGCTCCGAGATCCTGCCGGAACTCGAGCAGGTCGGGATACGGATACTCCTATGGGAAGAACTGAACGATCAGCAACGCCGGTATCTGACCGATATCTTTCACGATCAGGTTTACCCCATCCTGACCCCCCTGGCTGTTGATCCGGCCCACCCCTTCCCATACATATCCAACCTGTCGATGAACCTGGCAATAATGGTCCGGGAGCCGGAAACCGCTATCCAGAGATTCGCCCGCGTCAAGGTTCCACCCATCCTTCCCCGGTTCATCGAACTACCCCGACTGGAGGGGTATGTACCCCTCGAGCAACTGATCTCGGCGCATCTCGACGAACTCTTCCCCGGCATGGAGGTCACCGAGTGCCATCCGTTCCGCCTCACCCGCAACACCGACTATCAACTCGCCGAGTTCGAAACGAACGACCTATTGGAAGCCCTCAAATCGGAGTTGGGTCGGCGGCGGCGGGGTCGGGTGATGCGCTTGGAGGTGGAACGCGATATCGACCCGGACGTGCTGAAGTTGCTGAGGCGCGAACTCGTGATCGAAGATCACCATGTCTACCGGATCTCAGGTCTTCTCGGTCTCGGGTCGCTGGCGATGCTGGCCGACCTGGACCTACCGGAACATCGTTGGAAGCCTTATCCGCCGGTCGTTCCGGCTCGGATAACCGGCGACTACAACTTCTTCGAGGTGATCAGCCGGGGTGATCTGCTCGTTCACCATCCTTATGAATCCTTTGCGGCCTCGACCGCGGAGTTCGTGCATCAGGCGGCCCACGACCCTCATGTCCTGGCTATCAAGCAGACCCTGTACAGAACCTCTCCGGACAGCGCGATCGTGCGCTCCCTCGTCACGGCCGCCGAACTCGGCAAGCAGGTGGTCGCCCTGGTCGAGTTGAAGGCTCGCTTCGAGGAACAACGGAACATAGCCCGAGCCCAAACCCTGGAAGAGGCCGGGGTCCATGTCGTGTACGGATTGGTAGGCCTCAAGACGCACGCCAAGCTATGCCTGGTGGTACGGGAGGAGAACGGCAAGCTGGCCCGCTACGTCCATACGGGTACCGGAAACTACAACGAGGGCACCGCTCGCCTCTACGAAGATGTGGGGATATTTACCAAGGATCCGGTTATCGGCGTCGATGTGAGCGACCTCTTCAACCAGTTGACCGGCTACAGCAAGCAGAAGTCGTATCGCAAGTTGGTAGTCGCTCCATCAAAGATACGCTCTTTCATAATCGGGATGATCCGCCAAGAGAGCGAGCATGAAGACGGGCATGTGGTCGCCAAGATGAACGGGTTGGTAGACGACACCATAATCAAGGCATTCTATGACGCTTCCCGAGCCGGGACACGGATCGATCTCATCGTTCGGGGCGCCTGCTGTCTACGTCCGGGCGTACCGGGATTGAGCGATAACATAACGGTGAGGTCGATCGTGGGTCGCTTTCTGGAGCACTCACGCATTCTCAGATTCGGCAGACCAGAGCGAGGGTTCCGCTATTACATCGGTTCGGCCGATCTGATGCCCCGAAACCTTGACCGGAGGGTGGAGGCTCTAGTACCGGTCGAGGATTCGGAAGCACAGAACCGACTGGAGGAGATACTCGACCTGTGCCGGGCCGACGATCATCTCGCCTGGATACTTCAGGCTGATGGCGCCTACCATCCCCGGAGACATCACGGGGATATAAACGTGCATCAGGAACTGATGGAACGGGCTGTCAAACGGTCAAGAGCCCAGCGGGTTCGTTAGATGCCGACCTTGATGCTCCTAAGGCACGCTAAGTCGGACTGGTACGTCGAATACGGTACGGACCGGGAACGGCCACTGAACAAGCGCGGGATCCGGTCTGCCAAAGCTGTCGGAAGGTTTGTGGCGGACTACCGGCTGGCGCCCGACCTCCTCCTGACCTCACCGGCTGTCCGGGCCGCCGATACCGCCCGCATTGCCGCGTCAACCGGAAAGTGGGAAACCCGGATTCGCGAGGTGGCGGAACTGTACGGCGCCCACCCGATCCAGGTCTCGAATCTGATACGTCAGACCGAGGAGGTCGAACGGATCATGGTGGTCGGTCACGAGCCCACCATGTCAGGGTTTCTCGAGTGGATAACCGGTAACTCCATACGGGTAACAACCGCCAATCTTGCGTCTATAAACGTGTCTATAGCTCGCTGGGCCGATCTAGGACCGCGAACCGGCCAACTGGAACTGTTCATACGCCCCCGGCTCCTGACCAGACGGCCCCGGTGAACGGACCCCCGGATTCGAACCGACTCCGATCAGTCGCACCGCAATGTCTCGCCAACCCGCCCAGGAACCGTCGGGTCCCGGTCGGTCCCCGTGACCGACCTTCCCTGAAACCGGCCACCCGGACCCCTTGAACCTCCCACCGTCGCCAACACATCGGCGTCGGCGGCCTGCGGTCCCCGGTGAACATTTACGGAAGATAATCCTCAGGACCTACTGTAGGATTCAATCAAAGGCTTCCTAGGAGGCCGGCTGTCAGATGTCGACCCGGACAACCGAGATGAACCCATTCCAGACCCCACTCTTGGACCAGATAAGAGGCCCTGAAGACCTGGCGGGCCTTGACGCCAACGCGCTCGCCCGGTTAGCCGCCGAGATTCGCCGGGTGATAGTTTCGACAGTCAACCAAAACGGCGGTCACCTGGGTTCGAACCTCGGAATCGTCGAGCTCACCATCAGCCTGCATCGAGTTTTCGAGTCTCCCAACGATGTCCTCCTTTTCGACACCGGCCATCAGGCTTATCCTCACAAGCTGCTCACAGGTCGTCGACCGGATTTCGATAGTTTGAGGCGCCCGGGAGGCTTGTCAGGTTATCCGAGCCGTATCGAATCGGCCCACGACTGGATCGAGAACAGCCATGCATCCACGGCTCTCTCCTATGCGCACGGTTTGGCGAGCGCCTTCAAGACCCGCGGAGAGAACCGACATGTCGTGGCGGTCGTCGGCGACGGTTCGCTCACCGGCGGAATGGCGATGGAAGGGTTGAACAATCTCGGCCACTCCCAGAGCAACGTGACCATCGTGCTGAACGACAACGGTCGATCATACGCTCCAACCATTTCCCGCCTCTCCGAGAGCCTTATCAAGATCCGCTCAAACCCTGTCTACATGCGCAGGCAGGAACGCATCGAGCATATCGCGGAGTCGATTCCCTGGGTGGGTGACATGCTCAGGCGCGGTATCGACGCCACCAAGATGGCCATCCGCCAGATGTGGGATCCACCCGCCGTCTTCGAACAGTTCGGTATCCACTATGTAGGGCCCTACAACGGCCATGAGATCACCGAACTCGAGGAGGTGCTGGAACGAGTCAAGCAGTTCGAGGGTCCCACGGTCGTTCATGTCGTTACCCAGAAAGGTAAGGGTTACGAGCCCGCGGAACGAGACCCGATCAAGAACATGCACGATCTGTCGTCCATAAAGCAAGGCAGCTACACCGCGGCGTTCGCCGACCGCCTAGTGGAACTCGCCGAGGAGAATCCGGACCTGGTAGCGATTACAGCCGCCATGCCCGACTCGACCGGCTTGCTCCCCTTCATGTCCCGCTTCCCGGAAAGGGTGTTCGATGTGGGAATAGCCGAACAGCACGCCGTCACGATGGCGACCGGCATGGCCATGGGCGGCTTGCGTCCGGTAGTGGCAATCTACTCCACCTTTCTCACCAGAGCGCTGGATCAGATCAACCTGGACACCGCGCTGCACGGGTGTCCGGTGATCTTCTGCGTGGACAGGGCGGGAATCACCGGCGACGACGGCGCCTCGCATCATGGAACGCTTGATATGGTGCTCCTGTCGAAGATTCCCGGTATGACCCTTTTCGCCCCTTCCTCCTTCGAGGAACTTCCGGCGATGCTGGACACCGCCATGAGGATTACCGACGGACCGACCGCCATACGCTGGCCGAAGACCGCCGCCCCCCGAGTGGGTTCATCGGAGGTGGGCGCCTCCCTGTCCGCCCGCCAGGCCAGGGAGGGAGAGGATGTCTGCCTGATCGGTGTCGGCAAGATGTTTACCACCGCGCTCGAAGCCGCCGACCGGTTGTCGTCGGAAGGAGTAAGCTGCTCGGTCTGGGATCCCAGGGTGGTTAAGCCACTTGATCCGGTGATGATCGCCGACGCCGCCCGCCATCGGCTGGTGGTAACGATAGAAGACGGTTTGCGAGCCGGAGGCATAGGCGAGTCGATCCGCGACCGGGTGTCGATGTCAACAACCACGCCGGTGCTGGTGCTCGGAATCCCTACCGTCCATATAACCCACGGAGGGGTTGACGAGATTCTCGCCGGGTTCGGTCTGGACGGCGCCGGCGTCACCTCGATCATCAGGAAACATCTCTAGCCCCGAATTCTTCATGCCCCAGACACACCGAACCCGAAAAAGGCCACGTCAAGCCCACTTTCACGGGCGTCCCGGTGTTCGCCTTGGGGTGAGGGGGGCGCCCCGGCCGGTAGCGGCCGCCAAGCAGCTATCCTCCCAGGTCAAGAGTTCATTGCATCTCGCTCGGTTACCCATACAAACCCCTGCATGAAAATCGGGGCTAGCAGGCCCCCGGTGTCGTCGGATTGTCTGCGTTCGGGGTTCGCGGCGGCGCCTTGGCCAAGCAGCAAGGGAACGGCGCCGATAGTCGGCGTCGGGTTCGACTGGGCGTATTCATCCGAGACAGGTTGTTGATTATCAAGAATATGTCGACCTGGAGGGCTAACCTACAAGGTAAGTGAGCTCGTCGACGGAGCCAGACAGTACGGAAGGAGCACTGTATGAAAAGAAAGATCACGCTCCTGTTATCAATCATGGCATTGGTAGCAGTTGCATGCGGTGGGGAAGAAGATGCAACCCCCGATACCGAGGCTACGACAACCGCCGCCACAGCCGCCCCCACCACAGCCGCCGCGGTGGAAACCACCGAGGCGCCCACGGTCACGGTTGACCTAAGCCAAGGCGGCACGCTGGCGGATGTTCAGGCCCGCGGATCCTTGCGTTGCGGGGTATCCACCAGCGCTATCGGCTTCGCCGAGCCCCAGGACGACGGGTCGTTCACGGGATTCGACGCAGACTTCTGCCGCGCCCTCGCAGCAGCCGCGCTAGGCGACGCGAACGCGGTCGAGTTCGTCGGGACCACCGCCGCCGAGCGCTTCAACGTATTGGCGGCTGGGGAAGTCGACGTGCTTTTCCGTAATACGACCTGGACCCAGAGCCGAGACACCGAGATCGGCGGCGACTTCGGACCGACCACTTTCTTCGACGGTCAGCAGATCATGGGTAAGGCCGACTTCGGCTTTGACGATGGTTCTACCCTGGAGGATGTGGACGGGGCCCGACTCTGCACCAACGCCGGGACGACCACCGAGAAGAACATCACCGAGGGCGCCCGTGTGGTAGGCGCCGAGATCGAACTCGTCACGGTTGAGAACTTCCCGGAGGCGATGGAGTTGTTCCGCGCCGGATCGTGCGACCTGGTCACCACGGATGGATCAGCGCTCTTCGGCCACCGGTACGCGGCCATCCAGAACGGGGAGATCGCCGAAGGCGATTGGATCATCTTCCCGACCACGCCGATCTCCAAGGAACCGCTCGGCCCGATGTATCGTCAGAATGACAGCCAGTGGGCTGACGTCATCAACTGGCTGGTATATGTGCTGATCATCGCCGACGAGAAGGGCGTCACGTCCGAGAACATCGACGAGATGATCGCCAACCCGCCCGATCCGGAGGCTGGTCGCTTCCTCGGGGTCGGTGACGACGAGTTGCAGACCAAGATGGGTATTCCGGCTGACGGATACGCCCAGGCCATTCGTCAGGTAGGAAACTACGACGAGATATACGCCAACAACCTGCACCCGCTCGGGTTCGCCAGAGCCGGTTCGGCGAACGCCAGATGGACCGAGGGCGGTCTGATCTACGCTCCGCCGGCCCGCTGAGCAACCAGTCGATTCTAAGAACTCCTGGAAGGGGGCGCCGTTTGGCGCCCCCTTCTGTCGTCACTTGTTGGTATGGTTTAGGTAGGTGTTCCTGAAGGGCCGAATCCCGAAGGGTTTTCAGCCCTCGCCCGGCGCCGGGAAGAACGGAAGGTAGTTTGGTCACTCCCACTAAGAAAGATTCTCAATCCAGACCGCCGGTGTGGCGAAATGTGGTGGTTATCAAATGGGCTACCCAGCTCGGGGTCCTATTCGGTCTGCTCTGGCTCGCCTACATACTTATCACCCAGGCCACATCCAACCTCCGGGCTACCGGCATCCCGTTCTCATGGGATTTTCTCGGAGAACCGCTCGGTGTAAAGCTGGGCGAAGGCTTCAATACCGACCCGGAATCAGGTTTGGAAGCCTTGGCCGTAGGTATGGTCAACATGCTCAGGATCACCTGGAGCGGAGTCATTGCCGCCACCCTCCTGGGAACGCTCATCGGGGTGTCGAGGCTGTCGTCCAACTGGATCGTCTCCCGGATAGCCAACTCCTACATAGAGTTCTTCCGCAACATCCCCCTTCTGGTGCAGATCCTGTTCTGGCAAGCCCTGATCATCGGGCTACTGCCTGACCTCACCTCCGACATGGCCGGCAAAGGGTGGCTGTTCACCAGTCCCAAAGGGATTGCCTTCCCGTGGCTCACCCCCCAGGCAGGACGCTGGCAGTACACCGTGCTGGTGATCGTCGGTGTTGTTACGGCCCGCTGGGTGTATCGTCACCGGATCGAGATCCAGGAACGGGAAGGCCAGGAGACCCATGCGTTTGCCTGGTCCATCGGAACCATGGGGTTGTTCCTGGTGGGCGGTTGGTTCGTCCACCCTGTCACAGGTGTGCTGGGATGGCTGTTCGGAGCGCTTTCCTGGGTAGTGGGGACTGTCCCGATCATCGTCTTCCAGCTGGTTCTGGCCGCCTTGGCCGTCTGGTTGGCGGTCCGCTATATCCTGCGTTACCTGAAACGTCTCCGCTCTCCCGCCGGCATGGCCAAGCTGTCCGACGACGATGCGTTCCGTCTGGCGTTGGCCGGCGTCTTAGGGCTCGGGGTGATGCTGTTCTTCGTTTCAGGCGCCGGGGACGCCACCTTGTCACGGTTTCTCGGGCGGACCCTCTGGTACCAGATGAATTGGGGACTCGAGCCCCTCTTCGACTTTCTTGTTACCAAGTTCGATTTCTCCGGAGGCGCTCCTCTACGTTTCACCCTTCCGGAGGTAGTGGTGCCGACCAGGTTCCCCCAGTACGCATCCGAGGTGGGGAAGGCGCTGACTCCCGGTTTCGTGGCGGTCTGGCTAGGTGTAACCCTCTATTCGGCGGCCTTCATAGGAGAAATCGTCCGAGCCGGGATAATGGCCGTGCCCCGCGGTCAAGGAGAGGCCGCCTCGGCGATCGGCCTGCGAAGAGGTCAGGCTCTGCGGCTGGTCGTCCTTCCCCAAGCCTTCCGCATCATCCTCCCTCCGATCGGATCCCAGTATCTCAACCTCGCCAAGAACACCTCGCTCGGAATCGCCGTCGCCTACGCCGATGTGGTGCAGGTCGGCCAAACCATCTTCAATCAGGAAGGTCAAGCTCTTGCCGTGTTCATATTCTGGATGGTCTTCTTCTCGGTGGTAAGCCTGATATTGTCGGGCATCGTGAACTACTACAACCGCAAGATGACGTTGGTGGAGCGTTGACATGACCGGATCGACACCCACACCCGAGACGTTGGACGTAATCGAATACGCCCCCGAGCCGCCGCCGGCCGGACCATGGCGGTGGATGCGAGAAAACCTGTTCTCCGGCCATACCTGGAGCCAGGTCACCTTCAACACGTTCCTCACGCTGGTGTTCGCATTGATCCTGCTGAACATCCTGCGGTTCATAACCAGCTACCTGTTCTCTCCGGAACGGAAATGGTCAGCCGTCACCGACAACATGAAGTTGCTGATGGTCCAGGCCTATCCCCAGGAGGACCTGATAAGGATCTGGATGACGCTAGGGATATTCTTCGTTCTGGTGGTCTGGTCAATGGTCTCTTGGAAAGCAAGCGATCAACTTGATCTCGACACCTTCGCCAAGGGAATACGAGGCGGAGCGGCGCTGGTAGCGATTACCGCCGTCATGCATCACGGCGCCGAGGCGCAGACGTTCGGCATCCCGATCCTTCAGTTCGATTCACCCGCCGACTGGAGCACGATACGCGCCTGGATACTGGCTGCGGCGGTGCTGGTGGGCGTGGCGGCCCATCTGATAGTCATCAGGTCCCGAAGCATGGATGATCCTCCGATCATCTCGACGCTGGTGGTTCCGGTGCTCGGTATGGCGGCGATAACCGTCTTCCTCTGGACGGCGCGTCTGCCTGTGCCGCTCGGACAGTTTGACGAGACGACCGCTCCCATCGCCCGCACCACCGCCGGTCCGTGGACGATCCTGTTCGCTCTGACAATCCTCGCCTATCCCATCGGCCGCCGGATCAACCGCGTATGGTCCAAGGGATTCAGGCGGTTCCTGGTTTCTGCCTGGGTCCTCTCTTATCCGGTAATCATCTTAATCATCCAGCGCAACCCGATCCTCGACTGGACGGACATACTCGGATTCGGCGAGACACCCTTCCTGCGCTCGGATCTCGGTACCGTTCTGCTGTTCAGCGTTGTGGTCGGCGCCGCCGTCCGGGTCTTGGCCCTCCCCGCCAAAGGCAATGCCGTCGGCCCGGTCGTGATGGCTACCGGCGTAGCGATAGCGGCTCTCCCGATTGTTTTCAACGGAGCCTCCCTTTGGGCGACCCTAGGGATTTGGCTGGTCGGCTTGGCGGTTTTGGTAGGGGGATCGAGGATACCGGAACCGGTCGAGAAGGTGCGCGCCTTGGCGGCGGGGCTGTCTCTTACCTCCCTGGTCATCTGGTTCATTCCGATGCCGTTCCTATACCGGGTTCTGATACTCGCGCTGACGCTGTTCGTGCTGATAGCCCCTACGTTCGGAGGCACCGAACAGGGAAGAACCAACCTGGTCCGGGCCTGGATTATCACCACCTTCCTGATCGTGGTCGCCTTCCGGCTAGGCGCCGCCGACACCTCTCTCGAGTTCCAGGGAACCACCTTCCTGGGCGGATTCAACCTAACCATTCTCCTGGCGATCAGTGGCATAACCCTGTCGCTACCCATCGGGCTGATCCTCGCCCTGGCCCGAACTTCGACAATGCCCATCTTCCGGCTGCTCGCCACCGGCTATATCGAGTTGGTGCGGAGCGTTCCTATGATCACCTGGCTGTTCTTCGGATCGGCGATGCTGACCGCCTTCCTACCGGCCGGGGTGGAGTTTGACGAGATCCTGCGGATTGTGGCCGCTATCACCATCTTCAACTCGGCCTATGTAGCTGAAAACATCAGAGGAGGATTGCAGGCAATCGACAGGGGCCAGTATGAGGCGGCCCGAGCAGCCGGTTTGTCCCTGGTCCAGTCCACCTCGCTGATTATCCTGCCACAGGCGATCCGAACCGTTATCCCCGCCCTGGTAGGTTCGGTGATCATCGCCTTCAAGGACACCTCGCTGGTGGCGATCATCGGCTTGGCGGACGTTCTGCTCATAGCGCGCAGTTTCATTCCCCAGCAGAGCAACCCCAGCTTCCAAGGCACCCTGCCCCAGATGATGTTCTTCATGGCGCTGTTCTATTGGATATTCACCTTCACCATCTCAAGGCTGAGTTTGCGCTACGAACGCAGCCTCGGGTTGGGGGAACGCTGACGGGCCGGATACACGGCTATCTACGACTAGGAGGAAGGCATGGCCGGCAACGGAAACAAGAACGGATCACCCGCCATCGTCTGCGAGGACGTGAAGAAGTGGTTCGGCGATTTCCAGGCATTGACCGGGGTAAGCACCTCTATCGGTTGGGGTGAGGTAGTTGTGGTCATCGGACCGTCCGGCTCGGGGAAGTCAACCTTCATACGTTGCATCAACCGCCTCGAGAACCATCAGAAGGGTCGGATCGTGGTCGACGGTATGGAGTTGACCAACGACCTGCGCAACATCGACATGATCCGCAGAGAAATCGGGATGGTCTTCCAGCAGTTCAACCTGTTTCCCCACCTGACGGTTCTGCAGAACATCACCCTGGCGCCCATATGGGTAAGGAATCGAACCCGGACCGATTCGGAGGCTGCCGCCATGAAGCTCCTCGAGCGGGTCGGGATTCCTGAACAAGCCAACAAGTATCCCGGGCAACTCTCCGGGGGACAGCAACAGCGGGTAGCTATTGCGAGGGCTCTGGCCATGAAACCCCGGATCATGCTGTTCGACGAACCGACTTCGGCCTTGGACCCTGAAATGATCAAGGAGGTGCTGGACGTGATGAAGGAACTCGCCAAGTCCGGCATGACCATGATCGTCGTAACCCACGAGATGGGTTTCGCACGGGAAGTGGCCGATAGGGTCCTGTTCTTCGACTACGGAACCATCGTCGAAGATGGCACCCCGGAGCACTTCTTCACGAATCCCCAGCACGACCGCACCAAACTGTTCCTCAGCCAGATTCTGTAAGGAATCAAACCGGGGCCGCTCAGTGCCCTTACTCAGAAGCCTCCGGGGGTCGGACAAAACAGCGGAAGGGGAGCGGTGTGTCCCGCCCCCCTTTCAGATATCTTGCCGAAGTCGGGATCAGCCGGTACGCCCGTCTCCTGGCGTTGTTGCTATCCCTTCTTTGAGCATCTCACCGATCGCCGCCACCGATCCCAGCACCCCCGAGGTGTCGAGGGGAAGGAAGATCTTGGTCGCCTGACCGTTGGCTATACCTTCGAGAGCTTCCAGATACCGGATAGCGATCAGATCGCTGGTCGGGTCTCCGTTGTGAATGGCGAGGAACACCCGCTCGATCGCTTGGCCCTCACCTTCGGCGACAGTCAGCTTCTGGTATTTGTCGGCGTCCGCAACGCGCATGATCGCCTCCGCCTCACCTTCGGCCTGAAGGATGGCCGCCTGCTTCACCCCTTCGGCTTTGAGAATCGCTGATCTCTTGTCACCTTCGGCTTCGGTCACCACCGCCCGACGACCGCGCTCCGCCTTCATCTGGCGGTGCATCGCCTCGGTCACATCGGGTGGGGGCTCGATGCGCTGGATTTCGACTCTCACCACCCTGGTGCCCCACTTGTCGGTGGCGTCATCCAGAATCTGACGAAGCTTGCTATTGATCAACTCACGAGAAACCAACGCCTCATCAAGCTGTAGATCGCCGACCACGTTTCTCAAGTTGGTCTGGGCCAACTTGGTGATAGCAAGGATGAAGTTTCCCACCGCGTACTTGAGCTTCACCGGATCCGTCGCCTCGTAGTATATGACCGCGTCGACCGTCACCACCACGTTGTCCTTGGTAATGACCTCCTGGGGGGGAACATCCACCACCTGCTCGCGCATATCCACCTTGAGCAGTCTTTGCACAAACGGGATGATGAACCGAAGGCCGGGTGAGATCGTCCTCTGGTACTTTCCCAGGAACTCGACCAGACCCTTCTCGTAGGGTCGGACGATTCGAAATCCGCTCGCGGCGATCAGCAGCACCGCGGCCGCTAATAAGGCTAGGAGCAATACACCTGCTAGTTCCATCTAAGTCTTCCTATCCATTAGTTGGTTTTAATACTTCTCAACTCAATCAATCGCCGAAACCACTAATCGAGTCCCTCGAACCGCTACCACTTCGACAAGGCCGCCCTCCGGTATCGGGACCCCGTCGGTAACCGCCCGCCACTCTTCGGCCTCTACCCTTACCAGACCGGTATTGGCGCCTACATCCACCTCTTCCAGCACCAGAGCTTTCATACCGACATAGCGGGTAGGGCCTATCACCAGACCGTTCTCCTCATCCTGCGACCGCATGAACCGACGCACATAGAGCATCGCTACCCCGGATCCGACGAAGAAGAGAATCCATTGGATAACGTCGCTGACATCCAGCCAGGCGGCTATGGCGGCCAGACCGGCCCCGACCGCAAAGGGAAGCAGGAAGAAACCGGCCGTCACTATCTCCCCCAACCCCATCAACATGGCCAAGCCCGTCCATACCCACCGCATGATTTCGTTGTCCACCGGGAGCTCCTTTCCCATCAAGGACGATTACCGACTCCGGCGGTCCGCCACTTCTACACCGGCAAGGTGAGTCTACTTCTCATCCGGGCGAACCGAAGCATAGACTGTGGCCGATGTATGGACCTCTGAACGGTGTCAGGGTAGCGCTGGTGACCGTGGCGACCTTGGCCGCTCTGTTGGCCGCCGTCCTCGGCTACTGGACGGTTGCCCTCGTCCTCGTGATCGGGGTGGCTATCCACGGGCTCGGCTGGGCGTATCTCGCGCAGCAGGCGCAGACCGGATCGGACAATCACCCGGAGTAGCGAGAACCCGCATACACCTGAATCAACCTTCAGGTTCCGACAGAATCGGGCACCGTTTACAATCCTTGTGTCACCGTGTTCCACGAGGGCAGGAGATCTCGATTGTTGCCGGTTATCGGGTAATCGGCGCCAGCCTCCTCAGTACAATTCGAGAATCCGGTTGTCGGCATCCGATGATCCTTCAAGACTCACATCGGCTTCGGGGCTTGATCAAGAAGTAGGGTCGCCCGCGAGGAGTCCAACTTGACGGCTATGCTATGCCTACCGCCGACCAGGGAGGACCACTTGAGCGGACGCTCCCGTCCGCAGGGGCTGGCTGGCACCCTCACTGAAATCGTCGCTGACCACGACCAACAGAAGCAGACGTTCGTTGATCCTAAGCGTCTGATCGGTGATGTTATCCACATCGACTACACGACAGCCGACATTCTCTTGCACGACAGTTCCAAGCAGGCTGTCGGCGGCGTGCAGCAGGGGTGCCTGCTGGTCGCGGTCAGGCTGGGAGAAGATGACCTTCCCGACCCGGGTGCGCCCCGGCTGTTGCTCCGGGTGGTGTCGAGTGCCCCGCTGCCGAATGACATGTCGATGCGGCAGGCCCGTTTCGACGCCGCTCAGCGGGTGGCGGCCAGCACCGGAAACTGGGATGACAGCGAAGTGACGGACCTGTTCACTCTGAACTTGATGAGGTACTCGGGGGTGCGGTGCCGGGTCCTCGGGACGTACCAGCCTCTGGAGGATACCGACAGCCCATGGCGTTTCAGCAGCGACATGGACAACTTTTACAGTGGACGGGGCCTGAAGGTGTACAAGCCCACCGGCGATGATCTAGAGCAGATCGTTAACAGCGCCAGCCGGGCCGAGGACGGGGGCGGGACCACCAAGATCGGTCATGTCCGCTATGCCACGGCGACGCCTGCTGACGCGGCCGCGGTGAACATCGCGGCAGAGGACTTCGTTGCTCAACGCACAGCGCTGTTTGGGATGACCCGCACGGGCAAGTCGAACACCGTCAAGATCGTCGCCCGGGCCGTGTTCGAGATGCGACAACCCCAAGACGGCGCCCGGGTCGGACAGATCATTTTCGACCCCGACGGCGAGTACGCCAACGCCAATCCCCAGGACCAGGGCTGCCTGCGCAACGTAGGCAACCACGAGTGGGCAGATCCCGGCGACGTGGTGACCTACGGGCTACACCCCCATCCGCACGACCCGAACCGGAATATCACCAAGTTCAACTTCTACGGGGACCGCGAACCAGTCAACCCCCCGTATGGCTACGACGCCGGTGAATCGCTGAGCAGCTTGACACAGGGCAAACAGTTACTCGACGACTATCTGTCGGGCGAGACCGCCGGGTACATCAAGCCCTTCGTGAGCCAGGACATGGTGCCGCCGCAGAACCCCGCAGACCGCAGCGCTTGGACCAGGTACCGGAGGGCACTGTTGATTTATCGGGCGATACTCGCCGCCGCCGGCTACGGAGCCCCGATCTACAGACCGTCGACATCTGGGCTCTTCAACAAAGACCTCAGGGCGGCCATGCGACAGAGCGACGCTATGACGGCTTTCGCCGACGATGCCAAGTCCTCGTTGTCGACTTGGTCGAGGGCAGCCGATTTCGCGGAGGCGTTCGCAAAGTTCGTGGACACCGGCGGGTTCAGTACCTTCGACAGCGCCTATGAACGCAAGCGTGGCAAGAAGTGGTCCGACAGCAGGCTGCTGGATCTGCTCAAGATCTTCACCAACACCCGCGGCCTGAACGTGTTGAGGTCCGCTCGTGTCTGGCATGACCCGGCAGCGGGGTCGAACTACACCGACGAGATCGTGAAGCATCTCCAGGCCGGCCGGATGGTGATCGTGGACCAGTCCACCGGCGATCCGCAAATGAACGAGACGGCCGCCCGCGACGTGATGTGGGCCATATTCCGGGCTCAGCAGCACGCTTTCATCCATCCGGAACCTATGGGAGATGCTGGAGAGTTCTCGAAGCCTCCCCGGGTGATCGTTTACGTTGAGGAGGCTCACACCTTGCTGCCGCGCGACAGCCGAGACATGTCGAGTGTCTGGGTGAGGTCCGCCAAAGAGGGGGCAAAGTTCAACATCGGCATCGTGTATTCGACCCAGGAGCCGTCATCGGTGCATGCGAACATCCTGAAGAACACCGAGAATTGGTTCATGACCCACCTCAACAACACCGATGAGACCCGTCAGCTCGCCAAGTTCAACGACTTCGCGGACTTCACAGACGGAATCATTGCTGTCAACGAGCCAGGCTACGTGAAGATGCGGACCCTCTCGAGCCGCTTTACCGTGCCGGTGCAGATCGACATGTTCGAGGCACCAACGGCCGGAACCAGCCCCTAGATTGGCTTACGAAGGTGAGTACGCCACCGGCCACACACTGGCCCGTCTGGTCGACAACCCGGCCGTGCGCGACTTCGACGGCGAGATTAGGAAGTCGGCATCCGCCACATCTGTAGCCCTGCCCCCCACCATCGCGCCGAGCCGCGGGTCGGCGAGGGTGAAGCGTCTTATAGCCATAGACGGCTCGACTGTGACATCTAGAGTCGAGAACGGCCACCCGGGAGCGGAGGCAGCGCTCCTGAACATGGCCGCGGTCGTAATCGCGTTAGCCTCGCTGCGGGAATTGGCCCGAATGGGCAAGAGCACTGCCGACCCGATCCCGAGCCCTGCCGACGTTAGAAGCCTCGAACAGTGGCACACTCTCAGCGCCGTGCTCCCCGGCCGCAACGTCATAGGCAAGTCTGCCGACGCGGACACCCCCAAGAGGTTCTTCCGCCAAGTCGTGCACCGCGAGATCAGCAGCGCGACCCTCTCGGGCGACCACGAGACCCTGCTGGAGACACTGCGAGCCATCACCAACGACCGGTCCGCTCCCATCCGGTGCCCAGGCGATTCCTGTGACCGAAACGTAACCCCGCAGCCTGAACCGACGAACTGCGCAGCGTGCGGAGAGACGGTGTACCCCTCGGACTCGCTGCGCTGTCACGAGAGATTCGAAGACTACGGCAGCAGCGAGCAGGCTTTCACGATGGTGAGAATCGTCGTGGAGCACCTATCAATGGTCAACCTAATCCGCTGGTTCGAGCGCCACGACCGGTTCGACGTGCTCAACGGGATCGGATTCGTCATGGACGGCCCGCTGGCCATCTTCGGCATGGCAGCATGGCTCAAAAAGCACATCCAAGACGAACTAGCCCGCCTTAACCGGCTGTCGCTGCGCAAGGGCGGGGCGGGAATACTCCTGCTGGGAGTTGAGAAGAGCGGGATGTTCATGGATCACGTCGAGGCGCTTGACTGGTCCGCAGCCCGAGGCGAGCGCGGCCGACTACAACCAGGCACGGTGATGGCACCCGATGTCGGCTACATCCACCAACACATCGCTCTGCGGCCTCCAGACGCGAAGCCACACGGCGAGGACACCTACTACGGTCGACACCTGATGTACAAGTCACATAGTGGACAACACGCCGCGTTGACGCTGCCAATCGTCAACGCCCAGGGAGCAGACCCGGCATGTGTGGATTTGGGCGCCTACCCGCGCTCCGGCGACGCCTTGGACCTCATCGACGAGTTGGGAACTCACCTCTACAAGGACGGGTTCGCCCCACTGGCGCGGGCCCATCTGCATGCCGCTGTACCGCTGCGCCGCGGCACCGAGATACTGGCCTCCATCTTCTCAGACCGATGACAGCCGCCGCGGTCAAGCCAGCACTAGACTACAACGTCGGGTTCGCCACTCCCGAGGCCCGATGGGCCCGGCTCGGTCCCTACTACGCGATGTTCCCCTTCGGCTTCGCCCAGGACGCCATCAGCCGCTTCACCCGCCCTGGGGACCTAGTGTTGGACCCCTTCTGCGGCCGAGGCACCGCTCCCTATGCCGCCATGGTCGCCGGTCGAGACGCCCTCGCGTGCGATATCAACCCGGTCGCCTGGGTGTACGCAGCAACCAAGACAGCCCCCGCGCCCGACCCGGAGACAGTCAAGAACCGCATCAGCGACATCGCCGATGCCGTCACGTCGGACGACCGCCGAGCCAGATCGGAATTCCAGACCCTAGCCTTCTGCCCGACCGTCCTAGGGTTCTTGCATGCCGCTCGCCGCGAGCTGGGGTGGCGACATGACACCACCGACCGGACAGTCGCTGCGTTCATCCTCCACTACCTCCATAGCAAGATCCCCCAGGGGCTCTCGAACCAGATGCGGCACAGCCGGGCCATGTCACCGGGCTACTGCGTGCGATGGTGGAACGACAACGGCTACCAAACACCCCCCGAAGTCGAGCCCGTCAGCTTCCTCAACACCAGAGTCGACTGGCGCTACCGCAAAGGCATCCCCGAAGAGTCCCACAGCAGCGGCGTGACCGTTTCCCTCGGTGACTCCGCCACCAACATGGCAGCAGCTTCCAAACCGGCCCGGCTCGTGGTGACATCGCCCCCATACAGCGCGGTTACCGACTACCGAGCGGACAGCTGGCTGAGACTGTGGGCGATCGGCAAAGGCCCCGCGCTACCAACGTGGGACAGCAATCAGAAACACGTCAACCTAGCCGCGTATCGAGTGATGCTGAGGCGGGTGTTCTCAGCGACAGCACGCAGAGCCCACACCGACGCCGCGTGGCTGGTCCGCTGCGACGCCCGCGAACGGACGTTCGATGTGGTGCTCCCTATCCTGACCGAGATCGCTGGCGGCCGAGACGTTGATGTGACTGCGTCCCCGTTCCCGCGGCCCACCCAAACGTCGCTGTACGGCGACCGGGCCGAGAAACCCGGAGAGATGGACCTGCTCGTGCGTCCGCGGCATGCTAGGTAGGTACTTTGGCAGAGCGTTCTTAGCTTAGTGCCTCCGGATTCCCTGACAGAAAGCCCTGCCTGTCAGTAGTGCCAGGGGAAGGAAGAGAATTCCTTGGGACGCTTCTCGACGAAGGCATCCCGACCCTCCCCAGCCTCATCGGTCATGTAGCCGAGCCGAGTCGCTTCGCCGGCGAAGATCTGTTGGCCCACCAACCCATCATCGATCAGGTTGAAAGCGAACTTGAGCATCCTCTGGGACATCGGACTCTTCGAGTTGATGGTCCGAGCCCAATCGAGAGCGGTTCGCTCCAACTCGGTGTGGGGCGTGACCTTGTTCACCATGCCCATGCGGAAGGCTTCCTCGGCCGAATAGTCAGCGCCCAGAAAGAATATTTCCCGGGCTCGTTTCTGACCCACCATCCGAGTCAGGTAGGCCGATCCGTACCCGGCGTCGAAGGACGCCACATCCGAGTCGGTCTGCTTGAAAACAGCATGCTCCTCCGACGCCAAGGTCAGGTCGCACACCACATGCAGGCTGTGACCACCGCCGACCGCCCAACCGGGCACCACCGCTATAACCACTTTCGGCATGAAGCGGATCAGGCGCTGCACCTCAAGGATATGCAATCTGCCCAGCCGGGCCGGGTCGATATCAACTGCGCTTTCGCCTTCCGCGTACATGTAGCCTGCTTTGCCGCGAATGCGCTGATCACCACCGGAGGAAAAGGCCCAGCCGCCATCCTTGGGGGAAGGCCCGTTGCCGGTAAGCAACACGGTCCCCACATCACTCCACTGCCGAGCATGGTCGAGTGCGGTGTATAACTCATCGACGGTTCTAGGACGGAAGGCGTTGCGAACCTCAGGGCGGTCGAACGCCACTCTAACCGTGCCCTGATCAACGGCGCGGTGGTAGGTGATGTCGCTGAAGTCGAATCCTTCGACCTCACACCAGCAGGCTGGGTCGAATAGCTCTGAAACCATCTTGGGCGGGTTCCTCCCGGTAGAGAGACCTACTGTACCGGCGCCAGCTACTACATTGACTGTATCCCCGGTCAGTCGCTCGTACCACCGACCCTGGAGTCCGCCGATCATGACCGAGGAGGGTGGCGTGAACCCTTCACGGACCGTCGACCGATGGCTGATGACTGCTCAGCGTAAGACGGACGGTGTTGCCTTTCGTCGTAAACTACCCCCTGGGAGTCCTACTCGGCACGCACACCCCGCAAGCCAGAGCGGTACCGTAGTTCCGCCTGGCCGCCTCCTCATCCTCCCTCTTCTGATATTGAGGAGTGTCGTAACGAGGTGTCCGGTGGTCTACCGGACGGCGCGCCTCCCGCTTCCACTCGGTATCCCACGCGTATCCCAAGTCGACAATGGTTCCCGGCGTGTCGATCGATCCGAACAGGCCCAGGGCATCCCGCATGATCCGCCGCTGGGCCTGAGGCCGGTCGGGAGGACCACAGGTGTGGCCCAGCGGGAAATCTGTAAAGGCCGCCCGAGGCGGGTTCACCGAGGCGGTGATCGATCTGGCGCTGGTCATAGACAGGGTCGGTACCCCTTTCGCTTCGATCGCTCTGCTGACCAGCCCAACTGACTGATGGCACACCGGTCAGACCGGAACCAACAAGACCACATCCACATCAAGATCGAGGGTCCGCTCGACAAGCACCGGGATGAGCTCGGCCGAAAGGCGGCGCTGGGAGTAGATGCCTCCCATGAAGGTAAGGGCCACCGGCGCCAACTCTCCGATTACACCCTCCATGGTTAGTGCCCGCAGCGTATCGAGCGGAAAGATCACGTTGGGATCCCGGCGGGCATTCGTCGGATCGAAGGCAAAGTGGGTTACCCGCAGGTCACCGGAATCGGTATCGACGGGGATCTCCCGATGGGTCACATCGTCTTTGTGGGTGAACGCCACCTGGCCGTGACGGTAGATTCCACCCGATGCTATCAACCCCAGACGGGATTCCGACAAGGGTTTGCCAAGGGTCGTCCACGCAGGGGAATCCTCGTTCGACGCCCAACGGTACGACTGGTAGCCCAAGCGGTTGTACGTTGCCTTGGTTAGGGCTATGTAATCAATCGGGTCCCGGTCGGTTGTCACAACCACAGTGTAGAACTAAACCGAAGACATCGGAGAGGGTTCAGTGCCCGAAGGCGGCCAGCCGGGGTCCAACTGCAGGAGGAACTCCGCACACCTTGTTTCCTCATCCCTCTCACCGATGAATCTGGACAGCCGCCGCAGGCCGTCCAAGCATCGTAGGAAACCGCGGTTCGGTTCGTCCGACCACCGCACCAGCTGGGTTCCCCGCCAGCCGTTCTTTCGGAGAGCATCCAGTCCCCTGTGGTAGCCGATCCGGTAGCAAGCATAAGCCTGGACCGCATCGACCACAGAAGCGTCTCCCACCTCCTCGTGCAAGGCGCCCAAAGCGGCCCACGCATCCATCGAATCGGGATAATCCGCCACTATCGCGGCCAACTCTTCGATGCCCTCCGCCGCCCGGATACGCGCTACGACCTCCGGAGGCGCCGGGGGCAACACCACAGAGGGCCTACCTCCGACACTCAAGTGAACCTGCTCGCCTACCATCCAACCGCAGGGTAGCGCGGAGGGATGCCGCGTCGCAGAAGAACCGCACGTCAGCCGGTTTGGTTCACGCCTCCAGATCAACCAGCCGGATGATTCGCCTCACCACGGATCGGCCGCCGCTCGCGGCCCAGGATTGTCCCACCGAACCTGCATAATGGACCTGACAGAGTAAAGGGGCTCGGACTCTACGCTCTCTGGTGGCAGGAACGAGAAAGGGAGACTTCAACCTTATGGCGAACACAGGGAGACAGGGCGGTGGAAACCTGTTCATCGTCGACAACAGCGTCTCCCGCTGGACCGTCCTCGACTACCTCGGTGAATGGGCCGACCTCGCCCGGTCATTCGATGTGGCCACCGGCTTCTTCGAGATCGGGGCGCTGCTTGCCCTAGACGGGAAGTGGCAGCAGCTCGACAAGATACGCATCCTCATGGGCGATCAGGTGTCGTTGAAGACCAAGAGGGCCTTCAGGGTTGCTCTCCACAGCCGGATCGGGCACCTCGACGCCGACCTGGAGGACCAGAAGCGAACCAACCCCTTCCTGCGCGGGGTCGAGGCCGTGGTTGAAGCCATTAAGAGCGGCAAGATCGAGTGCCGCGTCTACCGGAAGAAGAAGTTCGGATGGGTTCTTGCTGAACTCCGATTATCGAGGACCCCTACCCACTTTTGGCGGATTACCCCCTCACCCAGCAGATGCCCTACTCCCCACCCATTTCCGAAGAGCCGGGTTAAGTCCCCAGTAAGCTTGACGGAGATTCGAGCCATATCTGAGAGAATCGGGAAGATTTTTACAGCTCTCCCCTCTCCACAAAAAGTATCTGATACATTCTTTGCTACGATTTACACGCAAGGATCTTGTTATGTCTCGTGACAGAGGTGTACTTCTACTCTCGCTGAAACCGCGCTTTGCACTGTCGATACTGGATGGTAAGAAGACAGTTGAATTGCGACGTGTAGCACCGACCGTCCAGCCAGGCCATACGGCATTTATTTACGCCTCTTCGCCTGTGTGTCAATTGGTAGGTACATGCCGTATAGTCCGCTTGGATGTGGCCCATAAGTCACTTATCTGGGAACGATACGGAAACCAGTGTGGGGTGACCGAGTCAGAATACGAGGCCTACTATGAAGGAGTAGAGGACGCTGTAGCCATCGTTGTGGATAACCCGCGTGCATTCCAAGAGCCGCCATCCCTAGCAATACTTCGTAACCGTATGGCTGGGTTCCAGCCACCGCAGAGTTTCAGATACTTGAGTAAAGGCATGTTGGAGCAACTCGAGATCGCAGCGGTGTGATTTAAGGCGGACCGGTCAGCGAGTACATTCTCCGTGGGCGATCCGAACCACAGAGATACGAACCACGTTGACGAGAGGGCCGAGCGACTCAGAACGGGCGTCGAACGATGAGTCATGGACGAGGATCGCCCGTTTTCAGGTCGTACCCGTCAAGCTGACTTGAGACGCTGTTTACAGCCTTCCGAACACGCGATACTTCCAGATCGTTCTCGTCGAGCTGGTCGATAGCGTACAGCGCTATGCCGCACGCGAGAGTCGCCATTCTGCGTATGATCTCCGCCTCGGGAGGTTCGTATTCCGGGTCATCCGATGTGTACCGGGAGGCCTCATGCCAACGGGTCAGTTCCCTCGCGCCCACTACCGACAGCATGGCGCTGACCTCACCGCGATAGGGCTCCACCAACCTGGCGGCCAGATACTCGACATCGTGTCCTCGGATCTCTCTTCGGCGCCCGGCGACGTGAATCAGCGCCTTCAACGCGGACTCGACTGCCCGATGAACCTGCCCACATGCCCCCTCATAGCGGATAATCTCAAGGTATAGAGCTTCCTCGTAGTCACCCGTATCCCGTGCCTCCCTCTCATCGTCATCCGGTTCCAAGTATAAACGGAGGCTTCTCAAGGCACTGATCACCTCACGCAGGCGCCTGATCGTTGCTCCATATCCGTCGGTAGGCAATACCATCTCCTTATCCCAATCCACCTTGCCGTTTACGCCTTGGTCGGCGAGTACCAGGCCGTACCGGTCGACCCGACTCTCGAAAGAAGTGGGTACCCGCTCGGTACGCATCTTCCACTCGGGCCGGTCCCGAACGATCACATCCACCGGGTAGCCGATCTCCGCCTTCACCAATCTCGACAGCTCCAGCTTCCGGTCGAAACGATCTGAGTAGTCCAGATCGTCGTAGATAGCCACCAGGTCGATATCACTGCTCTCGTCGGCTTCCCCCCGGGCTACCGAGCCGAACAACATGACCTTGCTCACGCCCGCAGCAACAAGAACCTCCGCCGCTCGGTCGGCGTCATCCCGACCGGGCGTTTTCTTGGTTGTCGGTGTGGGTACGGTCGTAGTCAATTGTCACCCGAACTATTGGTTGGGATATCCGTGCAAGAGCTTACTAGACCAACAGCTACCCATTTCCCAATATCAACTAGTACAATACCAAACCTTACCAAACCACTCTATCAACACCTATACATGTCGACTGTCAGGCACATCAACTGGCCTAACATGGCTGCTGATGAGGATCCCTTCCGAAGAAACGATCCGGGCTCGGCCGGTTCCGCCCGGCCAGCGCAACACCTACCTGGACCTCATCCGAGGCGTGGCTGTGCTCGTGATCCTGGTGATGAACGTCGTCGGACTGGGTCTCGACTACAGCGCCTATTGGAACCTCTCCGCCGCAGGATCGGAGACCTGGCTGGACTGGTTGATCGGTGGGTTCGGTGAGGTGTTCGTCGACCAGAAGTTCATGGGGTTGTTCTCCCTGCTGTTCGGCGCCGGGGTCGCCTTGTTCTGTGATCGGGCTGAACTGAAGGGACGCCGCCCGGTCGGGCTCAGCCTGTGGCGCAATGCCCTCCTGCTGGGTTTCGGAATCATCCACAGCATCCTGTGGGTGGGCGACATCCTCACCGTCTATGCACTGTCGTCGATTGTCGTGGTACTGCTGCGGAACCGACGGCCTACCACATTGATGGTCCTCGGAAGCGTCGCGGTGCTGCTATCTCCGGTGGCAGCCGTCCTGCTCCAAGGCGGTGCGCCCACGGGAACAGGCGTCACCTTCTGGGAGTCGGACCACGCCTCAGCCTTCCTCGTGGTGGACGGATTCTGCCGTTCGATCGGGATGATGCTGATCGGCTTGGCGCTGTACCGTAACGGCGTCATCACGGGAGACCGTCCGGACAGTTTCTACCGAAGGACGGCTGGGATCGGATTAGCCGTGGGTCTCCCCCTCGCAGCCCTTGGGCTGGCCGTTTCCACCGGCAGCGGATTCTCGGACGACATGGCGCTGGTAGCGACCATCCCCAACACGCTCGGTACGATCCCCGCCACGCTGGGATACATGAGCGTCATCATCCTCTGGAACCGGCGACCCGACACCCCGCTGGTGGGTCGGCTCCGGGCTACGGGCCGGATGGCGCTCACCAACTACCTTTCACAGACCGTTATCGGCCTTCTGGCCCTGCGATGGCTGTTGGCCGAGGTCGAATTGACCCGTAGCATGCTGTTTGCCTTCGTGTTGTTGGTCTGGGCGCTGCAACTGTGGTGGTCGAAGGCCTGGCTCGACCGGTTCCGGTACGGCCCGCTGGAGTGGCTGTGGCGCACCGGCACATACCGCAAGGCCCAGCCCCTGCGCCACGATACTCCTTCGCAAGATATCCGGCGCGGCTGAACATACCGGTCTTCGGCATACATAGGGCAACCCAGCCTCTCCCAGCCCACACCTTTCATACGAAGCAGGAATTACCTGCCTACGAACGCTCGATACAGGAAGGGTTGAAATCCCCCGAAGTATCGCCAAATGCGGCCTGCTCATGATCATGAATCGCTTGGTTTGTTAACCTGGACTATTCATTCTTCGGCCACTCCCTCCACCCACCAGTCCGGCGTTTCTCAATCTCCTCGACGCTTTCTCGGATGGCGGATTGCGGGGCTGGCCATCATCACCGGAGCGATGACCGGGCCGGGCCAAACCATTGGTGTGTCCGTCTCGATCGACCCGCTTGTCGCTGAACTGGGCCTGAATCGTGTTCAGGTGTCGACGGCGTACCTCATCGGAACCATGGTCGGCGCCGCCCTCCTCCTGCCGATAGGAAGTTGGATCGATAGGGTAGGCGCTCGACATGCGATGAGATGGATCGGGGCAGCTTTCGGCATTGGTTTGGTTGCCATGGCAGGGGTCCGAGGGTTCGTAACCCTCACAATGGGGTTCACGCTGATTCGTTGGCTGGGCCAGGGCGCCCTTTCGCTGGTCAGTTCGGTCGCCATCATGCACTGGTTCGAACGGCTCCGTGGACGAGTTGTCGGGGTAACCTCAAGCGCGGTCATCACACTGATGAGCTTCACTCCCCTGATGATGGGAGTGGCCTTGGCGGCCTACGGCTTGCGAACCGCCTGGCTACTCACGGCAGCCGCTGTCTGGTTGGTAGTCATACCGATCGCACACTTCGGTATCGTTGACCGACCATCCGATGTCGGTCAACGACCGGACGGTATCCATCATCCCGTTCCTCTAGATTCCGGACGCTTCAGCTTTGTCGACACGTCAGTGACCAGGCGCGAAGCGGTCGTCCAGCCCAGGTTCATCCTGATGTCGCTCGTCGTCGGTACCGGGTCCATGATCGTGACCGGTCTCAACTTCCATCAGGTTTCGATACTCGGCGAAGCCGGTCTCACCCCTACCGCGGCCGCCGCCATGTTCGTGCCTCAAGTATTGGGAACCGTCGGCGCCGGACTCACAGCAGGAATCGTCGCTGATCGCCTCCCGGCCCGTTTCCTGCTTGCCGCCTCAATGGTCCTGCTGATCTGCGCCTTGCTAATGATCGGTATTCTCGAGTCCGGGTGGCCGGTGTACGTCTATGCGGTCGTTCTCGGGGCTTCGATGGGAGCGCAGGCGCCGCTGGTCCCGACGGTCTTGCCACGCTGGTTCGGCCTGCGGAACATCGGCGGTATCCATGGGGTGTCCATGCTGGTCATGGTCGCGGGGTCGGCGATCGGACCGGTGACCGTAGCCGTGTTGGAAGAGAGCGGACGGTCATACCCGGTAGCGGCGTCGTGGCTCACCCTGATACCGCTGGCCACCGGCCTAGGCGCCTTGACCATCAAGGAACCGAAGCGATAGCCGAAAATCTGCGCGCCGCGCGCATATCGCGCTCGAAACCTCGCTCAAGACACTGATCCATCTGTACGGAGAGGCCCCGCCGCCCGGCGCCCATCGTCTCGGTGATCTCGTGTCCCGACTCCCCCAACCCATCCGCAGCCGTATCAGACAACATCTGGACGGGGTTGATCTCCAAGATACTTCTTGATGGCGTCAGCAGGGTACCTACGCGGCCGACTTCCCTGACATCTCCCTCCCCGACCTGGTTTCGATAACATATAGCCTGGTCATATGTTCAACCCGTGTGGCCCGTTTCTGTGCCGGTTGCATTCGGCAAACAAACCCCGACCCGCAGTCACAGACAACCGCCGACCGAGCCATCACTCTCGTGAATCGAATCCATCGGGTCATCAACCGCTGGGACCTCACCCGCGCCGATCCGGTCGATCAGATGAATCTCGCTCCACCACCCCGCTGAAGGGTCCTGAGGAGGATTCATGGGCTGCGGGTGTCGGGGGCTGTTGGCGGTGTGAGGGCTCGCCTCGGGAGGCTTTTACCCGATTCCGGCATAAACCAGGTCCCGAGTTCGTTGCTTCGTCGTGGCCGAGGTCCGAATCAGCGCCTGTTCGCGAATTTTTTCTACCGGTGGGTTCGTCGGTACTCGGCGACGGGGGTGTTTGTGTCCTACCTGTGTTGCATACTGGTAGATAGCTGCAAACACCGCCGGTTCGGGCGCGGTACCGACCGGACCGAAGCGGGATCACATTGTCGTTCTACCCCCGGACCGGGGATTGACGGAACGCGTTCGGGACCTCGGAAAGGTGGTGGCGGGGGAGGGCCCGAAGAGGACGGTAGTGAGCAGGGGTTTTTCGCGTTCCGAGGGGCGTCGAAAACGATAGGAATCGCGGTCCGTCTAACGAGGTAGGTCAGGAAAACTGATCAGATCGCGGCGGGCCACCAGATCGGTCCGGCGGGAACGCTGTGCCTTCTGGATCGCCATGGCCGCAGCGTCTTCCAGCGTCGCCATCCGCCGACGAAGCCGTCGCACCTCGGCGCGGAGAGCCCCGTTTTCCGCCTCGAGATGCATGATTCGCTTCACCCCTTCGATGTTGATGCCCTGGCTGGTTAGATCCTGGATCAGCGACAGGCGCTCCAGATCGGCGTCGGAGTAGCGTCGGGTGCCCCCGGGTGTGCGAAACGGTTCGATCAGACCCCTGCGCTCGTAGATACGCAGCGTCTGGGGATGCATCCCGGAAAGAGCCGCCGCCACCGAAATTACATAGACCGCTTCCATTTCGTCACGATTGGAGTTCTTGACCATCCTGCCTCCCTATTCCCTAAAGGTTATCGCGTGGGTTCTCCGTTTCGTACTGTTCTCTGAAGTTCTCAAGTGCCTTACGGGCGCCTTTGGGGAGTTTTTGGGGAATAGTCACCTGAACCGTCACCAAAAGGTCACCCGGTCGGCCTCGGCCTCTCCTAACACCCTCCTTACGCACCCGGAATGTCCTTCCGGACGAGGTTCCGGCCGGAATCTTCAGCGTTACCGGTCCGTTCAGAGTGGGAACCTCTACCTTCGCTCCGAGAGCGGCCTCCGTGAATGTGACCGGAAGCTTCAGGAGAAGGTTATCCCCGCTGCGGGAGAACAACCGATGCGCAGCCACCTTCACCTGAACCAGCAGATCGCCGGGTGGACCTCCGCCCGTTCCGGGTGAGCCCCTTCCGCGTAGCCGGATCGTGTTTCCGTCCTTCACACCCGGTGGAACCTTCACCCTTACGGTTCGGACGCTACGCCGCCGCCCGGAGCCCCGGCACTGGACGCAGGGTGAGTCGATTGTCTTGCCGGAACCGCCGCACCGGCGACACGGATTGGTGAATGAGAAGAACCCCTGGTTCGAAGCCACCGTACCGGTACCGCCACAATCCGCGCAGACGTCGAACGAGGTTCCGGGTTCAGCCCCTCCGCCTCCGCACCGATTGCAGTTGTCGGGGCTTTCGATGCGCACCGATGCCGTCGTGCCCTTGATCGCCTCCTCGAATGTCATGTCGAGGGTGGTGGACACATCAGCGCCGCGCCGGGGACCTCGCCGTCCACCTCCGGACCTGAACAAATCACCGATCCCGCCGAAACCGGTGAGCAGGTCCTCAATGCGTACCTGCTCACCTCCACCGAAGGGACCGAAGCCGCCGGTGTTTCCACGGAAGCCTCCGGCCCCCATGGACCGCACCTGGTCGTACTCTTTCCGGCGCTCAGGGTCCGAGAGGACCGAATACGCCTCCGACACCTCCTTGAACTGCTCGCCGGCCCGCTCGTCGTCGGGGTTGGCGTCGGGATGCATACTCTGGGCCAAGCGCCGGTAGGACTTCTTGATCGTCGCCTGATCGGCATCCTTATCAACCCCGAGGAGCCGGTAGAAGTCCTTCTCAAGCCAGTTACGATTCACAGTGCACCATCCTTGACGATCATTCCTCGGTCGCCTGCTCCTCGTTGGTCTCCTCCGACGATTCCGTGTCATCGGGTTCATAGCCGACGGCCACCAACGTCGCCCTTACGACCCGGCCATCGAGGGTATATCCCCGGCGCCACTCCGCCTTCACAACCATGCTTCCGGTTCCTTCCGCCATCTGCGCGGCCTCGTGAAGGTTCGGATCGAACACCTGGCCGAGAGCCTCGATAGGTTCCATCCCTTCCTTCTCGATAACCGAAAGCAGCAGGTCCCTGGTTCCGGTGAGCCCCTGCCTGAGACTTTCAACGGAGTCGGAATCGACCCCCGTCGCGGTAGCGGCATCCAGACTGTCCAGTACGGGAAGCAGTCTGAGCAACACGCGTTCGGATGATCGGGCGACCATGGCGGCCTGGTCACGTTGGGAACGCTTGCGGAAGTTGTCGAACTCCGCCACCGATCGCGTCCACCGATCGACAGCCTCGGCGGCCGCGGCCCGGGCGGCAAGCAGTTCACCCGTCAGGAACGCAATCGCCTCGGCGCTGTCTTCGGGGATCTCCAGTAATGGAAGATACTCTGCGGCCTCATCAGCGGCCTCATCCATGACCTCGGCCGTGTCGGGCTCACCGCCCCCGTCCTTATCGGTTACGACGGACAGGGGCCGGTCATCCTTCTCATCGCCGGTGGCGTCGCCCGGTATCCGGGAATCACTCATCACCGATCCTCGTCATCGTCGATGATCTCCGCTTCCACTATGTCCTCATCATCGTCGGTCGGGTCGGAGGTTCCGGCCCCGGTCTGCTCGGAAGCCTGTGCGGCATACATCTTCTGAGCCAGGGCCTGAGACACCACGAAGGTCTCATCTATCTTCGACTGGATATCCTCGGCGGTGGAGGAGCTATCCCCGGCAACGCTCCGTAGTTCCGCCAGGGCTGAGTCGATAGCCTCCCGCTCGCTGTCTTCGAGATGGTCACCGTGCTCCTCGAGCAGGGTTTCGGTCTGGTTGATAACCTGATCGGCGCGGTTGCGGGCGTCCGCCAACTCCCGATTGCGGGCATCCTCTTCCGCATACTTCTCAGCATCCTTGACCATGCGGTCGATCTCGTCCTGAGACAGCGCGGTGCCGCCGGTAATGGTCATGGCCTGCTCGCGTCCGGTGCCGAGGTCCTTGGCATTGACGGAAACGATGCCGTTGGCGTCGATGTCGAAGCTGACCTCGATCTGCGGGACACCCATAGGGGCCGGCGGGATCCCGGTGAGGTTGAACCTGCCCAGGCTCTTGTTGTCATGAGCCATGGGCCGCTCGCCTTGGAGCACATGGATCTCGACCTCCGGCTGGTTGTGGGCCGCCGTGGTGAATATCTCGGTCCGCTTGGTCGGGATGGTGGTGTTGCGCTCGATCATCTTGGTCATCACCGCACCCTTGGTCTCTATGCCGAGGGTTAGCGGGGTGACGTCCAGCAGGAGGATGTCCTTTACGTCACCGGTCAGGACTCCGGCCTGGAGGGCCGCCCCGGCCGCCACCACCTCATCGGGATTGACCCCACGGTGGGGATCCCTTCCGGTTAGACGCTTAACCAACTCTTGTATGGCCGGCATCCGGGTGGAACCACCCACGAGAACGACATGGTCGATTCCATCGGTGGAGACGCCCGCGTCCTGGATGGCCCGCCGGAAAGGTCCCTCCGTTTCCTTTACCAGGTGCCTGGTCATCTTCTGGAAATCGGCGCGGGAAAGTCGCTTCTGCAGATGCAACGGACCGCTGGCGGTCGCCGTGATGAAGGGAAGATTGACATCGGTCTCGGAAACGCTCGACAACTCGATCTTGGCCTTCTCCGCCGCCTCCTTGAGGCGCTGGATCGCCATCCGATCGGCGGATAGGTCTACCCCGTTCTCGTTCTTGAATTCCTTTACCAGCCAATCGATGATGGCCTCGTCCCAGTCGTCACCACCGAGTTGGGTGTCCCCGCTGGTTGACTTGACCTCGAAGACTCCCTCACCGATCTCCAATACCGAGACATCGAAGGTGCCTCCCCCCAGGTCGAAAACCAGGATGGTCTGGTCGGTGTCCTCCTTTTCCAGCCCGTAGGCGAGGGCCGCCGCGGTCGGCTCGTTGACAATCCGCAGCACCTCGAGTCCGGCAACCTGGCCCGCCTCCTTGGTGGCCTGACGCTGCGCGTCGTTGAAATAGGCGGGCGTCGTGATAACCGCCGACGTAACTTCGCCGCCTAGATAGGCTTCGGCATCCCGCTTCAGCTTCATGAGGATACGGGCCGATACTTCCTGCGCGCTGTAGCTCTTTCCTTCAACATCCGCGGACCAGTTGGCCCCCATGTGCCGTTTTACGGACCGGATCGTATGGTCGGGGTTGGTGATCGCCTGGCGCTTGGCGACCTCACCGACCAACACCTCGCCGTCCTTGAAGGCGACTACCGAGGGGGTGGTACGGCCACCCTCGGCGTTGACGACCACGGTGGGCTCTCCCCCTTCCAGCACCGCTATGACACTGTTGGTGGTGCCCAGATCAATTCCGACGGCCTTGCTCATACGGAGTCTCCTTCTCTTCTTCTGTTCTGAGGTTCTCAGTCTATCTGTTAGGTATAACCTGAGTCAGACCATATCATATTCCTTGAAATTGGGGGGTGGAACCGAATCCGCGATTCCAATGGGACAACGATGGCGACGCCGACGCGGTGTTTGTTGTTCGAGATCGGTGGCCCGGCCGTAACGTGGGATTCGATTTGATTCAGCCGCTTGGAAGGCTTTCGCAGGCTCGGCCGTCCCCGTTCCCATCCAAACGGGCCACATCCCCATAATGCGGGAAATACCTATCAAACCAAGCCTGCGCCTCCCCCTGAGTCCCGAAATCACTGCAATTCCTCGAATTACCGGGATTAGGCGGAACCCGAGACGCCACCCGAGTAGTCGTAGTTGTAGCAATCGAGGTCGATGACGGAACAACCGAAGTCGAGGTAGAAGCGGTAGAAGTAGAAGTGGTACCCGTCACCGGCAACGAATCACACGCCCGACCATCATTGTTCCCATCCAAACGGGCCACATCCCCATAATGCGGGAAATACCTATCAAACCAA
>CAZEZF010000025.1:0-1958 GCA_964516495.1 uncultured Acidimicrobiia bacterium | reverse complement strand
CCTGCGCCTCCCCCTGAGTCCCGAAATCACTGCAATTCCTCGAATTACCGGGATTGGGAGGAATCTGACCGGGAGCGAGCGTTGTAGTGGAAGTCGTCCCCCCGAGCGTCGGCGTTCCGAGGGTGGGTGTTCCCAGAGTCGGGAAAGCCAATACAGGCATACCGATGTGGATGGGCGTGTCCCGGCATTCTCCCGTTAGAAGGCCTCGCAGGAACGCCTCCTCCCGGGTATCCACCGACAGACCCCATCGGGCCTTGACCGCGATCCAGGCTGAAGCATACGGGCATCTGGCCGCCTGGTCCGGAGGCATCCATTCGGCAGGGTCGGAAGCGCCTTTCCGGCGGTTGGAACCGGCGGTGACCGCCAGCAACGCATCCTCGTCGTTGGCAAACGACTCCCGCTGTCCGGCATCCCAGTCGAAGGCGCCCGAGTCCCAGGCTTCCGCAAGCGGAACCAGATGATCGATATCCAGTGACCGGGCGGACTCGACCCACACCCCGTCATAGACCGAGAACCAGCTACCCGCATCTGATCCGCACCGAGCGGGTTGGTCGTCCGTATCCTGGGCGACCGCATCCCTCATCAGGATCTCGCGCCGCGTGTCGCATCCGTCACTGTCGAGGTCGCTCCAATGACGGAACAGTGAACGCTGGTAACCGGTTCGCCGCTCGGCGGTAACCGGGAGGTTCTCGAGTACCTGCAAGGCCTCGGAAACATCAGTCGACTCGACAGACGACGTGGAGGTGGATGATGAGGTGGAACTCGAAGTGGGCGATGCGGCCCGGGCCGGATAACCGGGTGGCGGTGGCGGAACACCCCGTCCGGCCGCGTTGTGCCAGAGACCGACCACATATACGGCCATCCGGTCCCTGGTGACAGCCTCGGTTCCCACCCCCTCCGCCTTCTCGGGTAGGACGTTGAGTTCCGCGAGGCAATCAACCGCTTCCGAGAGTTCGTCATCCCGGTCGGGACATGAGTCGTCCGTCTTTTCGTATAGACGCAACATGAACCGCGAGATCTGGGCGGCGGTCAACGCATCACCGGGCCCGTAGGTGGTGGTGGTGGTTCCCAGGGTGATGCCGAGGTGGTAGAGGCAGGAAATGTTGGCGGAGTGAGCGCTGCCTGAAGGTACATCCACAAATGGGGTCTCACCATCCGGACAGTCCCTGCCCAGGACATCGCGCCATAACCGGACCAGGAAAGAAGCCATTTGAGCCCTGGTGAGTTCCTCGCCGGACCCGTAGGTCCCGTCGCCGAGGCCGACCGAAATACCTAGTGCGCTTAGACAACGTATGTACTCGACGGCGTAGTCGTTGTCCTGCACGTCACCGAAATTGATCTCCGGCGGATCACCACACAGGTCAGTATCCTGGCTGACGGCGGCAGGGGAGTCGATCAGCATCCCCGCAACAAGCAGACTCAAGACGAGGAACACGACTCCTAACCTCCGGAGGACCTTTTGAATTGATAGATCAAGGAAACTGGTTCTTCTGGTGTTCAATGTCCTGCTCGCTGGTCGCCGCCATCATCCCGGTGGCCCTTTCCCCCTGACCATGGAACGAACGGGCCTCTACCGACCGGCGTCCTTATTTACGCCGTTACAGGCGAAAGACTAGCAATCAACAATAGGACTGGAAGGCCGGTCAAACGCGGTTGGCTGGATCCGACCGGATGAGCACGATGACCAGATCAACAGCAGGGTTGTATTAGGAGCGAGAGAGGAGCCCTTGTCGGCATCCTACCCATAAGGCGACGAATACGTTTCCTTAATATAATTAACCCTGATTCTTCATGCTCCGGACACACCGACCTCGAAAAGGCCATGTCAAGCGCACTTTCACGGCGCGTCAATCGATCACCCTATAGGTGAAGGGCGCGCTCCGATCCGACCAGGCGAGGCCGTCAAGCGGCTATCTTCCCAGGTCAGAGAGTTTATTGCATCTTTCTCGGCTACCCAA
>CAZEZF010000024.1:0-34027 GCA_964516495.1 uncultured Acidimicrobiia bacterium | reverse complement strand
GAACAGTGGTGGAGGTACTTTGTTTCGGGTACACACATACAGTTCTCGGGAGGGGCTGCGCTCCGGATCGCCTATGTAAGGCAGGGGGATTATATATTTGCCTTGACGGGCTGGTCCTTTGTGTCACAGGGGTCAGGTACTGTTCTGGGGAATGAGCGCATATGTGTATTCGACTGTTCGCGTGAGGCTGGGTCGCCTGCATCGTTCTGAGCAGTCCCAGGCTTTCAATCTGGGCGTCGAGCTGGCCCTGGCGTCGGTAGAGAACGGCGCCGGTGTCCCGTCCCGGTTTGACTGTTTCAAGGGGTTGACCGCCCGCCGGGCGTCCGGGGAGATGCCGACCGATGTGAACGTGATACTCCAGCGTGGCGGAGTGTCCGCAGGGGTCGACGCGGTGAGCAAGTGGGACAGGGCTGTACGCCGCCACGCCGCGGCGGTGGACTACTGGGCTAGGCGGGTCGAGCAGGCCACTGGTGGTGACAACCAGGGGTATGCGGACGCGGCGGAGTATTGCGCGGGCCGTCTCGACAGGGCGGTGGAGCGTCAACGGAAACATTTGGAGCGGGGCACGGGGCGGTTGTTCAGGTCGCGTAAGCGGTGGGAACGTAACCCGGGGAGGGGTCCGGCCCTTGTATGGCCCGAACGGGTCCGCATAGAAGGGACGACAGTACGGTTCCCGGGCGGTTTGCGCCTGCCCCTAACCGAACGGTGGAGCCCCCCGTCGGGGTGGGGATTCACCGGGGCGGCGCAGCTGGCAGACACCACCGCCAGGGTGACCCGCCGTACCGAACCGTCCCATCGGCGGTACACCCTTCACGTCCAGATACGCCAACCCGCCACAACCCCGGCGTCCCCTTCCAGCCGCGAGCAGATTGTGGGTGTGGACGCAGGGGTGGTCATCAACGTGTGCACGTCAGACGGCCGAGACTTCAACCTGACCCAAACCCCGGACCTAGACAAACAGATCCGGCAGACCGCTAGCCGCCGTTCCCGCAGGGTCCGCGGGTCCCGCCGGTGGAAGCAGGCCGGCCGCCGGCTGCGCCGCCTGCACGCCCGCCGTCGCGGTGTGGCGGATAACAGCATGCGGCACATAGCCAAACAGGTAGCCACCACCCCCGGGGTGGCAGCCGTCGGCATGGAGAAAACGAACAACACGGGCATGGTCGCATCCGTGAAGGGGACCGCTGCGCATCCCGGACGGAACGTCGCGGCCAAGCGGGGCCTCAACCGCAGCCTGCACCGTGCCCGCTACGCCGGTGTTCGCACCGCGATAGCCCGAAGCTGCCAACTCAACAACCGGATGGTCATAGCCGTGAACCCGGCCGGGACATCAACCCGATGCCATAAGTGTGGAACAGAAGGAACCCGTGAGAGCCAAGCCGTGTTCTCCTGCACCAACCCGGGCTGCGGATGGTCGGGCAACGCCGACTACAACGCAGCCGTCAACACCGAAATCCGAGCATGGGAAACCATCCAACGGCGGCAGGGGATGTCGTCGAAAGACGGCCGCCGTGGGGAAACCACAGCCGACAGACCAGGACCGTCCCAAACAAATACCAAACCAGCCAGCCCAACAACGCCGGCTAGCTAAGTATATAATCCCCTAACGAAGGCAATGTCTGTACTGTACTGGGGGGCATGAACATCGACCGGCGCCGGAAAGCCATGTTGCAGTTCCCTTGCGGTGACGCTCACCGGGTGGCCTGCCGGAGGATCTTCCTCGAGGCGGCCAGTTATCCACCGATTCCCCGATCAAGCCGCGGCCCCTGCATGTTCTTGATAAGAGGCAGGGTAAGAATATCGAATTGATCCGCCTGGGAAACCGGTACCGTGCGCGGAGCGTCTGTCACGAGGAACCGCAGGATCGTCGGGCGGCGGTGGCGGTTCTGGGCCTCGTCAGGCTTGGTGATATGGCGCCGATCCCCGGTACCAGCGACCAGGTACGTTTTCCATGCGGCACTCCCCATGACGAGGTGGTGGGCCTACTCCTCACCCGGGCGTTAGAAGTCAGGGCGGCCCTTTGGAGTTGCCCCGGTTTTGTGGACGGTTTTTGGTTAGGGGGCCGGTGTTGCATCTGGGTTCGTTGGGGTGCTCGGTTCGTAGTCGGCGGGTGGGTGGTATCCGAGGGCCGGGTGCAGCCGGTTCGGGTTGTAGAACCCCTCGAAGTGTGATCGAACACCGCAGAGCGGGCCTGGTTCCCGTTGGGGAAGCTGGTCCGGTCCAGGAGTTCGGTTTCGAGGGAGGCGAAGAACGATTCGGCTACCGTATTTGTCGTATGCGTCGCCTCGGCGTCCCATCGACACCGCGATGCCGGCCTGCGCGCAGCGGGCCCTGAACACAGCCGATGTGTATTGGCTTCCCCGTATCCGAGGTGGTGGATGACCCTCTCGGGTTTGCGCTGTTCGATGGCCATGCCCCGGGGTGTCGGTGACCAGCGGTGTGGCCATGTCGTCGCGCATGGACCAGCCGTCTACCCGCCGGGACCAGACATCGATTACTACCGCCACATACAGGAACCCGGCCCGGGTGGGGATGTAGGTGAACTCCCGTCCCACCCGGAGCAGGTTCGGCACCGGGTGGTTGTGAACTCCCGCCTCACCAGGTCCGGTGCTGCACACTTTGGGGGTTTCGCCTGGTAGTGGACACTTTACGGCGGCGGTGAACCCCCTGAATTGCGGGCCTGGCGCATGAGACGGGCCACCCGTTTACGACCCACACAGGCGCCTTCGGCGGAAATAGTTCCGCGTGGACACGGGGCGCACCGTAAGCGCCCCGGGACCGGCTGTGAACCTCCACAATCCGGTCCCCCGGCACCCGAACCCGCCTTCTCACGAGCCGAGGAAGAGGCGGCTCAGCCACGCGTAGAAGACCACCGGGTAGAGCACACCCAGGAGGCCGCGGAGGCGCCGCACCGGATAACAAACCCGGGTTGAGCCTTTGCCGAACCCGAACGCCGCCTGGGTGTCGAACCCGGACTCTTCGCTGCGAACCAGGCCGCTGCTTCAGCCAGACGTTTTCTTTCTCTTCACGAAGAATCCGGCACTCCCGACGCAAGCTCCGCAACTCGGTGAGCTGGTCACCCCTCAAGCCCTCCTTGCGGCCGTCATCGACGTCGGCTTGGTTAACCCAACCTGCGAATCGACTGCTCCGACGGTTCGAACCCTCCGGGCTCAACTCACCGGGCGAACGCCCCGCCCTGACCAGGCGAACCATCTCCTCCCGGAACTCAACCGGGTACGGTCGTCTCGTCTTCGGCATAATCCGGACACTCCTCTCCGGGGTAATCCCCAAGTCTTAGAATGTCCACCAAACCGGGTCAAGTTCACTTCGGGAGGTGGAGAACCGGGCCGCCCGGGGAATACTTGCCGCTCCAAGCAGCCAAATACCCGCCTAGCGGACCCCATCCGAACCGTTCTGGAGTGAAACCTCTTCACGGACCGTTGATCGATACATAATGCCTGCTCGGCGGAAGACGGACCGTGTTACCGTTCGCCCTAGACAACGCCCCCGTGCCGGGAGGTAAGCCGGAGATGTTCATGAACTTCGAGTTGGCCGGAAGCGGGAGCATCGGTCCCACAGATCGTTCCTACTGGGTAATCCCCGGGCATCTAGCCGCCGGCGCGTATCCGAATCCCGATCCGTTTAACGACAAGGTCGGCCAGCTGCTCAACGCCGGTGTAAAGCTTTTCGTCAACCTCACTCAGGATTATCCAACCGGTACCGACGCCCACATGAATCGCTATGACATCCGGGCGGCGGATCGCCACGCCATAATGGTGCGCCGCGATATTCCTGACAACGGAGTGACGACCGGGGTCGAGATGGCCGCCACTCTTGACATAATCGACCGTCACCTGGGGCACGGGTGTGCGGTATACGTCCATTGCTGGGGCGGAAGCGGCCGCACCGGCACGGTCGTGGGGTGTTGGCTTCGTCGCCATGGATATGCGGCCTCGCATGATGTGATAGGCATGATCCGCGCCCTACGCAAACAGGGTGATCGCAAGGGTGGCCACAAGGACACCCCCCAGACTTGGGATCAGCAGGCGATGGTCAAGGGTTGGCAGACCGGATCGTGACCATTATGAGCGGAGCCCCGAACTAAACCACCCGGTGTAGCAGCGGTTCGCCCGTCTCGAGGCGGCGACAGTTCTCGACAGCCACTTCCAGGCTCCTTACCAGGGTTTCTCTCGTCTGCCAGGCCACATGCGGGGTGAGGACCACGTTGTCCAGGTCGAGAATCTCATCGCCCGATGGAACCGGCTCAGCCGAGAAGACATCAAGCCCCGCCGCCGCCAGGCGACCCGACCTCAGAGCCTCGACCATGGCCGCCTGATCCACCACCTCGCCACGAGACGTGTTGATCAGAACGGCGCCCGGTTTCATCATCGACAACGCATTCCGGTCGATCATCCCAGCTGTACGCTCGGTGAGCGGGACATGAATCGACACGATGTCCGAGACGAGGAGGAGTCGGCGAAGATCGCTCCATTCGCCGACGGCCCTCTCCTTTGGTGAGGTGGCCGTGTACATCACTTTCGCTCCGAGAGCGATCAGGATCGGCGCCAGGATGCGGGGGATGCTCCCGTACCCGACCAAGCCCACGGTTCGACCGCCCAACTCCAGGCATCCTTCGGGAATGTGCGGCGGGACCCGCCAACCCCGACCGGAGCGGGTTTGGTCGTGGAACCAAGGGAGACGACGGAGACAGCCCAACATCAGAGCCAGAGTCATCTCGGCCACCGCCCGGCTGTTGGTTCCGGGCATGTTGCACACCGCGATACCGCGGGCGTGGGCGCCGGCCAGATCAATGGTGTTCACTCCCACCCCGATCTTCTGCACCAGCCTCAACCCGGGTCCGGTCGCCATGAGTGCGGCGGTCATCGGTTCCAGGACGTGCCACACCACCTCGGCGTCCGACAGTTCAGCCACCGTCCGATCGGTATCGGCCGGATCCACAACCACCACCCGAAGATCCGCCTCCTCTTCCAAGTCCCATAATCGCTGCCTCAGCCTACCGCGTCGATGAACTCGTCCGGTGAGGTGTCCACACCCAGATCGACAACCACAAACCCGGCGCCCCGCAGCATCATGATGCACAGGTTTCTTGCCGATGTCGTGCAGGTCACCCTTGACCGTGCCCATGATCACCGTCCCGATCGGTTCGACCCCGGACGCAGACACGGATCGGTCTGGCTAACGCACCTTGTTTATCAGATCATGAAGGCGGACGCGTGGACGATGGAACCTTCCAAGGTAAGTACCTGGCCCACGATGTTGCGGTTGTTCACATGGGACTCCGTACCCAGGCCGACTCCCGGATTATCGGCCGAGCGAGACTCGGCGAAGCGCCTCAGCCTGCCCAGGACCCGGGTTGCCGAGGGATGTCCGTTGGCGGTCGGCCTTTCCATGAGGTGGGAGCGAACCAGACCTCCCCAATGGGGAACCAGGAGGTCCCGGCAGCCGAACAGTTCGATTGCCACCACGCGCCAACCGTGGGTGACCGCCATCCCGCATTGACCGGGAAGCGGACCCAGCGTCATGAGGTCGTCGACCGCGGCGGTACGTCGCCGGTCGCGGCGCACGAATCTCTCGGCGTCCCGTACCGCTCGGGTTGGGGATTGGACCTGAAGGTTGTCGAGTTCCTGGTCAACGGCGCTCCAGACGGAGGCCTGATCGCTGCGGTGGGATCCTTCCCGCCGGAGGGAGGCGGCCACCGACGCGTTCTTCGCCCGCCTGGTGCGTCGAGGAGCGAAGGCGTCTCCGCGCCCGAACTCCCTACGGTTACCCCACCTTCCCTGCTCGAGGCAGGAAACCGGGATACGGAGGCGGGTCGACGCGGCCACCAGGACGCTGGTGTTCAGAACCCGATCCTGAAGGCCGCCCACCAATTGCTCGCCCTCCGGGATCAGAATCGGGCGGTCGGTGGGGTTGCTCACCTCCAGAAAAGGTACCGTCGAGTCAGGCAGTTCCTCGATCACCAATCCCGCGTCAGGCCCGGCGCCGATCCTCGGGAGGCTGTTGTCCGGCAGATACAGAGGAAAGAACGAGATCCCCACGCGGGTAATGGGTCGCCCGACCGCTACCCGCGCCATGTTCTCGGCTCGCCCCGACGGTTCGGGCGGCCCGGACCGGTTTTCCTCGGTCTTCGGACCCTTGTTGCGAGCTTGTCCTGATTGCTCTCTCATCACTTCCTCCGCTTCCCGGATACCGCCGTAGAACCGTCCGGCATCCATCATCCGCTGAACTCTGGGTTTCTCGCGGTACTCTCTGGCCGCGCGGGATACCGACAGGAAGGCCGCCGAAGTACCTGCCGCCGTAGCCTCGAAGTTGGAGACGCTTTCCCTGGCGAAGCCCATGCGCCCGGCCTCCAGGTAGCTGTCCTGGTTGGCGCCCATGAACACGAACTCCCAACCGGACTTCCGGCGGGACTCGATCAATTCGGCCACCATCGCCCGGCTGAACCGTGTTGAGGCGTTTTCCAGTCCGTCGCTGAAAACCACCACCAGTTGGTCCTCGGCTGCTTGATCGCCGCTTTCTCGGGCTTCGATACGCCGGTCTGCGTGCTCGATGAGAGCGCCGAAGGCGTCTAGTAGGGGAGTGGAGGCCCGCGGACTGTATACGTCGGTAGTGAGATTCGGTACATCTTCGACCCGTACCGCGTCGTGGACTATCTCAAACGGCGCCTGACTGTCGAACTGTACCAGGGTCAGGTACGTCTGTCCCGGTGTCCGGGCCTGCTCGGCGATGAATGCGTTGAATCCTCCGATGACATCCTCGGTCAGGGCCCCCATCGATCCTGAACGGTCGAGAAGAAACCAGATCTTGGTGGGCTCGGTGACAGTAGCGTCCGTCAAATGCGTCTCCTTTGGTCTCGAGTTGTCCGGGGTGCGATTCAATCGCCCGTGTCCATCACGACACCTGAGCCGAACAAATCTAATTCTTTCACTTCAACAATAACCGGATAAAATCACAATGACAAGAACCTTTTAGCCGGTTTCTTACCATTTCGACGATTCGATTCCTATCATCGTACGGATGGGGTATGACAGAAAGCCGCCCGACGGATACGATCCATGGCGTTACCCGCCACTTGCGGTCACCGTCGACATCGTTACGTTCACCATCGTCGGGGACCAACTGCAGGTACTCCTGATCCGGCGTGGCGAGGATCCGTACAAGGGGAGATGGGCGTTGCCGGGGGGCTTCGTGCGCGACGACGAGGACTTGGAATCGGCTGCCCTCCGAGAACTTCACGAGGAAACCGGGGTAAGCGCTCAGCCGCGCCACCTCGAGCAGCTGGGAACCTACGGCGAGCCTGATCGCGATCCCCGGATGCGGGTGGTCAGCATTGCCTACTGGGCCATCATGGCCAACCTGCCGGAACCGTATGGCGGCGGTGACGCCGCCGACGCCGGCCTGTTCCCGGTGCTGATGGTCGAGGCCGACGCCCTCGAGTTGGCGTTCGACCATGGCAAAATCATGAGAGACGCGGTGGAGCGGGTGCGTTCCAAACTGGAGTACACGACTCTGGCGGCCCGGTTCTGCCCGCCGGAGTTCACCATCAGCCAGTTGAGGAGGGTCTACGAAGCGGTGTGGAATGCCCGCCTCGAGCCCGGCAACTTCCACCGGAAGGTCAAGAGCACCCCCGACTACCTTCGTTCCACGGGGTACAGAACGGATCCCACCCCGACCGGTGGGCGACCCGCCGAGAAATTCAGGACCGGCGATGCCCCATTCGTGTCTTCGCCGATCCGAAGGTCTGGTTCCCCCAGGAGGAAACACCCACCTAGGTGAAGACGGACAATGGGGCGTACTCTTCCGGGCGCCGTCGGGATGCATCTTTACCGTTGTGCTTGTCCAGGCCCAGGACTTCGAGATCGATGAGTTTTCTTCCCGCAACCGTTGGAACACCCGACCCCCAGGACCCCGTTCTCGACCCGGCGGCGCATCCTCTTATAAACAGTGTTCCAATGGCCGAACCGTTCCGGTAGCCCGCGCCGTTGCAGCCTTCCCAGGGTGTACAGGATCGCGTTGAGAATGCCTAGGTCAGGGATTTTGACGTTTCCTCGATGTCTCGGCTATTATGCGGTGTCGAACGGCGCGGGGTGGAGCAGGCTGGTCAGCTCGTCGGGCTCATAACCCGAAGGTCGTAGGTTCAAATCCTACCCCCGCTACCGATTAGCAGGTCTGGATCGTGGTTCCCCAATGGCTTCGGCTGTCCTTTCACATGGTTCTCTCCGTTAGCCAAGGGTTGATTCGTCCGCCGACTGCTCACACAGTTATCAACTCTCCGGACACGCGGCGATTAGCCCCGATTTTTCATGCAGTGGTTTGAATGGGTAATCAAGAGAGATACCATGAACTCTCTGACCTGGAAGGGATAGCTGTTTGACGGCCTCGCCTGGCCGGAGCGTGACCCTTCACCCGCAGGGTGATCGCCTGACGCGCCGCGAAAGTTGCGTTTGACGTGGTCGTTTCGAGATCGGTGTGATGGGGGCATGAAGAATTGGGGCTAGGCTTGTTACGTGAGCGAAAGTGGTTCCAGCGCAGGGTCCAACCTGACGACGAACGTGTTTGAGGCGATGCGGCGCCGTCGAATGCATCGGGTGTTCAAGAAAGAGGCGCCTGATCGGGGTATCCTCGACAAACTGGTGTACGCGGCAGGCCGCGCACAGGTGGCCAGACCGGGTATACGCCATCTCATCGTTGTGACCGATCCACGTCTGGTTCGGACGGTGCGTCAGGCATGTCCAGGGTTCGTGAACAACGCTCCGGCCCTTATAGTGATCTGTAGCGACCTCGACAAGGCTCAAGAATTAATGGGTCCCAGGGGAGTGGAGGTGGTGACCCGGCTGGACGCCGGCGCCTCCGCGGCCTTTATTACGATCGTCGCTCCGGTGTTGGGGATCGGGGTCTGCAAGGTCACCAGCTGGACCGAGGAGGTCGTGCAAGCCATCTTCGGTATTCCCCCTCACATCAGGCCGGAAGTGCTGATGGCGATCGGATATCCGGTAGCCGATCATCCTAAGCCGGTCAAGGGTTTCAAACCGGATGTCCACATCAACGCATACGGGAACGAATGGAGCGACAGCCGGTGAGCGCCGCCAGATCTGACGATCCACTGTTCGATTTCATCCTTTACCTGGTCACGTCGGCTCGGCTCAGCCTTGACGAGCGGGCGATATACGGTTCTTTCCGCCTCATCGAAGCCGCTGCCCGTCTTATCGAGGCAGCGGATGAGATCGAGGGTCTCGATCCGGACGGTTACCTGCGATCCAAGCGGGATTCCATAGAGGACAACAAGGCGAGGATGATGCTCGACAAGGAGGGTTACCGGGACTGGCTCACTGAAATGGCTGCCGGAATGGCTTCCGAAGCAGTCCGCCGCCTGGATCCTGCGGACCCTGATTCAACCGGGAGATAGTTATCGTCAGGTACTGAGAACCGGTGTCGACAACGGGTCCGAGCAGCCCGCCGTTGATTTTAGCCCATGTTGCGGGACCAACCGAGAACAACCGGAGACACAATGTCTCCCGTTGTTCCATCCGAACAGTGGGAGACGACAGGAAATCCGAGCGGGCGCCGGACCCTGACATTCTGTCCGGGTGTGATTCCACCCACCGATCTTACGGCAAGCTCGGCCGGCCATGGTCGGTGAGACGTAAGGTTTGGTCAGTTCGCTGCGTCCAAGGCGCCGCGGATACCGTCGACGAGTTCGGTGACGCCGGCATCGTCGAGGATGAGCGGGGGTGAGACCTGGATAGCATGCCCGAACAGTATCCGGGTAAGGATTCCATGGTCGCGCAGCGCTCTTCCCACTCGGTCGGGCATCCCGGGATCATCCTCCACCGCGTCCAGGTTCAACTGCACCGCAGCCATCGCGCCGGCGCCGGAACGAACCTCGCCTACCAGGGGATGGTTCGCCAGGGGAGTGAGCCCGGTTGCAAGTTTGGCTTCCAGACCGACCGCCGCCCGTACTATTCCTTCCCGTTCCATGATGTCGAGGTTGGCGTTGGCCGCCGCCGCCACCGTGGCATGACCGGAGTATGTGTAGCCATGGCGCCACATCCCGGCGCCTCCTTCGAACCACGGTTCGGCTATCCACGGGGACACGATCACCGCGCCCAGAGGTAGGTATCCCGAGGTCACGCCCTTGGCGCAGGTCATGAGGTCCGGCGTCAGGTTCCATCGTTCGCTGGCGAACCACCTGCCGGTTCTTCCGAAGCCTGTTATTACCTCGTCTGCGATAAAGAGCACCCCGGCGTCCCGGCAGATGCCTCTCACCTTCTCGAGATAGCCGGGAGGAGGGCCTAGAACTCCACCTGCTCCTATAACCGGTTCACATATGAAGGCCGCCACGTTCTCGGGACCCAAATCCTCCAAGGTTTCCATGAGGTCGTCGTGCGAATCCCATCCGACGACTCGGGTGTCCGCCATCAGCTTTCCGTATCCGTCGAGATTGGCCGAGATCCCGGCCACGCTGGTGCCGGCCGTGTGCATACCGTGATACCCCCGGAATCGACTCAGGACATAGGTTCGCTGAGGTTCGCCCTTGACCTTGTGATACAGGCGGGAGAGCTTGACCGCGGTATCCACCGAGTCCGAGCCGCCACTGGTCAGGAACGACACGCTATCCGGAACGGGCGCGATCGTGGAGAGTCGCTCCGTGAGTTCCATGACCGGAGGGTTGGTCAGGTCACCGAAGGTGTGGTAGGTCTCCATCTGTTGCATCTGCTCGAACGCGGCCTGCGCTATCTCGGTCCGGCCATGACCTACGTTGCAGTACCAGAGGCTGGCTGTGGCGTCCAGGTAACGGCGACCTGTCGAGTCATAGACGTGATAACCGTCGGCGCGCTCAAGGATCAATGCCGAACTCCGGGTGATGGCCCTCATGTCGGCAAACGGATGCCAGAATCTAGTCACGGTACTCTCCGAGTTGTTGGCTTGCGGTACTCCACGAGGTGTCCCACAGGCGAGGGAGTTCCACTGTCACACCGGCCGGGTCGTCAATCCCCGACCATTCGGTTCCGGGCGCAGGAGAACTTTGGATTCCTCGATCAAGATCGACCATGGGGTAGTACTTCTCTCAAGGTATAGGTTACCAAGCGGCAAAATGGAGGATCAACCATTGATACGGATGTCGGTTTGTCAAGGTTAGGTCAGCGGTAATGTGCGGTTGTTCGCCGGGAGCGTCGTCCTGCGGAGCTTAGGCGCGGTCGTGTGAATGTCATCGTAAGATGCGTCAGGAGGGTCGTGAGAAGTGTGTACTGGAGGTCTCGGTGTTCTCAAACCCGGTTATCCTGTGGACGAACGAACCTTTCGGTAAAGCTAGGCGGGTAATGGCGTATTCGAACGGTTACAGATAGATGGCAGAACCGGATCCCAGCGACCATATCGAGTGGATAATCCATCAATGGGATCAGATACTCCCTGGTAGCGGCTTTGATCGTATCGAGCCGGCGGCCCGTATATTGCAGTTGGCGGGGGTCCTCGTCAAGGAGATGGACAAGATCGCCAAAGGAGAGGGGCTGGTTAACCAGGGCGACTATCAGGTGTTGTCGATACTGCGAATCAGTCACCATCTCGGCGAGGAGATGACCATCACCGATGTCGCTTCCAAGCTCGCCTCCACCACCGCCACCATGGTCAATCGGATCGATCGCCTCGAGGCGCTGGGATACGTTCGGCGGACGCCGCATCCCACCGACCGTCGGTCCCTTCACCTCTCGGTGACACCTGAAGGCATTGCGTGTGTCCAACGGATAGTTGTCCTGCGAACCCGAAGACGTGAACGGTGGCTTGGAGGTCTGACGGATGAGGAGCGCGATACCCTTACCAGACTGCTCACCAAACTCGCTTCGGGCTGATAGCCCGGTCAAGCCATCGGTCACCGCAAGTCGTCGTGGGAGGGCGCCGGAACCGAGCGGGGGTTTGGCTCAATGTGTCCAGGGAATTTCTGGATTAGCAGGCCACAACGTCGTCGGCGGCGGGTTACTGCTCCGGTGAGATCCCCGGCGTGGTTGGTTATGGGGGGCTGGGGGTCCGGCATGGGGTCGGGTTGGTGGCCGTACGGTGTTTGGTGGACTTGGAGGGTGTTTGTTTCCGGCTATTTGTACTGTCTACTGCAGACAGCGACAAGGTTGTTGATGTCGGTGGGGCAGTTGTTGCGGCGCCATTCTTTGATGTGGTGGAGTTCGCATCGGTGTAGGGGCGCCGACTTCGCGAAGTAGCCGCCGTCTCGGATTGCGATAGCGGGTCGTTGTTTCGTTCCAGCCTGAGGGCACACTTGCGAAGCCCCTGGTTTGGTGTCCTGAGTCAAGAAAAGGTCGCGAAAATCGCCGTATCATGGCCCTCCCGGCGCGTCCTCCCCCCTCCCCGGAAGGGCCCTCCCCACCGGCGCCACCTTGACCGAGACGCGTCCTCCCATAACCCCTGGCGGGGCAGTCCCGAACGAATATTGATCCCTCACACGGTCCAGGTCGACGTCGGCAGCGGACCGCTGGTAATTACGGTTAACCACCAACATACAGGAGGGGTAGGACCGAAAAGACCCCGCAAGTCCCCCGCCGACAGCGGCGTCGGCTGAGAGACGAAGACGGATCTCGATCGCGCAGCGACAGAAGAAAAAAGACCCAGGACCTCAGGACCTTGCCGCTGTCCCCGGCGGAGCAGCGTTATGGGAGGCTTTCTCAGGCCCTCGACTCGAGTTCCTCGGTCAGTTTGGGCAGGACCTGATGGAGGTCTCCTACAATTCCGAGGTCGGCGACCGAGAAGATCGGCGCTTCCGGGTCCTTGTTGATAGCGACTATCCGCTTGGAGTTCTTCATGCCCACCAGATGCTGCATGGCGCCCGAAATACCGCACGCCAGGTACACATCGGGCTTAACGGTCTTTCCGGTCTGGCCTACCTGCTTCGCATAGGGAACCCACCCGGCATCCACGATGGCGCGGGTAGCCCCGGTAGCGGCGGATAAAGGCTTTGCGACCGCTTCGATCAGGGCGTAGGAATCGGCGTTTCCTAGTCCGCGCCCACCGCTGACGATCACCTTGGCGTCGCTGAGCTGAGGTCCCTCCGCTTGTTCCACGATCTTCTCGGTCACCCTAGGTGATCCGGCATGGCCGGTGTCCGGCAGCGTTACCGTTTCCATTCTCATCACCGAGCCGCCCGTAGGTTCGGCGGCGAACGATTTGGGTCGTACCAGAACCAAGTGAGGAGTAGGGCCGGTGAACGAAGTCCGCACCAGGTGGCTTCCGCCGAATACTTCGCTGGTTACCGTGCAGCCTTCGTCTAAGTCGATATCGAGCGCATTGGAGATGACCGCACGGTCGATCCGGGCGGCGAGCCTTCCTGCGACATCCCGCCCCAGGTAGGTCTGTGCAAAGAGGACCGCCTGCGGACTTTCCTGCTCGATCAAACCTGCCATGGCGCGGGCGACTGCGGCGGCGGGAAGGTCGCCTCCACCATTCAGGTGGTACACGGTTCCGGCCCCGTGCGCCCCCAGTGTCTCTATCGCGACGCTCGGGTTGTCGCCCAGGTAGGCCACGGAAACCGGACCTACGGAGGCGGCTTTGCTTATTACTTCCAGGGAGGATTCTCCGGGGCCGTCGCCGACCTGCTCCGCGAACACCAGTATCGACATCTATATCACCTTCGCCGTTTCCAGAAACTCGACAATCCTCAGGTGTCCGGTTCCCTCGTCGGCGACGATTTCGCCGGCCTGCCGTTCCGAGGCCGGGTCTACCGATACAACCTCCTGGCGGGGATCGCAGCCAACCGAAAGATCAGCCGCGGTAAGGCGGTCCACCGGCTTCTTCTTGGCCGCCATGATTCCCCGGAAGGTGGGGTAGCGAGGCTCTACTGCGCCTGCCGTTACCGCCAGCAACACCGGGAGAACGGATTCGACCACGTCGAACCCGGCCGCTGTCTGCCGTTCCACGCTCAGTCCGGTACCGGTGAGCTCCACCCTGCGGGCGTAGGTCAGGGCGGGAACCTCCAGCAACTCCGCTATCATCTGGGGGACCACCCCGGAGTAGCCGTCGGTGGATTCGACGCCCGCCACCAACACGTCGAAACCTTCCCGCCGGGCCGCTGCCGCCAGTATCTTCGCGGTAGTCAGCGCATCGCTGCCGACGAGGTTCGGATCGTCGATGAGCACCGCCTTGTCCACTCCCATAGCCAGAGCTTGGCGGATACCCTGCATAGTTCCCGTCGGACCCATTGAAACCAGGGTTACCGAACCGCCGGTCTTCTCGCCGAGTTGAAGGCCCACCTCGATGCCGTAGCGGTCGGTGTCATCCAGCACCTGCTCCGGTGGACGGACCAGTCGGTGATTCACCGGGTCCAGTGATGAGGGGGAGGCAGGGTCCGGGATTTGTTTCACACATACCACCACCTGCATGTTCGTGACTCCTCGCTCGGTCATACTCGCGCCGAGAAGGGTAATGGAAGTTTCGTTCCGTCCGGGTTGGTAGGTGTCGCCCCGGCCGATAACCGGACCGACCAACTGTGGTGACCACCCTCCTCGGTAGCGCCATGATAGCGGAAACTCATCAAACCTCGTCGAGAATGAGAGGTTCGACCGGGGGAGGGTCGCCGCCGATCCGGAATGCGCCCAGTATCCGGGCCGAAGCCGACCGGATCATACGATCATCGTTGAAGTTCAAGGTGGCCAGCTCGTCTCCGATAGAGACCCGGGCCCCGATCTTGACGGCTAGGGAAATACCGGCCGCGTGGTCGATGCGGTCATCAACTGTTTGTCGTCCCGCCCCTAGGCTCATCGCCGCCACGCCTATCTCCCTGGCGTCGGTCGACACCACATAGCCGTCGCGCGGGGCGGTGACGGTATGTGAATGGTGGGCGCGGGGAAGCAGCTCCGGGTGTGTCACAACGTGGGGATCACCGCCTTGGGCGCTGATCATCTCCTCGAGCTTTTCAAGTCCTGACCCTGATTCTAGAGCGGTCTCGATCTCGGAGTCCGGGTCGTCAATACCGGCTTCGGTGAGCATTCCCGCTCCCAGACGCTTCACCAACTCGAGAAGGTCAGGCGGTCCGGTACCGGCAAGCACCGAGATCGCCTCTCTGATCTCGTTGGCGTTCCCCACTTCCAAGCCCAGAGGTTGGTCCATCCGGGTGAGATAGGCCCTGACCCGCGTTCCGTGTGACTCACCGATACGTACCATGGAACCGGCTAGTTCCCGTGCGCTATCCATCGTTTCCATGAAGGCCCCGGCGCCGACCTTGATGTCCAGTATCAGAGCGTCGAGCCCCTCTGCCAGCTTCTTGGACATGATCGACGAGCTGATCAGGGGAATGGAGGCTACTGTGGCGGTGGTATCCCGAAGGGCGTAGAGGATCTTGTCGGCCGGGACGATACGTTCCGATTGGCCCGCGATCACCACCCCGCAGGCCTCGACTGTTGCGGCGAACTCGGTGGGAGTCAGGGAGGTTCGGAATCCCGGAATGGATTCCAGCTTGTCCAATGTTCCCCCGGTATGACCAAGCCCCCGTCCCGACATCATCGGCACGGCCACTCCGCACGCCGCCACCAGGGGAGCGAGACAGATGCTCACCTTATCCCCCACTCCACCGGTGGAGTGTTTGTCAACTTTGGGGACCGTACCGGGTATATCCAGCCGGTCTCCCGAGTCGATCATGGCGGCGGTGAACTCGGCCAACTCCTGATCATCCATGCCCTGGAAGTAGATTGCCATGAGCATGGCGGATGCCTGGTATCGGGGTATCGAACCGTCCACCACTCCCGCCAGGAATCTCCGAATCTCCCGCGGATCAAGGGATCCACCGTCTCTCTTGTGTTGTATCAACTCGGCTGTATTACGCATCCGGCGCCCTCACCTCGAACGATCGATGACTACCTTGTGATTCTCGACGGATATCCCTTCGGCAAGAAGGCGGCGGGCGTGTTCATGTTCCTTGCCGGGGACCAGTCGCCCGTCAGCGGTTATCACCCTCCACCAAGGCAAGCCGGTAGATCGGGAGAGGAGGCGCCCTACGGCTCGGGCGGCGCCTGGTCGTCCCGCCTGGGCGGCGATCTGCCCGTATGTGGTTAATTCCCCGGTTCGCAATGAAGCCACGGCCAGATGGACCCGGTTGGCGAATCCGCCCGGTCCGGCGGTGGCGGAAGCAGGTTTCACAGAGTGGCGAAGAGTCGATCTCCCATATCGCCGAGACCCGGAACGATATAGAAGTGGTCGTTGAGATGGGAGTCGATAGCAGCCGTGACGACCAACACATCGGGATGCTCTCTTTCCATTCTCTGCACTCCTTCGGGCGCCGCCACCACACACAGGGAGATGATGTGTTCAGCCCCGGCGGCTTTGACCTGGGACACCGCCCAGGACAGGGATCCACCGGTAGCCAGCATCGGTTCGAGGACCAGCACGAGGCGGCCGCCCATCGGGGGAAACTTCGTGTAGTACTCCATCGGACGGGCGGTCTCCTCATCACGTTGGACCCCGGCGTAGCCGACGGCGACATCCGGAACCAGGTCCATTACCGCATCGGTGAGCCCCAGACCCGCCCTGAGGACCGCCACAGCCACCACCGGTTGACCGAGCCTCCGTCCGACCGAGGGAACCAGAGGCGTTTCCAGGCGGTACTCTTCGAGTGGAGCGTCCGCCATGGCCGTAATCAGGAGGAGGTACGCGAGGCGCCGGGACGCGTGACGGAACTCCTGCGGATCGGTAGACCTGTCGCGGAGTATGCTTAGGTAGTGATGGCCAAGGGGATGATCGACGACTGTGATTGCCAAGACTTCTCCTCGAATACGCTATGTTGGGGCCGAAGGTTCGCCTATTTTAAAGGTCGGCGCCGGGACGGAGCGCACCAACCTTGTCGCCATCTTGACGCGCTTCCGAAGGAAGCTACCGGCGTACTGTCCGAGGGTAGCGCATTCGTTCGATCTCGGGTCTGTCGGCGATAGGTAATCAATTTACCCGCCGGCGGGTCGGCAGGGGACTCGATAGTTGGTGGAGGGTAAGTACATGGATGGAGTGATCGGCCATGCGATCGCGAAGTAGAAAGGGGAGATCGACACGATGTTCGAAGCGCTGACCTCCCGTTTCGATGGGGTCTTCGATCGCCTACGGGGTAGGGCTCGTCTGAGTGATCGTGACGTAAACGACGCCTTGAGCCAGGTCCGTCGCGCCTTGCTGGAAGCGGATGTGAATGTCGAGGTGGTCCGCCGCCTTCTGGACCGGATCCGTCGGAGGGCGGTCGGCGCCGAGGTCATGAAAAGCATCACGCCGGGCCATCAAGTCGTCAAGGTGGTTCACGAGGAACTCATCGAGACGCTCGGACGGGAGGCGGTCCCTCTGGTCGCGGCCGAATCCAAGCCGCTGGTCACCCTGATGGTGGGGCTCCAGGGATCCGGCAAGACCACGTCGGCGGCCAAGCTGGGTTGGTGGCATCAACGTTCGGGTAAGCGGGTTCTTCTGGTAGCTGCGGATCTGGTACGTCCGGGGGCGGTGGAGCAACTCCGGTTGCTGGGTAACCAGATCGGCGCCGACGTATTCACCGGGCGCAGGAGCGCCGCCTCGGTGGTTCGGGGCGCACTGCGCCACGCCGGACATCTTGGTGTCGATGTGGTAATCATCGACACCGCCGGTCGGTTGCAGATCGATGCGCGTCTGATGCGGGAGCTGAACACCGTCACCAGGATCTCGGCGCCGGATGAGGTGTTGCTGGTGGTGGACGCCTTGACCGGTCAGCAAGCCGTGTCCGTCGCAGAGGGATTCCTCGAACATACCAACGTTTCCGGGGTGATCCTGTCGAAACTGGACAGCGACGCCCGAGGAGGGGCGGCCATCTCGGTGCGGGAGGCGACCGGATGTCCGATCAAACTGGTGGGTACCGGGGAGCGTCCGGAGGACCTCGAGGTGTTCCATCCCGAACGGATGGCATCCCGGATTCTGGGAATGGGTGACATTCTGACCTTGGTCGAGAAGGCGGAGGAAGCGCTTGACGAGGAGCAGGCGGACGAGATCGCCGAGCGCCTTCTCAGGGATGAGTTCACGCTCGAGGATTTCCTCGATCAGGTTAGGAACCTGAGGAAGATGGGGTCGTTCGGGGAACTTCTTGGTATGATTCCGGGCGCCCGGACCGGTCCGGCGGATACGCAAGCCGTGGATCGGCAGGTCCGTCGTTCTGAGGCCATAATCCGCTCGATGACCCCGGCCGAACGGGCTAGCCCGCGGGTGATCGAAGGCAGTCGGAAGAGAAGGATCGCCCTCGGGTCAGGAACCTCCGTCCAGGACGTATCAGGTCTTCTGAAGCAATTCGACCAGATGCGTAACATGATGCAGGCATTGGCGGAGGGAAAGGCCCTCGGCGGCCTACCCGGAATGTCCGGTCCGGGGGGCGGCCTACCCGGAATGCCGGGAATGGGGGGCGGCCTACCGGGGATGCCGGGAATGGGTATGCCCAGGAGGCGTCGGAAGGTTCGTGCGGGTGGCAGGAGGCCGCCTGCCGGTTCCCGATCCTCCCGAAAGAAACCAAGGACACCAAAGAAACTTCAAAAGAAGAAAAGGAAGAGGTGATTATGGCGGTGAGGATCCGCCTCCGTCGCATGGGAAAGAAGAAGCAGCCTACCTACCGGGTAGTGGTGGCGGATTCTCGTTCTCCCAGGGACGGACGGTTTATTGAGTCGATAGGGCGTTATGACCCGAGGCCGTCTCCGTCGATCGTCGAGATCGACAATGAGAGGGCCCAGTACTGGCTGGGAAACGGGGCGCGGCCCAGCGAACGCGTGCAGAAGCTGCTGGAGATAACCGGGGCGGTGAGAAGACCTAAGGTTTCACGCTCCGGCGTTTACCGCCTTGATCATGAAGAGCCCGCCTCCGACGGGGCCGCCCCGGAATCCGGTGACGATACCGGCCGGGAAGCCCCCGACGAAGGTGGATCATCATGAGCGGCGAGATCGTCGAGCGGGTAGTCCGTTTTGTGGTTTGCTCTATCGTGGACGATGAAGAGGCGGTTGATATAACGATGGTCGAGCGCGGTGAGGACGAGATTGTCGCCCAGGTGCGTACCGCGCCCGGCGAGATGGGTCGGGTCATCGGTCGGGGCGGTAGGGTAGCCCGCGCTATCCGAACCGTCGCACAGGCGGCCGCCGAGGAGGAGGGGCTCACCTCCGGTGTGGAGTTTGTCGACTGACAGGCCACTCCAGCGGAGGAGGAGTCCGTCACTCCAGGCTGTCCCGATGAGGGCAACCCCCCACTCCGGTTCGTTGTGAGCGGACATCAGGAAATGGTGACGGTCGGCCGGATAGACCGAGTCCATGGGATGGAGGGTGAGGTGAGGGTCTTGGTCGAATCGGATGATCCGCAGCGGTTCATCCCCCCGGCGAGGTTCAATACCGATGTGGCCGGTATTCCGCTCCTGATTCTGCGGGAGGCTCGCTCTGATTCCCGACGGCTGATAGCCAGGTTCGCAGGGATCACCACCCGGGAGTCCGCCTCCCGGCTGGTGGGAGCGGATCTGCTCGTCCCTGAGACCTTCCGGCGTGAGCTTCCCGAGGGTGAGTACTGGCCGGATCAGCTGATCGGGCTGGAGGTGCGGATCGGGTCTGAGGTGGTCGGCGTGGTGGAGGATCTGATCACCGGCCCCCAGAACCGTCTGCTGGTGTCACTTACCGATGGCGCCTCCGCCGAGGTGCCGTTCGTGGAGGCGCTGGTTCCCGAAATAAACCCGGATGAGGGCTGGTTGCGTATCGACCCGCCGACGGGCCTGCTGCCCGGGTAACCGTTCCGGTGGCCGCGGCGAGCCGCTGTTGGCCGCCGAGGTAGTGGTCGTTAACCCGATTTTTCATGCAGGGGTTTGGATGGGTAACCGAGCGAAATGCAATGAACTCTCTGACCTGGGAAGATAGCTGCGTCGCGGCCTCGCCTGCCGAGGCGCCCCCATCACCCTGAGGTGAAGGCCGGGACGCCCCATAAAAGTGGGCTTGACATGGCCTTTTCGGGTTTGGTGTGTCTGGGCATGAAGAGTCAGGGTTAGTTGCTGTCAGGGTTCGGACCAGGCAATACTTGGGGCATTGGTAGCGATGGAGGAATGGCTTAGGCGCCTGTTACAGCCTCCCGATGCTGAACGATCTACCCGATGGGTATTGCTCACTGCTGACGATGAACTCTCTCGCGTCCGGCAGGCGGTTATCAAGCAGACCAAGGCTACGATAGCGACCATCCATCCGAGCATTCCTGCGTCGCACACCCAGAACGAGTGGCATCACGATGTCGCCCATCGGTGGGCGCATGTCCTCGTCGAGCAGGAGCCGGGAACAGTAAGGCGGTATTCGCTGAAGGCGCACCGTGCATGGACGCCGAAGAACCGCCGATAATAGATTCCAGGAGATTTAGGGATCGGGCGAAGGGGTCGTGGACGGTGCAACTAGTCGTCCCATCCCGGCGAATCCAAATCCGTGACGATCAGTTCAGAGAAGTCGCAGCGCCACTTCCCGCGCTTCGTCCATCGTCTCCACGAAGTGATCCTCGGGTACGTCTCGAAGGACGTCCAAGGCTTGGAGACTGGTGGCGGGCAGGCCCTCCAAGCCCATCACTATACAGCCGGTTCCCTGCGCCTGCGCGGTGTTCACGAGCCGTTCAACCACCAAGGCGGCGCTGTCATCCATGTAGACCGTCTTGGAGAAGTCGAGTATCACAACTTCGTGTTCCCGGATGTCCAGACCGACGGTCGTGATGAGTTTCCGAGATGAAGCCACGGTGAAGGTTCCTCTGAGTGACACGAGCCCTACCCTGGCGGAAAACGGGTCCGGGTCGTCGACCCTATCGGCGCCGAGGAAAGTCATGTCCAGCAACGGTACGGAGACCACGCTGTCCAGTTCCAGACGCTCGAACTGGCGAGCGCTGGTCATCGCCGCCGCTATGAGGCCGATGGCCACCGCGATTACCAGGTCGACGAACACGGTGAACCCCAACGTGAGCATCATTACCACGAACTGTTCCCGTTGGATGTAGCGGAATCGGGTGACGAACCGCCGGTCGAGGATGTCGAACCCTATCTTTATGAGAATTCCGGCCAGCACCGCGTGAGGAATAGTCCCGACGTAGCGGCCCAGACCCAGCACCAAGGCCAGCAGGACCGAGGCGCACAGGACTCCGGACACACGGCTACGTCCACCCGCCTGGATGTTGGCTACCGTTCCGGTGGTGGCCCCCGCTCCGGGGACGGCGCCGATCAGACCCGCCAACATGTTACCGAGACCCACCCCGATCAACTCCCGGTTGGGATCGTGGTTCTCCTGGGTCATGGAATCGGCGATCAACGCGGTGAGCAGGCTGTTGATCGACCCGATCAAAGCGATGGTGACCGCCGGCAGCAGGGCACCCAGTACGGTTTCCATTCCCAGGGCGGGAATCGTTATGCCGGGCAGCCCGGTCGGCACATCACCGATGACCGGGGCATCTCGCAGCCACACGATGCCCAACGCCGTGCCGACCAGCAAGGCCGCTATCGTCGGGGGAAGCACCCTTCTGAGGCGGGAAGGCCAGAAGATCCCGACCGCTATGGTGATCGCGGCAAGCAGCAATGCATGGACGTTGATGTCCGCCAGCGCCTCCGGCCACCGCTGAATCGAGGCGAGCGGGCCACCCAGCGCCACCGGGGCGCCTATGAACGGCAGGCTCTGAACCAGAATGATGATGGCGCCGACGCCCGTGGTGAACCCTGAAACGACCGCGTAAGGGGTGTAGGCGACGAAGCTGCCCAACCGGAGGGCGCCCAGCAGGATCTGGATGACGCCGGCGAGGGCGGCGATTGTCAGAGCCTCGGTCAGGGAGTCGGCGTAGCTCGTGACCACCACCGACATGGCGACGGCCAAGGGTGCGGTCGGGCCGGAGATCTGGGTCTTGGTTCCGCCGAAGACCGCGGCGAAGAATCCAACCGCTATCGCTCCGTAGAGTCCGGCTATCGCTCCCAGTCCGGATGCGACACCGAAGGCCAGCGACAGCGGCAGGGCCACAACCGCTGCCGTCATACCTCCAAACGTATCGTCGCGAAACTGGGGGAGGTTATATGCCACTCCCTAACACTAGCCCCAATTTTTAATGCAGGGGTTTTAATGGGTAACCGAAGGAGACGTAATGAACTCTCTGACCTAGGAAAGATAGCTGCGTCGCGGCCTCGTCAGGCCGGGGAGCGCCCATCACCCGAAGGTGAACCCGGGACGCCCCACGATGCTGCGCTTGACGTGGCCTTTTTGAGTTCGGCGTGTCTGGGGCATGAAGAATCAAGGCCAGTTAGGCGTGTGGCGGAAAAGCCCGGTTTGCCTGGTTGGTGACCAGGGAATCTCGCGTCGGTGGGATGCCGGCCCCGCTCGTATTCGTCGTTTTGCGGCCATCCTTGTAGATGGACCCGGTTGTCCTTATTCCCGGATTCGCTGTGTTAAGAACCGTGATCGCTACCGGGCTGTGGCCCTGGAGACAGCGAGACCGCGAGACCGCGAAAAACATCCCTCACGGTCGGTTGACTCCATAAATGGGTCCCACCCCCAACCGCCGCCTCCTCGGCGTCGAAACGCGTCCCGCCATACCCCGAATCCGGGGTTGGTACGTTCAACGTGGCGCCTCCCCGGCCCGTCCGGTACCCAACACGGGACGCTTTGGCGTTTTACGGTTACCTACCAGTATGCAACATGGTAGGGACATAAACGGTCTCCCGAACCCCGGACGCCCGCCCTGACAAAAAGAAAACAAAGATCCGGTCCGCGGCGGCGTCCGTATCGGGCCACAACCGTGACCGCCGGTCGTCAGTTACGGGGGCGGCGGATCAACATGTCTTATGCTGTTAGATTCATGTTCTGTATGGGTCATCCGTTTCCCGACCGGCGTCTCGCAATCGACTATCTGGACGGTTCTCGCGATCCGACGGACCTGTTCTTCCATGCCCGGCGACTCAGGGACGAGGGTCGGGGGCGAATCGTCACCTTCAGCCCGAAGGTGTTCATCCCGTTGACCACGCTCTGCCGGGACGTCTGCACCTACTGCACCTTCGCCAAGCCGCCGGGCGCCGGAGGTGAATACCTGACCCCGGATGACGTACTCGCCATAGCCGAGGCCGGCGACGCCGCCGGATGCCGGGAGGCGCTGCTGACACTGGGAGATCGTCCGGAGGATCGCTGGTCCCAGGCCAAGGAGTTTCTGGCGTCCCAGGACCAAACCACCACGATCGGGTATGTGCAGGCGATGAGTGAGTTGATCGTGGACACCACCGGCCTATTCCCTCACGCCAATCCTGGGATCATGACTCCTGCCGAGATGGCCGGCCTTCGTTCGACCAACGTGTCTATGGGCTTGATGCTGGAGAACATATCTCCCCGACTCATGGAACCGGGCATGCCCCACCACAACTGCCCTGATAAGGACCCGGCGCTCCGGATGGAGGTCATCGAATCAGCCGGACGACTCGACGTTCCCTTCACCACCGGCATATTGGTAGGTATCGGTGAGAATAATCCTGAGATAGTCGATAGTCTGTTCGCCTTGAAAGCGGCATCTGATCGGTACGGCCACATTCAGGAGGTAATAGTCCAGAACTTTCGCGCCAAGGCGGACACCAGGATGCGCCGGTCGGCGGAACCTATACCCGCTTGGTTTGCCATCGTTGTGGCGGTGGCTCGTTGGATACTCGGTCCTGAGATAAATCTCCAGGTTCCGCCCAACCTCACGGAACAGTACGAGATCTATCTCGATGCGGGAATCAATGACTGGGGAGGGGTGTCCCCGCTAACGATAGATTGGGTGAACCCGGAGGCCCCTTGGCCCCACCTGGATCAGTTACGGGCCCGGACCGAGGCAAGAGGCTTCAAGTTGGTCCCCAGGTTGCCGGTATACCCGGAGTATCAAGATGAGCGATGGATCCACCCCGGGCTGCTGGGTAGGGTTCATGACGCCGCCGATGACCACGGTTACGTTAGGACTCGCCAGAGGGAAGGCATCATATGATCCAAGACACGACCCGAAACATCACGTTCCTCCGGGTGCGGCCGGCGTCGGTCGTAACCGAGGCGGTTTCGTCTACCAGACGGGCTGAAGGCACCACAGCCCTGGAGATCGACCGACCGTCGCCCGAATCGGTCCAGGCGTGCCTCGACGGGGATGTCCTTCCGGTATATGTGGGAGATGTCACATCCGGGGCGGCGGCCTGGGTCGCGCCGCCGAAAGAGGCCCTGGATCTCTCCGACAACGGTATCCCCGGATGGCGGATCTCGATAATCCATACGGATGATCGGGCCGCCGTGATCGATGCCCTGGCCCGAAGCGAGGCGGCCTTCCTGCGAACCGGACGGAGCCGGGTTGAGGAGGCTGTCGATATATGCCAACTGCCCTCGCTCCGTTTCAGGGTGTCCGTATTCGTAGATACGGTTACCGATGCGCTGGCGGCCATAGCATCGGGCGCCACAGACCTGCTGCTGCGAGACTGGGATTCCGAACGGATAGGTGAACTCAGGGACGCGGTAGAGCACTCCCTTGTAGAACGGCTGGCGGTACCGGGCCATGTTCCGATCGACGATGCTCGTGAGAGCTTCACCAGCGCTATATTCAAGACCTATCTGAATCTGGCCGACAGTTCAGGATATGCCCGACCCCGCTATTCCTGGGCGCCCGGGGCATCCATCGAGCCGCCCCTCAACCCTCACCGCTTTTCCGCCGCCTGGCCTGATGCGATGTGGACCTCCGGGTCCCAGGCCGGCCTCGGCGGAGCGTCGAAGCCGGTGCGGAAGATCATCGAGTCGTCCCTGGAAGGGGTTCCCCCCTCCGTGGAGGAGACGGCCCTGCTCCTCTCAGCCAGGGGGGCCGACATCGAGGCCATCGCCTGCGCGGCTGACCTACTCCGAAGGAAACGGGTGGGAGATAACGTCACCTACGTCATCAACCGCAACATCAACTACACCAATGTGTGTTACTTTCGATGCGGATTCTGTGCGTTTTCCAAGGGTCCGCGGAGTCTCAATCTGCGGGGAGATCCGTACCTTATGAGCATCGAGGAGGTTGTCACCCGAACTACCGAGGCAGCCGCCCGAGGCGCCACCGAGGTATGCCTCCAGGGGGGTATCCACCCTCGTTTTACCGGGCAGTTCTATGTAGATGTTCTGTCGTCGATCAAGGAGGCGGTACCGGATATCCATGTACACGGCTTCACCCCGTTGGAGGTCTGGCAAGGCGCCGAAACGTTGGGCATGACGATAAGGGCTTTCCTGGAGATGCTGAAGGAGGCCGGTCTCGGGACGCTGCCCGGAACCGCCGCCGAGATTCTGGACGACCGGGTTCGCAAGCACCTCTGCCCGGACAAGATAAGGACCTCCCAGTGGGCGGAAGTGATGCTCGTGGCGCACGATCTCGGCTTGAGGTCGACCTCCACAATCATGTTCGGGCACATCGACGATCCGGTGGCATGGGCCAACCATCTCGAGGTACTCCGCCGGATCCAGCGTCGAACCGGCGGGTTTACCGAGCTGGTCCCTCTTCCTTTCGTGCATATGGCGGCGCCGATCTACCTGAAGGGACGAGCCCGACCCGGTCCGACCTGGGACGAAGTGGTCCTGATACACGCAGTGGCCCGGATCGCTCTCGACGGGTTGATATCCAACATACAAGCCTCTTGGGTCAAGCTGGGTCTCGACGGCGCCGCTCGTCTTCTTGATGCAGGTTGCAACGACTTCGGTGGAACCTTGATGAACGAGACTATCTCACGAGCCGCCGGCGCTTCGCACGGACAGGAGATGAGAGCGGCGGATTTCGAAGCCGCCATTACCGCCGTCAACCGTATCCCGCGCCGCCGTTCCACGCTGTATGAGTTGCTCGACGAGGCGCGGCAACCGGTCTCCTGATATACAGGCGGGTCGCCGTGGTCTGCCTGCCGCCGGAACCCGACGGAGAGCGCCCGCCTTTTACCGCGGCGCCCGGCAGTTCGAGTGTGACACGTTCGATTCCTGCGGCGCGGCGCGGTGGGTTCTTGCATAACCTCGGGCCGATCGGGGTTTGCCCGGCCGGTGGAGGACCGGGATGAAGATCGCCGTGATAACCCTCTTCCCCCGGTTCTTCGATGGTCCGTTCGATGTCGGAACGGTGGCGAAGGCGCTGCGGTCGCAAGTGTTGAGCATCGAGTTGGTCAACCTGCGTAACTTCGGGAAAGGGGACTATCGCCAGGTGGATGACGCCCCCTTCGGGGGTGGAGCGGGGATGATCCTGATGGCCGGTCCGCTGACCGAAGCAATTGCAGGACGAGAGGACTCCCATCGGGTTCTCCTCACGCCGGCCGGTCAACCGATGGCCCAGGTCACCCTTGATCGGTGGGCGGGTCTCGACTCGTTGACCCTTGTATGCGGGCGTTACGAAGGAGTGGATGAACGGTTCGTCCAGACCTCCATCGATGAGGAGGTCTCCCTCGGCGACTATGTCCTCGCCGGTGGAGAGGTTGCCGCTCTAGCCGTAATAGAGGGTGTCGCGCGCCTGCTCCCCGGCGTATTAGGGAATCCACATTCAGCCCGGTTCGAGTCGTTCCGGGACGGCCTACTCGAAGAACCGCAATACACCAGGCCTGCCGTGTTTCACGGTCATCATGTTCCATGGGTGTTGCTGTCCGGGGACCATGCCCGGATCGCCGAGTGGCGGGCTGATCAGCGCACGAAACGGACGGCCTTGCGTCGGCCCGATCTCCTTGATCAGGCGAAACCGAACCAGGATGAAGTAGGTTCGTAAGGATCGACCGGCCGCGCTAGAGTGGTTGCGCTACGGACTGGTCCGAAGCGTTCCCTGCCGGCCCTACCAGGGGGATATGAAAAACTCTGATCGGTGGTTGACGGCGATGATCGACCGGGTTGGTCGGCATGTCGACCTTGCTACCGTTTCGGATCCTCCTGTATGACCGGATCTCGGGTGTTGTTACCAGGATCACGATCGTGAGGAGACCTCGATGAACGACCTGCAGTATGTGGAAAGCGCTCACCTTCGCGATGACATACCCGATTTCCGTCCCGGCGACACCGTCAGGGTGCATGTCCGGGTGGTTGAAGGCGGAAGGGAGCGGATTCAGGTTTTCGACGGGGTGGTAATCGCCCGGGATGGGGGAGGACTGTCGGAAACGTTCACCGTCCGCAAGATGAGTTTTGGAATCGGGGTCGAGCGGGTGTTTCCGGTTCACGCACCCATAATCCAGCAGATCGAGGTGACACGGCGCGGGCGGGTTCGAGGCGCCAAGCTCTACTACCTACGCGGTCGGGTCGGCAAAGCGGCCCGGATCAGAGAGCGTCGCTAAGGGTCTCACGCCATCCTCCCGGATCATCACCGAGGCCGACGCCCGATGCAGGTCGCAAAGGGAGTTTCGTGACGGCGCCCACCGGAGGAGGGGTTGAAGGTTCGGACTCTGTCGAGATCGACAGTGGACCACCGACTCAGCGGCCCGGTATCGGGCGTCGTGATAGCGGTGGTTCGTGGAGGCCATACCTGCGGGAGTTCTTCGGTGTCATCGTCTTTACGCTGCTGCTGGCGATCATCATCAAGACATTCCTTCTGCAGGCTTTTTTCATCCCTTCTCCATCCATGTACCCGACCCTCGATATTGATGACCGGGTGTTGGTAAGCAAGATCGCATACCGGTTCAACGGTCCGCAATCGGGAGATGTGATCGTATTCGACTCTCCGTTCCTGTCCGAACTTCCCGAGACAACAATCTGGGAGAGGGGTGTGCGTAGCTTTCTCGAGGCTCTGGGGGTGAGGGCCTCGACGGTGGAGGATCTGATCAAGCGGGTGATCGCAGTCGGGGGTGACCGTTTGGAGATTCGCAACAACCGGGTTCTTGTCAACGGAGTCGCCCTCGATGAGCCCTATCTGGAGGTCGGGTACCGGATGCGAGACATGGCCCCCTTCTATATCCCATACGGGTACCTGTGGGTGATGGGCGACAATCGTGACAACAGCCAGGACAGCCGCCGGTTCGGAGCGATTCCGGTGGAGGATGTGGTCGGGCGGGCGTTCGTGCTGATTTGGCCTCCTTCACGGTGGGAGGCGCTGTGAAAGGAGTCGGGAGGCCGCCACGCCGCTGATGCTCCGCTCGGCTATCCGTCCCCCATGGATAACCGAATCGTGTCACACCTATACGTTATCTTGACCATCTTGACCCTTATTTTGTTTATGCATGGGTTTGGATGGGTAGCCGAGAAAGATGATGAACTCTCTGACCTGGAAAGATAGTTATGTAGTGGCCCCGCCTGGCCGAGGCGCCCCCATCACCCTGAAGGCGAAGGCCGGGACACCCCATGATGCTGCGTTTGACGTGGCCTTTTAGGGTTTCGGTGTGTCTGAGGCATGAAGAATTAGGGTTGACTACTACAAGGTGAGCAGAAAGGCGCCCGATCATGGCTAAGGGCCGGTTGGCAGGTCACCGCAAGAGCCTCGGTAGGTTTGGCGAATCCGTGGCTGCATCCTTCCTGCGCCGGCGCGGGGTCAGGATTATCGGGCGTAACGTGGTGGTAGGTCGTGGAGAGATCGACCTGCTCGCAGAGGACTGCGCCGGACGTTTCGCGGTCGAGGTCAAGTCCGGAACAGGTGTGGATTCGGAGCATCCGCGCTGGAACTTCACCGATTCCAAGGCCAGGCAGGTAGCCGGGCTGGCTCGACGGGTCGGCGTAAGGCGGGTGGATCTAGTGACGGTGCTGGTAGGCGCCGACGGGGTAGACATCGAGTGGCACCGACGAGTTGTCTGAGCCTTTCCCTTTGCCCCGGATCCTTCGCAACTCCTTATACCAGCATCCGTGGTGCCAGTGCCGACGCAGATCAGGATCGTCCTCGGGAATAACCACGAGGTGGAAGCTCCCGACGACGATGTCTCGTCCGCATCCAGGACAAAGATATGTCTTGGTGGCGGCCCGGGGCTGGACATGGCGGATGGTCAACCGCCCAAGAAAGCCCACAGAACCAAACCGAGGGTGAGCGCCAAGGCGCCGATCATCGCCAAGAGGTCGGCGGCGCCGCGTTGGTGATTACGGAACGGATTGAAGCCCATGCGCCCATGCTACCGGGGTTCCAATATTTCTGTCACAATCCCGAGAGCCCGTTGTTAGTTATATATCTATAACTGTCACTAGCGTACTATATATTGAGTAGTATGTTTGCATCAACCAACTCAGTAGCGCTGGTCGGAGTGGAGGCGCGCGCCGTCAGCGTGGAAGCACATGTAGGGGGAGGAGAGAAGGGTCGGCTCAGTCTGGTAGGTCTACCGGATACGGCCGTCCGTGAAGCCAAGGATCGGGTCATGGCGGCCATGGCTGTGTCCGGTTACCGGTTCCCGCCTCGGTCCGTAACTGTCAACCTGGCGCCGGCCAATCTTCCCAAATCGGGGAGTGTCTACGATCTGCCCATCGCCTTGGCCTTGCTGGCCGCCGCGGGAGAGATCCCGATCGGAGCGTGCAACGTGGTGGCCCTCGGTGAGCTCGCTCTCGATGGAAGCCTCCGGCCCGCCCGCGGAGGGTTGGGAGCGGCCATCGTCGCCTCCGATATGGGGATTCCGTGCCTCTTGCCTCCGGAGACCGCTACCGAGGCGAGTCTGGTGAGCACCGCCGATGTGCAGGTAGTAGCTTCACTCGCCGCGGCGGTCTCGGCGGCGCTCGGTGAGTCCAGCTTTCCCGCCCCGTCTCCTCAGAAGGTCCATATTCCGGAACCGTACGATCTTGCCGAGGTTCGGGGGCAGCCGCTGGCCAAACGCGCTCTCGAGGTAGCGGCGGCGGGCGGACATCACATGCTCATGTCAGGGCCGCCGGGTTCCGGCAAAACCATGCTCGCCCGATGTCTTCCCGGTGTTCTGCCTGACCTGAGCGAAAGGGCGGCGCTCGAGGTGGCGCAGGTATGGTCGTCGGCGAGCAAGCGACGCCGATGTCTTACCCGGCCGCCGATACGGTCTCCGCATCACACCGCCACCACCGCGGCTGTTATAGGCGGAGGGTCGGGTATGCCCGTTCCCGGTGAGGTGAGCATGGCGCATCGCGGTGTGTTGTTCCTCGACGAACTAGGAGAGTTCCGTCCGCAACTTTTGGATGCTTTGCGTCAACCTCTCGAGGAGAACGAGGTGACCATAGCCAGGAAGGGTATCGCGGTTACCTTCCCGGCGGCGATACAGCTACTGGCCGCGACAAATCCCTGTCCGTGTGGATTCTACGGACACTTCCGCAAGGGTTGTGAATGCAGTGAGCGGATGATCCAGCGATATCGGCGCCGTCTATCCGGTCCTTTGATGGATAGGTTCGATATCCGGATCCGAGTCGAACAGGTCGATCCGGACGCTCTCATCGGACCGCCCGAGGAACCCAGCCGGAACGTCGCCGACAGGGTGGCGGGCGCCTACGAACTCCAGCAGGAGCGAGGCCGCCGCAATCGCGATCTCGGCCGGAGTGACCTCGATGCCCTGGAGTTCGCTCCGGGCGCCCAGAGAATGATCGAGGGGGCGTTACGACACGGCGCCATGACCGGACGAGGATTCGACCGGGTCCGAAGGTTGGCAAGAACGGTGGCCGACCTGGACGGCGCCGACATAATCCAGGAAACACATGCCGGCCAGGCCTTGATCCTGAGGGGACACTATGAACCGCCGTGCCGATGACCTGATCAGACTCGCCCATGTGGGGATGCACCCCGACCGGTTGCGGAAGCTGGTAGCCGGGTCCGGTTCTCCCGGCGTCGTTCTGAATCAGATCGAACGGGGACGTATCGACCTTCCCCAGGAGGCGCGTCGGGCGGCTCGAGTCCCGGCATCCGAGCGCCGAGAGAGCCTCCGTATGGCCGGTATCGAGTTCATATTGCCGAGCGATGTCGGGTTTCCCCAACGTCTTGGTGAGCTACCAGAGGCCCCACTATTCCTATTCCAGCGGGGAAAGTCCTTCCGTGGTATTGCGGTGGCGATTGTCGGGACAAGGGCTTGTACCGGCTACGGGAGGCGTTTGGCGGAGGCTTACGGTGAGGTGGTGTCGACAGCCGGATGGTCGGTGGTCAGCGGGTTGGCCAAGGGGATCGATGGCGCCGCCCACAAGGGTTCGTTACGAGGGCCCACTCCCGGGGTGGCCGTCCTGGGGTCGGGGATCGACGTGTGGTATCCGCGCCGACATCAATCCCTCGGCGAGTCTCTCCTGGAGGCAGGCGGGACGATCTGGAGCGAGGGACCACCGGGAGCTCGCCCGCTGGGTTGGCGATTTCCGCCTCGCAACCGGATCATCTCTGGCATCGCCCATGCTGTTGTGGTGGTCGAAGCGGGCGCCAAGGGGGGAGCGCTGGTCACTGCCCGACTCGGTCTGGAGCAAGGGCGTGACATCTTCGCCACGCCGGGGGATGTAGGCAGACCGGCTTCGGTCGGGTGCAACCTTCTGATCCGTGACGGCGCCTTTCCGGTCTTCGACGCGGAGGATCTTCTCGAATGTCTCCGGCTGGTGATAGGAGAACCCGCTCCAGCCGATGGTGACGATCAACCTGAAGTGCGCAACCCTGAATCCGGTGAGCCGATCGATCAGTTCTTGTCGAAACTGGATGACGACCCGGTGGCGGCGATTGCCGAACTAGGCCGGTTGGTGGCTATCGGCTCGGTCGAGATCGATGCCGACGGACTCGTAATACCCCGACAGTAGGCGCCGCCGGCGTCTGTTCGAGAGGGCTCGGCGTATGGTGTCGCTACGCTGGCAGGATGCAGTTGACCGTACTCGGTTCGAACGGTACCTATCCGACTGTGGGTCGGCCTGCCTCGGGATACCTGGTTTCCACCTTCGACACGACATTGTGGGTTGATGCCGGACCGGGAACCTATCTGGCTTTGTGCGCCTGGATGGCGCCCCATGAATTGAGCGGAGTGTTCCTATCGCACCGTCACCCTGACCACTGCACCGACATTTTCGCTCTCTACCATACGCTGGCCTATGGTGACCGGGAGGTTCGACCTGTTCCGGTGTTGTGTCCGGAAGGTCTTGACAGGGAGCTTGGAACGTTCGTCGGGAACTCCGATAGGTGGTGGTCGGTCTTCGATTTCATTCCGTTGAGGACGGGCGGCGGCTATACGCTGGGTTCATTGGAGATATCGGTGGTCCGGACCAATCATCCACCTCCGACACTGGCGCCGAGGATCAGCAGCAGCCGGAGGTGTCTTACCTACACCGCCGATACCGGTCCTAGCGAGGAACTGGAAGGGCACGCCTCCGGTTCGCATCTCCTGCTTGCCGAAGCGTCCATTGCTTCCCCCCGGACGAAGGAATCCTACCCCCATCACATGACAGGTTCGGAAGCCGGGGAGATGGCTACCCGATCCGGGGTTCGCCGCCTGATGCTGACCCATGTTTCCCCCCATATAGACCCTGAGCGGCAGGTTATGGACGCCGAAGCCGAGTACGAGGGGCCGGTTTCCCTGGCCGTTCCCGGAGCAAGGATCAACGTATGAGCAATGAGGAGTCACTATGAGCAACCGACGGGAACGCGCCGCCGACCAACTCCGCCCGGTCAGGTTCACCCGCAACTACACGGAGATGACGCCCGGATCCGTGCTGGTCGAGATGGGCCGTACCAAGGTGCTGGCTACGGCCTCGGTGCAGGAACGGGTTCCGAAATGGCTCCGGAAGTCCGGTGCCGGTTGGGTCACCGCCGAATACGCCATGATGCCGGGGTCTTCTAACCGGCGCATCCGCCGCGACCAGTACTCAGGTGGCCGATCCAAGGAGATTTCCCGGCTGATCGGTCGATCCCTCCGTTCTGTCGTTGACCTTCCCGCCATGGGTGAGGTCATGGTCATCGTGGATTGCGATGTCGTCCAAGCCGACGGGGGAACACGGACCGCGGCGGTAAACGCCGCTTGGATCGCGCTTCACGATGCTTTCACATGGGCGATCTCCGAAGGCCTGATTACATCCGATCCTGTTATTGATCGGTTAACCGCCGTTTCGGTTGGTGTGGTCGAGGGGGAGTGTCTGCTTGATCTTGATTACCGGGACGACTCCGCCGCCTCCGTTGACATGAACGTGGTCATGACCGGTCGAGGCCGATTGGTGGAGGTCCAGGCGACCGCCGAGGGTGTTCCGTTCGATCGTCGGGAACTGGACCGCCTGCTCGACCTGGCCGGGATGGGTATCGAACAGATCGGCCTTCTCCAGGATCGGCAGGTTGCGGAATGACAACGCCCGCTATTGCACGGGCGGTGGTGGCCTCCAAGAACCCTGACAAGGTTTTCGAGATGGAGCGACTCCTTCTTGGTTCCGGAGTGGTGGGGGAGATCGTTACCGGCTTGGAATGGCCGGACGTGGTCGAGGACGCTTCCACGATCAAGGGCAATGCTCTCCTCAAGGCACGGGCGGTGGCGCACTACACGGGTCTTCCGGCGATTGCCGATGACACGGGTCTGGAGGTGGACGCCTTGGGAGGAGCCCCCGGGATCCACACGGCACGCTTCTCCGGCCCGGGCGCTACCTACGAGTCCAACGTTTCCGCTTTACTCGCCGCCCTCGGTGAGCACGCCAACCGGCGGGCGCGTTTCGTCACCGTGGTAGCGGCCGTGCTGGCCGACGGGCGTGCGGTGGTGGCCGAGGGTGAGCTCAGGGGCGAGATTCTCCGCAGTCCCCGCGGGACGGGTGGGTTCGGCTATGACCCGGTTTTCGAGGTGGGGTCGCGCACCCTCGCGGAGATGTCCTCCGATCAAAAGAACCTGATCAGCCATCGGGCGAGGGCGGTTCATGCTCTCGCCGACGCACTCGAGATCACTGAAGACATCTGATCCGAGCGTTTCCGCTTAGGCGCCTTGATGATTAGACTGCCCTTGGGTCGCTAGCTCAATCTGGCAGAGCAACGGACTCTTAATCCGCAGGTTCCGGGTTCGAGTCCCGGGCGACCCACTGGTTTTCAAAGTATCTAACATCGTTTCGAAAGCCCAGGTCAGTCGGTTTTTTGATCAGCCAGTGCGGAGCCGCCCCCCTTCTTTACCCGTGGTTCGAGGATATGATGACCTTCATGGTTGGCGTCGCGGTCCGTCGTCTAGGTC
>CAZEZF010000023.1:14774-34817 GCA_964516495.1 uncultured Acidimicrobiia bacterium | reverse complement strand
TCTCGAACGAATTTGATCCCTCACACGGTCCAGGTCGACGTCGGAAGCGGACCGCCGGTAATTACGGTTAACCAACAACATACAGCCGGGGTAGGACAGAAACGGTCCACAAGTCCCGCCACCAGCGGCGTCGGCTGAGACACGAAGACGGATCCCGGTCGCGCAGTACGACCTATGAGGGTTTGCAAACCAAGCGAACCAGAGATTCAGGACACTAGGAGGATACTGAGAAACCTCCGGCTTGGCCCGAACGCCCAATGGTAAACTCCCTGGTCAGCGGGCGGAGGGCCGACCCACCCTGTCTTTGTCGGCGCCCTCCTGGACACCAGGCAACCCATCACGAGAGCATCTCAACGCCTCAAGGATCGTGTCCCACGCAAACGACCGATCAACGGCACAATGGTTGGTAGTCAAGGTCAAGATCCGAGAGACGGTCGAGAAGCATGGCGAGACCCCGTACGGTCTGGGTTCGGTTTCCCCCTCCGTCGTGCATCAGGACGACCGATCCGTGGGTGACCTGTGACACGATCCGGTCGGCGATCTCCTCGCCGGTGAGGCCGAGCCAATCGTTGGCGCTGACCGACCAGAGATGAAGGTCGAGACCGTATTCGGCGGCCCATTCCCGGGTGTGGCTACCGGTCGCCGCATAAGGGGGACGCAAACACGGAGTGGCATGCTCGCCGAGAATCTCCTCCGTCCTGCTTATCGTTTCGTCGAACTCCTCTTTGTTCAACTTGGCCAGGTTCTCGTGCCGCCAGGTGTGGTTGGCCACCGTGTGACCTTCTGTGACAATCCTCTGGAAGACATCGGGGTACTTCTCGACCAGTGACCCGACAACGAAGAAGGTGGCTCTTGCCCCATAGCGCGCCAGGAGATCCAACACCTCCGGTGTGTGTCTGGGATTGGGCCCGTCGTCAAACGTGAGATACACGATGTCGCCGGGACCGATTCGAGGCCGACTCGGGGTCTTACGGGTTGCCGGAGCAGGCGACGGGGCCGGTTCCGGGTCGGGAAGTCCTATCCGTATCGTCAACTCATAATCCCCCACCGCTCCGTTGGAGGGTTCAACGCTCAAGAACAGTACTCCGTCCCCGGTCAAGACGGTTTCCAACCGTTGTGTTACGTCGTCATCCGCTTCCAGGATCTCGTTCCCGTGACGAACCGTCAGTTTCATTCCAGGGGGGGCGACAAGAACGGCTTCCAGTTTCCGGCCGGCGTCTCCAACGACCGTATACACCTGTGTTCCGGTGTCGATCGTCCCGGACACCACCGCTTGGATCACTTCACCGTCCACCCTCACATTCGTGTCGGGGCGGTACGAAGACGAGATCCGAATGTTGGCCGGAATCTCCGATCCTCCGACGGGAGGGCCGGGACGGGCGACAACCGGGTCGGGATTATCAACCGGCTCAACCTCACCCGGGTTAGGCGAGACCGCCTCGATTCCAGTAGCCGAAGCGTCTTCATGCGCATCATCCCGATCCGCAAACGCGATCTCCACCGACCGCTCATCGACTTCCGACGGGGAGGGAACCTTTAATGAAACAACCGGCTGCTCGGTCTTTACCGGCTCCACCCGCCATCGATCATCCTCCCCCCTCCTTTCCGATATGGAGGTTGTCGAAGTGGAAATCACCGCCGATTCGGAAACCTCGGAACCATCGGATTCCATGAATAGGAACTCCTCCAGCTCGTCAAGTGATTCTAACGGCGTCTCAGGTGAGTCATCACACGCGGCAATCAGGACCAGCGTCATCAACGCCGCTGCCAACCTGACAAGTGAGAGACAAGTCACGGGTGGACCTCCAACCTCCAATACCGTCGTGCGAGCGCCCGGAAGCCCCTGCCATCCGGTACTCCAGGATAACGGCCGCAACCCGGAAACCCGCGCATCTCGCCGCACTCTTCAGCGACCGCGGCTCGGTAGGGCGGGCGGAATGACTTACATCTACGGGCAGATGAGAACCTTTCCGGTGGTGGAACGACTCTCGATAGCCCGATGGGACTCCGACGCGTCCTCCAACCGGTATCGACCGCCTATCCGCACATCCAGACCATCTTGAATGTAAGCGAAGAGCCGCTCGGATTTGGCCAGCAGCGAATCACGATCCGCTATGTGATCAAAGAGGGTAGGTCGGGTAAAGAACAAGGAACCGTTGGCGGTCAAAACGAGTGGGTCTACCGGATCCACCGCACCCGAAGCATTACCGAACGCCACCATCAGACCGAAACGACGAAGAAGGCCCAGCCCCGCCGGTACTGTGGCCTTGCCCACCCCGTCGTACACAACGTCGAGAGGACGTTCGCCCGCTATCTCCCTGATCCGCTCGGAGAAATCCACTCTCCGGTAGAGGATCACATGGTCCGCCCCGGCCGAGCGGGCAATCTCCGCCTTCTTATCGTTACCGACAGTCGTGAAGACGGTGGCGCCGAGACGCTTGGCTATCTGGATAAGGAGCAGCCCGACACCGCCTGCGCCCGCATGGATCAAACAATTGGCCCCTGCCGATAACGGAAATGTCGCGGTCGTCAGGTAGAGCGCTGTCAGCCCCTGAAGCATGGAGGCCGCCGCTGTTTCGGACGAGATTCCTTCCGGAACCGGTACCAATCTCTCGACGGGAACCAGCACTCGTTCAGCGTACGCGCCCAGCGTCGCGCAAGCGGCGACCCGATCACCGACACTCGTCCCGGTGACTTCGGGACCGATGGACACAACCGTGCCCGCCGCCTCGAGTCCGGGTGTAAAGGGAAGGTCTACCGGATACAGGCCGCTGCGATGGTAGGTGTCGATGAAGTTCAGTCCGGCGGCCGCCACCTCGACGACCGCCTCACCGGTCCCCGGAACCGGCGCCTCGACCTCTTCGATCTCCAACACCTCCGGCCCGCCATTCCGGCGAACAATGATTGCGCGCATCACCTGACTCCTCCCTCGCGAATCGGGTCCTTCAATACGCTACCCGTTATTGGTCATATCCCCGGCCACACCATTTCCTATCCGGAAGCACATGCATAGGCCGGGAGGTCTTCGGATCCTTGCCGACTAATCGTGGAGAACCGATTGCATCCAGGGGTGAACGGGGGACAGTGATCGGTCTTCGCGGCAACCCCGAATCAAGGTATCCGTTACGTTATCCGGCTGCTGATCACTACGCGGCAGGCAGCGGCGCGCCCATTCGGTGATCGGGATTTTCCAATTCCTTCGCGGTCCGGAAGTGGCGCAGCACGAGTAACACATCATCGTAAACCCGCTCGCATTCCTGCCGGAGGTCCATGTACCGAGCGTAACAGGCCTACCGGGTAACCACCTCACCTAGGTAACGTTCGAGTCGTTCCGCCACCACCTGCCAGGAGTACATCTCCTCGGCGCGAGCCCGCGCCGCAGCGCCCATTTCCCGCCTTCGATACGAAATCAAACGAACCGCCTCCGCGATCTCCGCGGCCGAGACCGCGACATAGCCGGTGACTCCGGGGACAACGGTCTCAGGGGCGCCTCCCGAGGTCCCCGCTACCACCGGTACCCCGGAAGCGGAGGCTTCCAGATAGACGATGCCCAAGCCTTCGGCCTCCAAGCCGAGCCATCGAGAACGGGCGGGCATGACGAACACGTCACAGCGTCGGTAGAGATCCGGAAGGTCCTCCCAGGGGACATTCGATTCCACCTGCACCGGAACCGGTGATCTCGCCGCCGCTCGCCTTACCCGCGATTCGAGACGGCCCCTACCCGCCAGAAGCACCTCCACCCCCATCCCCGTTTCCTGAAGCCGTTCCGCTGCTGTGAGAACCCGTAGATGACCCTTCCTCGGCACGAAACGGGAGATACAGCCGATCACCAGCCGTCGGTCCGATGACCGATCGGACGGCTTATCAACGGGATAGAAGGCAGACAGGTCGACTCCCGCCCCTAGTACCTCCACAGTCCCGGCGCCCAGGTCCGCCACCTTCCCCGCGGTGAAGGCAGAGACGGTCATTACCAGCGACGCCTGACGAAAGGTCCATCGGAGCATCTGGCGCAGTACCGGCGCCGCCATCGGAATGGTCACCTCGGCGCCGTGAGCGATCACCACATAGGGAATACCGAAGGAGGCGGTGAGCCTCGGTCCCATCTGGGCCAGTGGGTGGGGCGCCCCGAACACGATAACGTCGGGATCGAGAGACCTTATATGGGCCGACACCCATCGATATGTGGACTTAGAGGGAAGCATGTATGTGGACGGACCGCGCACGACGTCAGGCAAGGGTCGGGAACCGGGGTGGCGAGGGCCGAGCACCCGGAACTCGACCGAAGAATGAGCCACCAGATTGGCGAGGTACTGCTGTATGCCACCCGACTTGGGGAGATAGTCGTTGGTTATGAGGAGGGCGCGCATATCCCGACGGTACCTGATAGGAACTCGCAGAGGTAGCAACCATCCCGAGACGTGATGGGATCTTCGGGTACGATGACGGTATGAAGCGTCCTCCGATCCGGATTCTCGATGTTGCGGGGAGTCCGACGGCGATGGGCCATATGCACGGCGCCGCCTTCGCCGACGAGATCGGCGCCTACACGAAAGAACGCGTGGAGCTGGTAATGGAGGGTCTTTGGACCGGTCTACCCCTAACCCGTCGGGAGGTGCTGGAGGTGGCGGAGGCTTGTCTGGAAGCTCATCAACGCCACTCACCTCCCCTCTATGAAGAAATGGCGGCCATGGCAAAGGCCGCCGGGATATCCCTCGCGGAGGCGGTGATCGTCGGAGGATTCACGGACTTCGTAGATACCGTCCGGGTTGTGAAAGGGGCAGCCGGCCCGCGGCTACACACCGAAGACACCTGCACCGCCTTCATAGTCCCCGACCATCTCGCGAAAGGCGCCGGATTCCTGGGCCAGACCTGGGACATGCATGCCTCGGCCACCGATCATGTAATCATGTTGAGAACCCGACCGGAAGAAGGTCCGGCTGCGTTGGTGTTCACCACCACCGGATGCCTGGGTCAGATCGGAATGAACGAACTCGGTGTCTGTGTCGGTATCAATAACCTCACCGCCGCCGATGGCGGAACCGGCGTCACCTGGCCGACGGTGGTTCGCAACGCGCTCTTGACCGAATCGGCCGCCGAAGCCAGGGAAATCATCCTGTCCGCCGACCTCGCCGGAGGTCATAACTATCTGGTCTTCGACGCCGACGGCGCCGGTTTCAACATCGAGGCTATGCCCAGCGCTCGGCATGTGACTCGTCTGCAGGACACCGCGCTGGTCCATACCAACCACACCACTTCGGCCGGAACAAGCGCCGTTCAAGGCGACAGGCCTCCGGAACTGCACCGGGACTCCCGCAGGCGTATGGCGGCGGCGGCGGATCACCTGGATAAGAACGACATCTCGACCGAGGATCTGATGGACCTGACCCGAACCAGGGTCTGCCAGGTGTCCAGACCTCCCTACCACCTCGAATCGTCGGGAGGGACGGTGATGCGACCGAAAACCGGGGAGTTCTGGGCCGTGTGGGGATTGCCCAGTATGAACGACTACGTCAAGATCGGATTCCGCAACTGAAGGAGCCGTCCGCCACTAGCTCTGATTCTTCATGCCCCAGACACACCGATGTAGCAAAAGCCACGCCAAGCCCGTCAAGCGGCTATTTTCCCAGTTCAGAGAGTTGATTGCCTCTCTCTCGGTTACCCATTCAAACCCCTGCATGAAAAATCGGGGCTAGTCTGCATGATCGGCGTCCCGCATCGATGGCCGGACGGCCTGGCTAGGCGGAATCAGGAGGAAGCAATGCCGACGGTAACTCCGGCTGTTGGCCTGTACGGTATGACCAAGCGGTTCGGCTCGGTGATCGCCGTCGACGAGATGGACCTCGAGATAGTCGACGGAGAGTTCTTTGCGTTGCTCGGTCCTTCCGGATGCGGTAAAACCACCACCCTGCGCCTGATCGCCGGGCTCGAGTTCCCGACCACAGGAAGTCTCCGGATCTTCGGTGATGAGGTGGGGACCCTTCCACCCAATAAGCGGCCGGTTAACACCGTATTCCAGAACTACGCATTGTTCCCCCACATGACCGTAAAGGAAAATGTCGGCTTCGGGCTGCGGATGCAGGGCGTGTCCAAGGATCAGATCGGTTCCCGGGTGCGTGACGCCATCGGGCTGGTGCACATGGATGGTATGGAACACCGCCGGTCGCACCAGTTATCGGGTGGCCAGCAGCAGCGGGTGGCCCTCGCTCGGGCGCTGGTGAACAGTCCTAAGGTCTTGCTGCTGGACGAACCGCTGGGCGCCCTCGATCTCAAACTTCGACAAGCCATGCAAACCGAACTCAAGGGACTCCAGCGAGAGATTGGAATCACGTTCGTATTCGTTACCCACGACCAGGGCGAGGCCTTGGCTATGAGCGACCGGATCGGCGTCATGGACGGGGGACGCCTACTCCAGGTAGGCACACCTGAAGAAATCTACTCACAACCCTCCAACCGTTTCGTTGCGGACTTCATCGGCCAGACGAACCTGCTGGACGCCATGGTCACCGATCACGAGACCGTTACTCTGGCCAACGGAGTCCGAATCCCGGCTGCGTCACAGGTCGCTCCCGGCGCCAGGGTGGGCGTCAGTCTCAGACCGGAGCAGACCGTTCTGCATCGGCGCGGGGAGGCGCCTCCTCATCACACATCGGTAGACGGCCATATCGAAGAGATCACTTATCAGGGCAACGCTCTGGTGTACCGAGTCGTGTTCGAGTGGATCAGCTTGGATGTGCGAGTCGAGAATCGTCCCGGAGCGTCGCATGCGGGTGTGGGTGAACAGGTCACGGTGTCGTGGGATCCGACCGCCGTGACGGTAGTCGAGGACTGATATCGGGTGACGACGCTCACCGGCTCTCCGCCATCCCCGGGTTCTGACCAGAATAGGCCGGATCCGGGAAACCTCCGGGCAACCCCGGAATTCGAGAAGGCCGCCGCCCGCGCCGCGTCCCGCCGGGGCTTCCTGCTGTCGCTTCCCGCCTACATCTACCTGGGTCTGTTCTTTGCGATCCCATTCGGCATCGTGATCATCTACTCCTTCGCCACCCGCAACCGGATCGGGGGCACCGACCTGGCCGGATGGAATCTGGAGTCCTACCGGAGGCTGGGCGAACCGATCGTCAGAGACATCCTTTTCCGCTCGGTGTGGATCGCGTTGCTGACCACCGTGATCTGTCTGGTGGTCGCCTACCCCTTCTCCTATTTCCTATCGACCCGTTCCACAACGGTCCGGAACCTGATGCTGGTATTCGTGATGATCCCCTTCTGGACGAACTTCCTGGTTCGTAACTATGCGTGGCGGGTGATCCTGGGTACGGACGGACCTTTGAACACGGTCAGCCAGGCGCTGGGACTGGGACCCCAAGAGATTCTGTTCACCCATACCGCCGTGATCATCGGCCTGGTATACGGTTTCCTCCCTTTCATGATCCTGCCCCTGTACGCGGCGATCGAACGTATCGACCCCAGCCTCATCGAGGCGAGTCGCGACCTGTACGCCTCTACGACCCAATCCTTCCGTCGGGTGCTCCTGCCGTTGTCGATGCCGGGAGTGGTAGCCGGATCGATCCTGGTGTTCGTCCCCAGCCTCGGGGCCTATGTAACCCCTCAGATCCTGGGCGGCGGCAAATCAACCATGCTGGGATCGTACATAGTGGTCCAGTTCCTCACCGCGCGCAACTGGCCCTTGGGCGCCTCGCTTTCCTTCGTGTTGATGACCGTGATGCTGGCAGCCACCCTGATCTATTTCCGCACCGGGGGCCGAAACCTATGAGCAGCGGCGCGATCAAGCCCCGCGGCGCCGCCAGAGCCGCCCTCACCGGCAGCGCCTGGCTGGTGTACACGTTCTTCTACGCCCCCATCGTCCTGTTGGTGGTTTTCTCGTTCAGCGACGACCGCAATGTGGGTCGGTGGGGCGGTTTCACGCTCTCCTGGTACGAGGACTTCATCCAGCACTCCCAACTCCAGAACTCCCTCTGGGTGTCGATCCGGGTTGCGATCCTGTCAACAATCATCTCGGTCGTGCTCGGTACGCTATCGGCGCTGGCCCTCGAACGTTTCCGCTTCCGGGGGAAACGGGTGTTCGACGCTCTTTTGTATCTGCCCATCATCATCCCGGACGTGACCATGGCCGTAATGATGCTGCTGTTCTTCTCGGAGACGATCCGCTTGGGTGAGGCGTTGCTCGGGCTCGAGCTCACGAAGGGATTCACGACGATCACCATCAGCCACATCGCCTTCAACATCAGCTTTGTTTCGGTGGTGGTTCGGGCCCGGTTATCCGGCATGGATGAAAACCTGGAGGAAGCCGCTCTCGACCTCTATGCAACCCGGTGGAAGAGCTTCCGCTACGTCACCTTCCCCCAGATAGCTCCCGGGATCGCCGGTGGCGCCCTTCTTGCCCTCACCCTGTCCCTGGATGATGTGGTCGTCACCCAGTTCGCCTCAGGGCCCGGATCGACCACCCTCCCCGTCTTCGTGTTCGGAATGATCCGTAGAGGAGTCACTCCCCTCATAAATGCGGTGTCCGTGATTATGCTGGCGGCTTCGGTATTCCTCGTTTTCCTGTCCTTGGTAGTCCAAAGACTCCGTTCCGGAGAATCGTCCACCCGCGCTACCACCGACATCGAGTAGCCGAACAACAAGCAGCGAGGTACTGAACCTTCTGTTACTCTGCCAGACTCCTAGAATCCAAACTGGAGGACCACAGATGTGGTCAAACCTGCCAGTTCAATCAGGGGAGGGAGTTAACCCATGAGGGTGATCGTCAACAGGAAGTGGTTAGCGGCGCTTTTGAGTGTGGCGCTGCTCGCCGTCGCTTGCGCGGACGAGGACAGCGACGGACAATCGGCCGCCGACTGCGAAGCCGGCCAGATCGACGGTGATCTGAATATCTTCAACTGGTCCGAGTACATCGATCCTGAGATGTTGGATGCGTTCTCGGCGGAGTTCGGAGTAGAGGTAACCCTTGATGTCTACGACTCCAATGAGGCCATGCAACCGATCATTTCCGCCGGGAACTCCGGCTACGACCTGATCGTGCCGTCAGACTATATGGTCGCCATCCTCATCGCCGGGGAGGACATCCAACCACTCAACAAGGACGCCATCCCGAACGCCGCCAACATATCGTCGGACTTCGAAAACCTGATATACGATCCGGACGGCGCCTACTCCGTTCCTTACCAGTGGGGAACTACCGGCATCGCGGTCGACACGGCGGTCGTGGGCAATGACTTCCCACGGTCATGGGCGATCATCTTCGACTCGAGTTTCGCCGACACCTTCAGTGGCCGTATCTCGTTATTGAACGATCCCCGTGAGACCTTGGGCGCCGCCCTCAAGTATCTCGGCTATTCCCTCAACACAACCGACCAGGATGCACTGGACCAGGCAAGGGATCTGGTGGCCGAGGCGCGCGGGAGGGTGGCCGCGTTCGACACCGACTCGGCCGACGAGTTGTTGACCACCGGCGAAACCGCCATCGCCCACGGGTACTCGGGGGACATGTTTACCCAGTTCCTGGAGACCGACGATCCGTCACGGTACGTCTATTTCGTGCCGGTCGAGGGCGGCACTCGCTGGATCGACAACATGGCGATTCCATTTGACGCCCCCAACCCGTGTACAGCCCATACTTTCATCAACTGGATTCTCGATGGGGAGAACGGCGCCTGGCTTTCCAACTACAACTACTACTCGACACCGAACGAGGCTGCGTTGGGCGGGCTTGACGAGGACCTGTTGAACTTCGTCAACGATCCGGACGTGATACCCGGGGGCGTCGAGACCTTGGAGGAGATCCAGGACACGGGCGATTTCGAGATCAACTTCACCGACGCCTTCATCGAGGCGGTGGGTTAACCGGAACCTTCCAACAGTTCCGAAGGGATCCGTCGGATGGCGTCCATCGCCGGCGGATCCCTCCTCCTCAGGTAGCAGCAAGGGTCGGCTATGAAGAGATGGCGCGGCGGCGCGGAACCCGGCGGTTGATCTCGGCCCGGACCAGGGGAACATCCGGATCCTTGAGTTTTCTCAAGGGAAGACCGAGCCGGCGAGCACACCAGACGGCGTGCGCCCGCACCAGCTCGTCGGGATCAGCCAGGGCGCGGTCCACTGCTGCTCGAACGAGCGGATTTGAAGGGTCCCCCACATTACCGAGGGCTACCAGCGCGTTACGGCGCAGATAGCGAGGTTGGCGGCGGGGTATGTACCAGCGCCCGAACTCTTTCATGAGTTGATCATCGGATGCCTCGAGTATGCCGGTCAGCGAGACCCAAGCCTGGTATCCATCCACCTCGTGGGTGCGCCGGCGGTAACCTCGACTTTCGGGAGAGGCAGTGCGGCGGGAACGCCGGAACCTAACACGGTTGGGCGGGCAAACGTCGGCGCATTCGTCACACCCGTAGATGCGGTCCCCCAGAGCCACCCGGAACTCGGGCGGGAACACCCCGGATTGTTGAACGAGCCATGCAAGGCAACGGCGGGCGTCAACCGTACCGGGAGCGATGATGGCGTCCGTAGGGCAACCGTCGATACATTGCCGACATGACCCGCATCCGTCCGGGATAGGGTCGGGATCCGCGTCGCAGAGCCTGGCGTCGGTAACTACCGCTCCAAGGACCACCAAACTACCCAGGCCCTGGATAAGGATGTTGGAGCTCTTGCCCCACCAACCGATCCCGGCACGGTAGGCCGCCGCGCGGTCCACAAGGTGGTTCTCGTCGGCCACCACCACCGCTCGATACCCGTCAGTGCGCAGCGGTTCGGCCACCGATTCGAGTGCGGTCCGTAACGTCTCGTAGTGACCGGTCCGAGCGTAGGCGGCTACCCGTCCGTAGGGAGTCCCGTCGTCGGGCCGATCAGTTTCGGCATGGCCGAAATCGAGAGCCCCCACCACCAGGCTTGCGGCGCCGGGGAGTATCCGATCAGGGTTCGTGGAGCGCTCCGGATTCCGGTAGGTGAACTGCATTTCACCGTGCAGGCCTTCTCGCTTGCGCTCTTCGAGGATGGCTCTGGTGGTTGTGAACGGCTCGGCCCGGCATACCCCCACTGCGCTCAAACCGGCCCGCAGACCGGCGTCGATGAGGTTCTGCGGTGTAACCATTACGCCTTATCGTGGCAGATCACGACCTGTAGGCGGTCGGACAGCATGCACAGCGGCTACGAACGGAATACCTGCTCGAGGAACTTCTCGGCCGTGCCCGTCGGTATCAGGAGGCCCACTTCTTCTATTCCCCCGGTCGGTATTCCTATCAATATCCCCGACTCGTCGAAGGCGGCGCCGCCGCTGCTTCCTTCACTCATGTCGGCGTCGGTCTTTATGTATGTTTCACCCTCATGGGTGACCATTCCCGAATACGCCCCCCTGGTCAAGGTCATGGTGAGACCGCCCACGCCCGGATACCCGAGGATGCGGATCGCCTCCCCGGGTTCCAACTCTTGCGCGGTGACCGTGATGCTCCTATCTGAGGAAACCGGTGTGCTCAGTTGCAGGACCGCAAGGTCGAGCGCCCTGTCTGCCGCTACAAGGTCGGCCCGCACCCAATCGGAGGGCGCCTCCTCGAAAGAGTCGGTGAACCAGACCACCAGGTCTCGGCAGTTCCGGCCCTCGTCGTCGAGGACCACATGGGCATTGGTCAGTACATGGCCTCCGTCGAGCACCACGGTCCCCGAACCGGAGCTGAACATGTCAGAGGGGAAGGATGGGCAGTCACCGGCTTCGATGTACACGACCGACAGGGCCAACTCGGCCCAGTCAACAACCGGCGACGCCGGGACGGTTGAGGACGCCGGGATGGCCGTCGTGGTCGGCGGGGACCGGGTAGGTGATGGTTCAGGTTCGACGACAGCCGGTTGGGTAACCGCCGGCCCAGTAGTAGTTGGAGGGCGGGTGGCGGTCGGGGCCGGAACCGTCTCGGTTGTGGGGAGGCGCGCCGCTATTTCATCGCCGGATAGCTGATCCGACCCGCGATCCCGGCTGGTGATGATCGTCGACACCAGTAGGACACACCCGGCGATGACGGTTCCTTTACCCCATCGGGGCAATCTTCGCCAGTAGCCTGGCCCCCTCCGGCGCCGGGATCCTCCACGGCCGACGGACCGGCGTTCGGTGCCCTTATCCTTGGTCTCGTATTCGAACTCGAACTCGGAACTCACGAGTATCTCCCGTCAGAGGAGCGGCTCTTCTGCAGGTTCGGGGACTTCGGAAGGAATCGTCCGGTCAACCGGTTTGCCGAACAGGTCGGTGGCCGTGTAGGGCCCGGCCCGGTCATGCCGAACGGACATGATCGCCAGGTCGCCGTTGACAAGCCTGCTTACGCGGGAAACTTGTGCAGATCGATCGTCGGGTGGATCGATCAAGTTCGACGGCCACCATAGATGGGGCTCGAGCGCGCGCTCGGCTTCCGGGCGCGCGTCATGGTCGAAGTAGATATAGGAAACCTCCGAAGAGGTGTGGGGAACTATGGTCCCCAGATACCGATCAAGCGGCTCTCCCCCGATCTCGGACGCTTCCAGAGTACCCTCCCTTTGGAAGGCCCATTCGGCGGCGTGAGCATAGTCGGATGTGGCCAAGGCGCGGGACAGATCCTTGTCGTAGGTTCCCGCCAGAAGGTCATGCATGAACCGCCAGCGTCCGCTCACCTGCGAACGCTGATCCGGCGACACGGTGCGCACCTCTCGGGGATCGTTGTCCGGCCGGAGCACAGCGGTGGGATCCTCACCGGTTTCGATCGCCCGCCGACGCCGGTAGGCGTCCACTGCGGCTTCGTAGCGTCGGCTCAGCCAGCCCGGTTTGGCCAACTCCTTCATCATGCGTTCCCTCATAGCCATCGCTCCGAGAGGGGTTACCAGGAAGGGCCGGGCCTCGGCCTTCAAGACGTCGAAGACGGTTCGCTCCCGCTCGCGCGTCTCGGCTACCTCGAACTCACCGAACGGCTTCCAGATGACCCCCGCCCAAGCCGCCGCCGAAGCGATGAACTGTTCAAAGGCCTCTTCGGCCGCCCACCGGGTGTCGACCGTCGCCACGATCCCGCGTTCCAGGTCGGATACCCGGGTCCGGGCCTGTTTCTCCCGCTGGAAGCTCCTGATTGCCATAGCAACCACCAGCAGGACAATCAGGACGCCGATGACACCTTCCCATATCCAGAGGTCCCCGAATCCCTCCAAGCGACGGCGACCGTACCATCCGCGGTCACGCGCCATGAAACCGACCAAGCCGAAGGCGCCGTAGATCACCGTAAAGAAGAACAACATCCGGACCTGCCGGAAGCTCTCCAAAGAGCGATGCAGTTTGCGATCCAGGAGCACCGCCAGCGCGATCGCGTACGCGGCCAGCGCTACGGTGACCGCGAGCGCCGCAGCGTCTCCGCCCGCAAACCCTGATCCCAGGGCTACGAGCCCGGCGACCAGCCCCGCCGCCGTCACGATCCCCAACACACTCTTGAAACCGGGCAATCGGTTGAGACCGGTCCCGGTCTTCTCCTGCCGACCAAGAGATGACGGCGATGACGACCCGGACGCTTCCCCGTCCGCCGGTTGGTGATCATCGGGACCGGTTTCTTCGGTCTGTGCCTCATCCGACTGCGGCGTCGCGGTCTCTACCGGCGGCGGGGATTCGCTCCTGAGGCGCACCGCCACCGTTCGCGAGACCGCAACCAACGACAGCGCATAGACCGCGGTGACCCCTACCCAGATCCATGCCCTTACGACCTGACCCAGGGCCGTTACGCCGACCAGTTCTACGAAACCGGTCAGCAGCAGCAACCCGGCCACGGCCAGAGTTATGAGGGCCGCGGTGACCACACCGGTCAACGTGAGCGCAGGCAACCGCTCCACTTCCATCACATGTTTGGACCGCTCCACCAGGCGGTCGAAGTTCCGGCGGCTGCCTTCCTCGATCTGGCGCAGGCATGCCCCCAGGCGTCCCAGCAGGGTGGCCGGCACCTCTCGAGAGGAGTCGGCCCGGAGTTCGTCGGCGAGATCCGGTCCGAAAGCGGGGGCGATCATCCCCACCTCCTTGACGATCACCACTTGATCCTTGACCCGCAACGGGTCCACCCCGTCGGGCATCTCTCCACCGTCGGCGGAAGAGAAGACCGCCTTACCCACATCGGCCCACAGTCCCTGATCGATCAGGACACCGCCCTCTAAGGTCCGTCGGCGACGGATTTTTTCCATAAGCTCCTCCGCATCGACGGTCCGCTGCTGACCGACGTCGTCGGGAGGCATACCGCGCCAGATCACGCGCAGAACCGAGTCGCGCCCGACCGCCTCCTGCATGATGCGCCCGGTCATATCCCGGATAGCGTCTCTAACGTCCTTGGAGAAGGTGAACAGGTAACGAATGGCGTCGCGAACCCCGCGGCCCAAGACACGCAGGGACTCCCTCAAACCGACGGGCTCCGGTCGATCAACCGACGCCTCACGGACGAGGCGGTCGTGGAGAACCGACTCGATGCGCCTCTGTGCATCAATGATGGTTTCCCTCGGGTAGGGCGCCTCTTGGGCGCCGCTCGGAACCCGCAGCACCCCGCCGTGATCAGCGGCGCCGGCCAGAGTGACCGCCGGGATCTCGGCGACCCGTACGAACGAGCGGACCAGATGCACCTTGGCCTCGCCGTATCCGGTAGTACCGGCCGTCATCCCGTCCACCGGCGCCTCGGACATGCCCGACCACATTCCCAGCGCGGTGGCCACCTCGGTGGCCACATGAGCCGCGAAACGATCGGAGTCCGGGGGGATGAGCGGGACTGCCAGTTTCGACTCACTCTGGCGGTCCTCCGGAATGACGACCAGGTTGGCCTGAGCGGCCGGGTCGAAATAGTCCTCCGACGCCTCCCAGCCACCGGACTCCAGCCCGGCATGCGGGCTGGGGGCGACCCAGATCCGCGCCTCCAAGACCCGCAACCCGTCGGGCGCCAGTTCCTTGAGACGGTTGGTCATGTCCCGGACCCTCGCTACCGTCTCGACTGCCGGATCGTCGCCGGAGGGGCTCGATTGCTCGACGGGGTAGCGGCTTCCGACCCGTGCCACGCCCTGGACCTCGGCGCCTTCGGCGGCCCCGCACAACGCCGCCACCCGGACGACCTCAAGGTCCTGCGGACCGAGTATCTCGAAGACGGAGGAGGTCTCCCCTTGTCCGTCGGTGTCTACATAGGCACCCTGTAGATCGCCCGTACACGAAACGAACGGATGGACCAGCCCGTGGCGGGCCCACTCGGTAAGTAGGTCGACCGCATCGCTTGTTTGGGTACCTCCCTGGGTAATGAGGATGACACGCCGGTCTCTCATAATTGCGGTCCTTCCGTCTCGTCGCCTTCCAGGCAGCCGACAATGTCGCTCAAGGCCTTGTAGATGATCTCGGCGATACCGAGCCAGGCATTTCTGGGAGTGCGGTCCCTCTGACGGTCTCTCTCCGCCTGCCTCTTGTAGGACTCGATCGAATCCCGGAACATCGCCACCGCCTTCTCTCGTCGGACCCGACGGTCCGGACCGCTTACGGCCGGTCGCCCTCCGCCGGGGGTGGTTCCGTGCTCCATCCAGTCCGAAAGTACCTGGCTGGGCCAGAGAAACTGGCCTACGTCCAATGTGTATGGCTCACTGCCCCACTCGATGAGCTGGGTGTAGGGCCGGAGATACCTATCCGGTTGCCTGCGGTGAACGGCGACCGGGACCGCCAAGGGCAAAGACTCGAGGAGGGTGGCCAGGAAGGCGATTTGCTGGCGTCCCAGAACCGGAAGCATGGTCTCAAACCTGATGGGACCGTTCTCGGTCGCAAGAGTCGCTCTGTCGCCGTTGACTTGGATCAGGCCCAGGAACCGACCCACGAACCATCCTCTCACCAAGGCCTGGAGAGCCGGGCGGGGTATGGGAACACCCATCCACAATGGGCGTGACCGTCTCGCTTCCCAGAAAGGCATCAGGTCGGAGTTGGCCCGCGCCCGCTCCCACGCATCCGAGATGGGCTTGTTGAGGGATTCGAACACCATCGGGTGGAGGGCGCCTCCGAGGGAGGAGTACAATGCCAGCCGGGTAACGCGTTCGGACTGGTCAAGAGCTTGGTCCACCCTTTCTTCGTAGTTGTCCCAAACATCCTTGAAGCGGTCGACGAGGAAGTTCCGTACCGGCCTCTCTATCGGAAGCCCGGCCACCGGAATCGGGCTCGTATGGGGCTGAAGACTCAGCGCCCGCCCGGCGTGGATCTTGGGAAGCATCTCCAGGTCGACCGACGCCAAGGGCTCGGCCGCTTCAAAGGCCGCCTCCAGAGCGCCGAGAAACCGCTCCTCCCGGGGAGCTAATTCGGAAGGAGGCAGTTCGTCGGACAGGTAACCGCGGATACCCTGGGAAAGGAACAGCTTCCATGCCGATCCGTCAGAAGCCAACCAGGCGCGCGATCGACTGAGAACATCGTCACGTGAGACTCGTATTGTGAACGCGGCCTTGGTCGGGGGGGCATCCACCATCAGCCACTCCGGCGCGGTCCATTTCGAGTCGGTTCGGATCCATCTGCCCAATGCCGGGCTATCAGCATCACCCGATATCACAATTCGTCGAACCGCTCGCCATGCGTCCGTCCTACCTTCGTGACCGGATGATCGCTTCGTCAGTTCGTCGAATAGATCCGGAAAGCCGTCCGGATCGATCACCGACTTGACACTCTTTCCCGGCTTCAGGGAATCCGGGACGCGCTGGTCGGAGGGAGGATTGTGACGCGGCCAATCCTCGATCGGGGTCGACCCCGATGTCGCCCGGTCCGCCTCGATAGCATTCCGCAACCCATCAGCGGCGTCTCGCAGCGTTCTTTTCAGGGGCTCAAGTACGCCGCTACGGAGGTCCTCGGCCAGCAACGCAGCCATCTCACGGTGCGCGGCGTTGTAGCGGCGCACGACACCGGTCTGGATGGCCACCCTCAGAGCGCTGTCGATCAATTCGCTATCCGCGGAAATAGTTCCGCGGGATACGGCTATGGCGTCCGATACGTCCGACCTGAGGTGTGCGGCCAGATTCAACTCCTCCTGTCGCTCACCATGGAGTTCATCCCTCACATGGTCCATTTCCGCGTCGGTGCGGGTGAGGAGCTCGAGCGTTACCTGCGCGCCGTGTTCCGCCAAGGCCATTCCGACGGCATCCAGGATCCGATCCGGTGTAGCTTCGATCCATTTCACGCAGGCGTCCCCAAGACGATTCTCCAGTTGCTTGACCACACCGGCCCGGCGGGCGGATACCTCTTCGACGATGAAGTCGACCCATTGCCCTACGCTCGCCTTCGCGCCAAAGTAATCGTGGCCGGCTTCACGGACATGCGTGGCGACGCCGGCGCAGGCGGCTTGGAGTTCGGCGCCGGGAACCGTGATCGCGTCGAGGATCTGGTTGTTCTCGCGTCCCCTTTCGTTGAGACCGCACTGTCTCAGGAACCTCGTAAATGCCTTATCCGCCAAGCCTTCGATCACCTCTCCAACGGGCGCGCTCTGGTATTCGGGCCACTCCTTAGCAAGTTTCTGATGGCCGCTGAGCAGCCATTCGACCGCGTCGCGGGTGATCCGCTGCTCGGCATAGGTCCTCAACCGGCCGACACCGAGATCCACCTCGGCGAACCCGAGAGCCTGCAGAGCGCCCCTGTATCGGGGTGACGGAAGCATCCAGGCGTTTCGGGTACCCGTGAATTTTCCGGCTGCCGAGACCCAGTTGGCGGTCATGTAAACGGTGAAATCGTCCTGAATATGCCGATCCGTCATCACCGCCAAGAGGCAACGGGCCATGAAACGGTAGACAGCCATCTGGTCACCGAAACTCACGCCTTTGGTGTTGGCATGGCCGACCAGATAGGGGAAGGCGGGGCCGGACCTCTGCTGAATGGCGCCGCCGCCCGGCGGAACGAACGACCCGTCCCCGAAATAGCCATGAAGCAATTCGGCTACCGCCGCGGCGGTGTTGGGCTGTATCCCGGCGCTGGCCGCTGCGGACAGGTCTGCGAACACATCGGCCGAGTAGAGGATGCCGATCGTCTCGTCCTGCCATCTGGCGCCCTCCGCTCGAAGAATGTCGCACACATCGGTGAGGATGCCGGCCCCGGTCCCGCCCGCCAGCGACGAAATGACGATCGCCACCGGCGGAGGAGCCTCGCCGCCCATCCTCTCACCGGAGAACCTTTCCGCCAGCCGGTCGAGTTGGGCGGCCGCACCGGCCGACATGAGGGCCGCTTGCTTTCGTGTGAGACGTCTCTTTATATGATCCGTGTAGTACAGACCGATGATCCGGCCCACCGCCCGATACTGGCCGGCGCCCATGGCGATGGGGATGTTCATGTAGCGGGGATCGACCAACCAGCCTGAGAACTTCTCCCCCTTCGACTCGAGACTGTCAACAATGGACTCGAAGTTGATCCCGGAACTAGCCAGAGGAAGATACTCGTCAGGCGCCAGCAGGGCAGGGGACCCGGGCAGCGTCGGAGAGTCCTGGGCCGCCGGGGTATCGATATGCAGGAACTGCCAGCCGTCGGGCATGCCTTCATCCCAGTCCACCTCATCAAGCCTCTGCTCCAGGTATTGCTTCAGGTAACGCAGGGTCTTGCCACCGGAGCCACCCAGCCCGATAATCAGGAACTTTCTCAGCATGGTTCTCCTATCCTTGTTATTGGTCGGGTGGCGAAAGGCGCTCCAGCACCCTCCGCGCGTAGTCGGTCAGTTGCTTCGCGGTGGGTTTCGCCGGGTCGGTGGGAGCCATGACCACACCTTCGAAGGGCGGACCCTGGGATACGTCGACCATCACGATGGGACGGTGTAGCCGGGACTCGTGGAGTTCCCTCGACTTGCCCGATATCTCTGTAGCTTGGAAACCATCCCCCACCAGACCGATGAACCGGCGGCTGCCGCTCATCGACAACTCCGTGGTGGGAGACTTCCAAACCCTGAATATGTAGGTCTTGCGCGCGGCCCGCAGCCGACCAGCTTCAAGCCGCGACCATGTGTGCTTGGGCCGCCGATGAGTCGCGTCCGGGGGATCGGTGGGTAAGGTCCACCCCTCTTCAACTCGGAAGCGCATCCAACGGACATCTCGTTTCGGACGACGGATCCGTCCTGCGACCCGGTTGATCACATAGAGCCAGGCCCAGATCATGAGAAGCAACAGGGCTAGCAAGATGGCGACGATGATCTGTTCAAGCACCTGGTTGCGGGGATGGTCGAGATCGACCGGAACGGCGAGCGGTATCCTCCGGGTGTCACCGTCCGGATCCCGAGGATGGCTTTCATATACGAAGCGCATCACATGGTTTTCGGGGGTCTGGACAGACTCATCGAGGATCACCGTCAGGGCGTCGGGAATGGGATCGCCCGAACTCCAGACCGAGCGACCATCCGGGAAAGCGACTTCCGCGCCTACCTTCGCCCCGTCCGTGCCCACGATGGGTTCAGTGGGCAGGAGTCGTATCTCCCCCCGCCGCCCTTCGTCATCGATGATGACCGGGATGGTGAACTCGGTGGCGGCGACCGGGTGTAGACCGTCACCCGCCAGACTGAGAATCGGCCCGTCAGGTTTCAACGATACGGTAACGGCGCCGGCGGCGATAGCGGGGTCGGCGTAGCCGGACTCGATTATGACCTCGAAGGTGTGGTCCCCCGGGGTAGCGGAGATCGGTATCTCGAAGCGCCCCTCATCGGTCATCTTCGGTTGCTGAGACCTCTCACCATCGATCAGAACGGTCATGAACCCCGCGTCTGCCGCGGTGATGGGGTTCCCGTCGATCTGAACCGCTACTTCGATGGCCGAGGTGTCGGGGAAGATCGGACTGGTCACGACCACGGCCTCTACGGCGGGCGGTTCCAGCACTACCGCCAGGCATGACTCCTCCACTCCTTCTCCGCTCACGGTCAGATCCGACGGGGAATACGAAGAAAAGGGCTCGCCGGAGAAATCCAAGATGAGCCTGCGAAAATCACCGTCTTCCTCCAAGATCCGGGAAGGGTGGTCGCTGGATAGTTCGGGTCGGTCTCCGGTTGCCTGGACGATCACCGAACGAACAAACGCCGGCGCAACCCCATCGGG
>CAZEZF010000023.1:0-14674 GCA_964516495.1 uncultured Acidimicrobiia bacterium | reverse complement strand
CTCCGGTTGCCTGGACGATCACCGAACGAACAAACGCCGGCGCAACCCCATCGGGTAGACCGCCGGACCACACAACATCCCGTCCGGCAGGCATATGAGGTTCAGGAAGTCCCTCACAGGCTGCCGGCTTGGGCTCAACGTTAAAATCGCCGGTAGCGATGGCCGGGCTCGCATGATCGGACACCATCCGCACCTCGAAGGTGTGACCACCCAGGTCTTGGGGCGGTATCCGAACCGACCCTTTCTCGACCATCGCGGGGGAAAGGGTCACTCCGTCCAGCCGGACCTCCAGGAACCTCTCGTCCACCGTCGTGGGCGTCCTTCCGTCGATGGTGATCGACAAGTCGATCGGGGTGTCGGGGAATATCCGGTCGGTCGTGACCTGCGCCTCCAGGGACGGCGCCTCGACCACCACGCCAACACAGGCTTCGTCGACTCCTTCACCTCGCACGGCCACATCTTCCCGCCGGTCGGGAGACCAGGGATCGACGGTGAAGTCGAGAGATAGCCGACGTATGGGACCCTCGCCCTCCAAGCGATGGAAAGGATGGTCGGTCGTCAATCGAGGCGAAGCCCCGGTTGCCTGGACGATCACCGAACGAACAAACGCCGGCGCAACCCCATCGGGAAGATCGCCGGACCACACAACATCCCGTCCGGCGGGCAAGAACGGTTCGGGAAGCCCCCCACATACGGGCGGAGGTATCCAATCGGGGAGCGGGTAGGGGTTCATGGGTCTGCCGCAATCGCCCGTCTCCATCCGATCGATCAGCGTCTTCGTGTCACCGGGCGCGAACTCTCCGACGTAGTACAGGTGGTCTTCGATTTCGACACCGAGATCCTCGACACGGCTACGGAGATCGCCGTATCCCGGCGCCACGTCATCGGCGGTTCCGTCCACCACGCCGCACACCGCAGGAATCAGTAACTCTTCTACCTCGCGGGCCACGCTGCGCCGGGCTATACGCCGCTGCAGACCATCATACGGACGAGGAGACTGGTCACCCCGGTAGGCGTCGCCGAGATCATGCTGTCCGTCGGTCAACCAGACCACCCGGTTGCACGCCGCGGACCAGTCGAGGTCAAGTGCGCCGTAAAGCGCCAACACATAGTCGGTGTTCAGGTCGTCGGCGCCAAAACCGTCAATCACCTCGTGCATCTCGTCGATGGCGCCTTCCCGGCGGAGGTCCCTGAAATCCATGCGAAGATCAAACTCGTTTCCGAATGCCGCAAGGGCTATTCGTATACGTATCCCGGTGCCGAAGTCGGCTATCTCCTCCAAAGTCGAGATGTACCGTTTGGCGGCGCCGATGCGATCCCGGTTGGGATCGTTGTCCCGCAGGGACTGTGACTCGTCCATCAGAAAGAGGATGTCCCAGGACTCCGCCGAAGCAGGGCACAACGCTTGGGCGATCTGCGAATCGGCCGGAGTCTCCTGGGCGCGGACCGGGAGGGTAAAGAGCGTGATACCCGCGGCGAGTACCATGAACGCCGATAGAACGATCTGAACCGCGGTGACCGACCCGTCCGACACCCGGTGCGATCTTCGGTTCATGTAGGCCACTCTCGCGCTATACGAATCGCGATCAGGTATCCGCACCAGATCGCCGCCCCGATTGAGATTGGCAGTGAGAGAGCCACCCACGCTGACGGCCTCCAGACCCGCTCATGCCAGTTACGTACCTCCCGTTTGCGAGCAAGTTGATACAAGGCAAAACCGGGCAGTGAAACGGCCAGCACCACCGTGACACCGATGACAGCTGTCCAGAATCCTCCGTCTCCGATCATCCGTACCTCGTCCACCCTCAAGGCCGCCAACACGGAACCGGCGGCGCCGAGGATTGCTGTAGCGAACCACAGTATCCAGAGGCTCACACCGTGGCGGATAGACCCTCTGCCCCGCCCGGTCGGACGCCGCGCCCCCCGGGTCTGCGCGTGGCGTGACGGGGTCCCGTATTCGAACTGGAAATCCGTTGATCCCTTACTATCCATCAGTGGATCATTCCTCTACCTCGTCCCGATGAGTGCGGCTTATTTGTCATGCCGTTACGAACATAGCAATCGGGTGTGACACATTCGGTGGGGAGAGACGGACGATTCTGAGTTCGGTTGGGAAATCATCAAAGAAAAGAGGTTGGGTGGGCCACCCGGCTCCTTCGTGACGAGAACATCGTCACCACGGGAAGCGCTCGATTCGACTTGGCAGATCGCCGGACCCTGTTTCGGTAGCGGTGATATCTCCATAATCCGCACCCGACAAACGGACCACCCTCGGAAAGACAGGATGAGAGAAGTCGGGCTAGCGCCGGAGAAACCGATATGCAGTCTTTCCGGCCCAGGAGGTACGGCTCGTCCTGAACTCCTTGCGGTCCGCCCAGCCCATTACCGCCCTCGTGCCTCTGATCCCCAACCATCGCAGAGGCTCAGGCGCCCAGCGGCGAGACTCGATCCCTACCCAGGCAAGGTCGGTCAATTCGGAATCGGTACCGGTAATAAGATCGGCGAGGGTGCGCCCTGCCAGATTGGACGGAGCTACCCCCTCCCCCACGTAACCTCCGGCAGTCCCGAAGCCGCGGTCTTGATCGAAATGCACCGACGGGACCCAGTTGCGAGGGGCCCCCAGCACCCCGCCCCACCGATGCGTTATCTCGACACCGGCCAACACCGGGAAGATGTCCACCAAAGCCTGACGGATGAGATCGTGTGAACGGCGACGCCGCTCGGTGGAGGAACGGATTCCAGACCCGTAGAGATAGGGTATGGCCCGCCCCCCGAATGCGATGCGGTCATCCTCGGTACGCTGCCCATAGATCACCGCGTAGCGGTCGTCGGCGAAAGTCGGTCGGGTTTGGAGGCCGATCTCATCCATGGTGGACCGGGTGAGCGGCTCGGTAGCGATCATGAGCGAATAGAGCGGGACCAAGGTTCGACGCTCACCCGGAAGATCGCGGGTGTAGGCTTCCGTCGCTCGGATCACCACCGGAGCGGTAACGTTACCTCGGTTGGTGGTCACCCCTCGCCGGCTTATAGAGGTCACCGCGGTCTGCTCGAATATCCGGACCCCGCGACGCTCGACCGCATCCGCCAGCCCTCTGACCAACCGGGCCGGATCAAGAGCCGCGCACGGCGCGTAGAAGATTCCCCCGTGAACTCTGGTCGGTCGGACGTAACGTTCCACCTCGTCGGGAGAGAGCAACCGGATAATGTCCGCTCCAATGCCATGAGCGCGATACTCTTCGACCTCGGCGGTCTGTCGTCGGGCCTGGGCTCGGCTGCGGGCGAAGCGGATCACCCCACCCTTGGCAAACCCGCAGGGGATCGACTCGGCGGCGACCACCCGACCAACCTCGTCGACCGATCCGTAGACGTATTCCAGCAGGCGGCGGGCCGCGTCATCACTGCTCAGCCGGGCGTAACCTTCCACGCCGGTAGCCAACTCACCGACACACCACCCCCCGTTGCGACCGGAAGCTCCGAACCCGCAGATATCACGTTCGATCACCATCACCGACCGGGAAGGGTCGCGCTCGGCCAGGTAGTAGGCCGTCCACAGACCGGTAAACCCGCCCCCCACAATGACCACATCCGCTGAGCGGTCACCGTCGAGCGGGGTACGCGGTTCCAGACTGCCGGGAAACGTGTCCATCCATAGCGACAGTTGCGTGTAGGTATCCACCCGCCGGAGTATATGATCAAGAACGTGGCCGGCGAACTGCGGTACTGCAACATCCAACCTCGATGGGCGGACGAATTGGCATCTCTCGAGCATCGAACCTTCCCGACCGTGGACCCGTCCGAGTTGTATCACTCCACGGAGTTGCGGCAACTCGCCGAGGTGTTTCCGGAAGGCAACTTCGTGGTCTTCGACGGGGACCGGGCCATCGCCATGGGTCTGGGGGTCCGGGTGGATTTCGATCTCGACCAGCCCCAGCATCGCTACAAGGACCTGATCGTCGAAGAGAACAACGCCGGCCACAACCCCGATGGAGAGTGGTACTACGGGACCTCGATAACCGTCGATCCGAGCTACCGAAGGCACGGGATAGGTACCCGCCTCTACGACCTCCGGAAAGGTGTGTGTCGTGATCTGGGTTTGCGGGGGATCGTGGCGGGCGGCGTGATCCCCGGCTATGCCGAACACAAAGCCTCGATGACCGCCGAAGAATATGTGCAAAAGGTTGCCGCGGGCGAACTCTATGACCGCACTCTCAGTTTCCAGATCAGAAACGGGTTCGAGGTGAGAGGCGTGCTGAGAGACTACCTTCGGGATGCCTCTGTCGACAGTTGGGCATCGCTGATCGTGTGGGAAACCGACGGGGTGTCCTGAATCAGGATTGCAGCGGTCCGGTAGCCTGGAGGGTACCTAAACCTCCACTCGACCCGACAGTTTTGCCGGCAAACTCCCCGGTCGGAGCATCGCCGGCCAACCCGTCCCTGGTTTCTTGGGCGCCCCGTCCTGTGGCGGGAGTTACGACATGTTGCACCCTCTCTTGCTGGTCTCGGCGGGAATCCCCGGGTCTGATCCCGGATCGGCTGACCACCGCTCGATGTCTCACCTTGTGGTCTGGTGGGTTGTGTCGTTGTACATAGGGGTAGACGTCATTTGGTTTATCGGTTAATACTGTGGGTATCGGATTAGGATGGGTGGAAGGGACGCAGGGTGTTTTGGCTGGGTTCGAGGAGGTCCGGGCATGGCAGAGGCAGCAACGGTGGCAGCGGCTTCGGTGTTGTTGACAGAAAACCGTCGAGAGCGGACGGATGGGGGTGTGTTCTATCCCGAGGGTGTGTCAGTGCCTAGCTCCGGTCCGCATGAGGCGTGTCGGGTTGAGGTGATTTCGGTGTTGACGCATTGGTTCGCCGAGCGTGATCCGAGGTGTTGGGTGTGGGGGGAAATGTACATTTACTATCGCAAGGGTGACCCGGCGGTGCGGGTAGCGCCGGACGTGTTCGTGGTTTTCGGGATTGACGGGCGTAGGGCCGTGCGTGAGAGGAATTATCGGGTGTGGCGTTGGGGTGGTCGGGTTCCGGGGTTTGTGTTGGAAGTAGCGTCGGAGAGCACCGTGGCGGTGGATGTTTCGCTGAAACCGGACAAGTATCGGGCTATGGGAGTCGAGGAGTACTGGCGGTTCGATCCCAGAGGCGGAAAGTTGCTCGACCCGGTGTTGGCGGGGGACCGCCTCTACAACAACGAGTGGGTTCCCATACCGACCGAAACAGACACCCACGGTGGTGTGGCCGCAAACAGTCCGGTATTGGGACTTGACCTTTACACCGAAGGAACAAGACTCAGGTTCCGGGATCCTGTAAGCGGACGACGACTGCTGACCCCCACCGAACAAGTCCGGGTCGCAGAAGCCAAGGCCCAAGCAGAGGTCAGAGCCCGCAGAATCGCTGAGCGGCGGGCTCGGCAAGCCGAGGAGGAACTCGCCACCCTCATCGCCCGTTCGGGGAATGAAAGCGACCGGACGAGGACGGACGGCGGCGCTCCCGACTAGCCCCAATTTTTCATGCAGGGGTTTGGATGGGTAACCGAGAGAGGTGAAATTAACCACATGACCTGGGAAGATAGCTGCGTGGTGGCCTCGTCTGGACGGGGCGCCCCATCACCCTAAGGTCGGGACATCCCGTGAAAGTGGGCTTGACGTGGCCTTTTCGGGTTCGGTGTGTCTGGGGCATGAAGAATCAGGGCTAGGTTCCGTCGGCGACTTGTCCAACCGATCCTCCGGTTTCCGGTACGTTTCCGGCCTCAGACCTCTCGCTCACCCGATGAGCTCAACAAGGACCACGACCCAAAGAGACGCGCAAAGACGAAAAGACGCGCAAAGACGAAAAGAAACGAAACAAGCCAACCCGGTATCCGGTAGGCTTGTTCGCATGGTTCCTCCCGGCCGCAACCCCTTCTCTCCGACCTTCGGAACCACCCCTCCTTACCTGGCCGGACGCGCAGGAGTGTTGTCAAGGTTCCACGAAGCCATTGAAACCGGCCCCACCCATCCCGATTACACATTGCTGATTACCGGTGACCGGGGTACCGGTAAGACGGCACTCCTCAATGTGTTGGAAGATAAGGTAATTGAGCGCGGGTGGTTCGTAATCACGGCGTCTGCCTCATCAGAACCCCTGCCGGAACGGATCTTAACCGAGGCCGTACGCTGCCTGGAGCGTCTGGAAGAAGGTCGCCGCCGGCCCACCGTCAAATCGATCACTGCGCTGGGGGTTGGTATCCAACTGGATAGGCATACCGAGCGCGCCTACCCGACGCCCAGCCTTCTCTCGGTCCTGGAACACCTCGGCGCAACATTGTCCGAAAACGGAACCGGACTGCTCCTTACGGTGGATGAACTCCACGACGACACCCGCCACGATGTCAGGGATGTTGCCGCCGCGGTTCAGATCGTGACTCGTCGCCGTCTCATGCCGATCGCCTTTGCCGCCGCTGCGTTACCTCTCATCGAGCACACCCATCTCGCTGACGCTCGAATGACGTTCCTGCATCGCTGCGCCAGAGCGCCCCTCGGCCCGCTCGACACGTCACACGCCCGGCAGGCCCTATATGAACCGATTGTTCGTTCAGGCGGCGCTATTGACGAGGAAGCCCTCACCGAGGCGACCGACCTGTCGCTCGGACTCCCCTACATGATCCAACTAATCGGCTTCCACGCCTGGCGACTGAGCGGAAGCATCGGCCAACCCATAAGATTGACAGACGTCCGCGCAGCCGGTATGGAGGCTGTCCACACTATGGTGACCCAGATCGCCGCTCCCATCTGGAACCGCATGTCCCCCATGGAGAAGCGATTCTTGGTGGCCATGCTCCCCGACCCCTCCGACTCGACGCCGGCGGATGTCGCCAAACGGATCGGTCGAAGCCTTCAATACGCCCGAACCTACAGGCGTCGCCTTCTGGCGGCAGGCGCAATTACCCCCGCCGCGGACGGCCGTCTACGTTTCAGTCACCACGCGATGCGAACCCGAACACAGCAAGCGGCCCGCGATGACCCGGACCTGACGAAACCCACGCCTCTCCGGCGACCGGGCGCCCGCAAATAGCTTTCCGGTAATCCGAATCCCAATCCGTCGTAGAACGGGATCGACCGGAAGGATGACAGTTCCGCCGATCGGTCTACGGATCGCGAGGGATATGGAGGCGACCTGTGGGTGGCGTGTGATCTATGCTCGGGCGATGTGTGGTTCGTTGCACCAAGCGGTTCGCAGCACCCCGAGCGCGCCCATGAAGTCGTCCGTGGAAACGCCAACCTGTCTATGTAGTCGGAGAAGGTCGCACAGGACCGCTTCGTCCAGTTGATGTCGGGCGGCGTCTCCATGGGCCTGGTTGGCGGGTTGGAAACATAAACCTTTCAATTCGCCATACAGTAACGCTGCCTGGTCCAACTTGAAATCGGATAGCGTCCTGGGGTCGTATACGGGGATCCGGCGCTGACGAGTCACCGTGACCAGCGCTCGACGTTTCTGCTGGCGGGTACCGGTTAGCCAGAAGGAGATCAGCCCTAGGGTGGTGTTAAGCCACAGGGTCAGAAAGGGTTCGTGACGTGGATCGACGAGTCGGTAGCCGGGCCAGGCTCGTCCTCCAAGGACCGGTTCCGGCGTCATGCATGCCGCCAGCATCTGTGACCCGAAGTCGAAGTCTTGATTCAGATGAAATGTGGTGGCATAGTCGCAGAACAGCCGCCTGGCCTTGCTCGCCTGACCTTCTCTGATCGTACCGGCGCGATCCGGATAGACTTCCAGCCTGGACTCTCGACCGCTGCGGGCGTGGTGCGCCCACAACAGCGGGAAGTAGGTAGCGCCGTGTTCAGGCATCGGGTCGATGTAGAACGGGGCGCGTAAACTGCGGCTGCCTTCCGACCCTCGCCGCGTAGCGATGTCCCGATGCACCGGCCCCCTCTCCCCTAGATCGCCGAGTCGGGTACTCGGCATAGGCAGCGGTCGAAACCTCCCCAGCCGTAAGGCGCCGGTCATCAAACCGCTGGCCGCGTCGCGTACCATGTCGGAGCGGATGGCCAGCAGGCCACCGTCATCCATGCCTGCCACGACTAGCCGCCCCTTCAGACGGTCGCCGAAACGTAGTTCCGTCGACCGACCACATCGCGGTTCAGACTTGGCTATAAGTCCGGCGTCGATGAGGGCCTCGGTTTCGGAGACGGGCCTCGCGAACAGGGTGACCCATTGCACGGCGGGTCCGCTCTCGTCCGGCTGTCGCGGTGTCCGGCGGCGGCGGGCGACTAACAGCAACTCCGCGATGCCGGTGTCGGCGGAAAACTGACGTTCGTCGTCGGTTGAACCGGCCAAGCCAATGAAAGTGATCTCGTCGTAGTGGTTCTTCAACAGGGAGCGCAGCCCTCCCCAGTCCCTTCCAGCGGCGACAGTGAGAGGCAACACCAGGGCGAGCACCCCGCCGGGGCGTAGCTTGGCGTGGGCTATATCGAAGAAGTAGGACCCTAGTCCCGCATTACCATGGCCTGCCCGCTCCTTGAGTCCGCGCGACAACTTGGCGAGATGGTCGGCCATTATCCGCTGATGCTCAGGACCGGCGCCGAACGCGGCGAACGGGGGTACCACGTCGGTAGTGGCGCCGGTGTGGGTAACTCCGCGCCTGCTGTGTTTGGTTGCTCTCCCGTAAGGCGGGTTCATGATGATCAGATCACAGCTTTGCGGTGGAACGCCCACCCGAGTATCGGTGCGGGCTTCGTGGGCGGCGCCCGCCACCTGCAACTCCGAACGTTCCCCGAAGAGGGACATGACGTTGGCCCCGTCCCGCAACATGTCAAGCGCTCCCAGGCTGATCGTTGTACGTCCGTCAGGTCCAATCTCACACCCGAGGGGTACCAGGTGAATGCCGGTGCCGCCGTACACGACCTGCGGATGCCTTGACGACAGCGCCATAGCCGTCAGATGAGCGGCGGCGGGCAGCACGTCCATGCCGATGAACACTTTCTCGATCATGTCGGTATGCAGCTGTCGGTCATCGCCGCCGGCGCGCCGGACGCGGGCGCCGATGCTCCGGTAGGCGGCGGTGAGCAACATCCCGGTACCGCAAGCGAAGTCAGCCACCCGCAAACCGGTCACCCTTTCCTTGTCGGACCAGTCGGTCACCTCCATCTTTGTCACCGCGACCTCAGAGAGCAGCGCAGCCGCTTCAACCCTGGTGTAGTGCGCCTTGAGGAGATCCCGGTCGCTTACCATCCGTCCGAACATCTGACCTACCGCATCTTGGAGGTTCCCGAGGTTGGCCCTGGTCATCCGTTCAGCTGCGGTTCCGGCCCTATCGAGTATCTCCGAAGCGGTGTTCGGCGCCAACTCGTCGAGGACACGGGTGGCTATGTCGAATATGGGCCACCAGTTGATCTGCAATACCGCCTTCCAGGCCATCCGTACAGCTTGGACCGACGGATGGAGGACTTCGGCGCCGTCAGCCGACTTGAACCGTTCGGTTCGTACCGACACGACAGTCGGTACATGTAATACATGGTTGGCCAGCACGTCTTGGAATATGAAGGCGTTGACCAGCAACATGGCCGCCATGCGGCAACTCTGCACGCCGCTAATCGTCGGATCATGATGCTGGCGCAACAACTCGGCCATTCGACCGGCTCGCCCGGTCCTATGGATGAGGGCGCCTGCTTCCCTTACCCCGTCCGCCAACTCGTCGGCCGCGGCGGCCAGCCTGCTGACGGAAACGGCGCCGACCTCGATAAGGTCGGCTATGCGTTTCAGGTCGGCGGTAGACCACCCTTGAGTAGGCAGACGCCCCGTCATCGAAAGCAGGGCCCACTTTAAGGAGGGTTGCCCTGACGACAACTGGTCGTCCAGTTCTTCGTCGGACGCTTCACGCCACGACTCCGGGTACAGCACCATCAGGACCGTCTCGACCGGCTGACCGTCGACAGTCACCCCGAGCCGCCCCTCGGCCTGCTTTTCGAGTTGTGATGCCTGGCGCTCGAACTTCGCTTCGATAATCACCGGAGCGGCGCCGGACGGATGCACCAGCACATCGGGCGAGTCTGCGGGTCGCCTATCTATCACCTGGGTTTGTTGAACCCTCATACCGTCGCCCGCCCAGCGCGGGTTCATTCCCCGCAAGGCGGGGCCGACTTTGCCCGAGGTGATGTCCTGCTCAGTCCTCATTCGGCGGCTGTAGACCCGGCCTTCCGAAACAGGCCGGACTACTCATCCACGATCCACAGAACATTGCCCAATCGGAATCGGGATGCGGGCGCTCAGCCCAGCGCCGCCACCGCGGAGTCATAGTCAGGCTCGTCGACAATCTCGGGAACTAATTGCGAGTGTAGAACCGAGCCGTCGGTGTCGATGACCACCACCGCCCGGGCGCAAAGCCCCTCCAGGGGGCCGTCGATCATACCCACGCCGTAGTCATCCATAAACTCCCGGTTGCGGAACACCGAGCCGGTCACAACGTTGTCGAGTCCCTCAGCCCCGCAGAATCGTCCGGCGGCGAAGGGAAGGTCGGCCGAAACGCACACAACGGTTGTGTTGTCGAGACCGGAAGCGAGTGCGTTGAAGGCGCGCACGCTCGCTGCGCAGGTGCCGGTGTCCACCGAGGGGAAGATATTGAGCACCACTCGTTTCCCCGTCAGATCCTCTGATGAGACCGAGCCGAGGTCCTTGGTGGTGAGACTGAAAGCGGGCGCCGACGAACCTACCGCCGGAAGATCTCCGCTTGTATTGACGGTGTTGCCTTTTAGGGCTGTATGTGCCATTGCGTTTACTCCTATGTGTTGGTGATCTATTGCGGCGCCGTGATCCACCCCCGTGGAGTCCGGAACCGGCATACCTAGATTAGCCGTCGTAGGGGCATCCTTTGAACGTCCAACTTCGGAGCAATCCATCGCCTACCTACATGGCGGCTTAGATCCGGATCTCTTGTTCGGTCCCGCCGGCCATCATTACCGCCCCGCCTCGACCTCTTTATCCTCCAGATGGGTGGTGAGGTTGTAGGCGCCGATCACCGGAACGCTGTCGGCCTCAACAGCCACCTGGGTCACGGAGGTGTTGGCGAGCGGTCCGATCAGTCGGGCCTTGTCAAACCCGAATCCGAGCACCGAACCGGCGTAGGCGCGGATCGCTCCGCCATGGGATACGACCGCTACTCGGCCGCCGGGGTGTTTCGGTTGAAGACGGTTGACGAACCCCGACACCCGGTGCTGCACATCGGCCCAGGTCTCACCGGTATGACCCCTGCGGATATCGTTACCGTCGGTCGGATATCCGCCCAACTTGCCGGCTGCCTCCAGATCGGCCCACATCCGGCCCTCCCATTCGCCCAAGCTGATCTCCACCACCTCGTCCACAGCCACCGGACGCCGCCCGAAGATGATCTCCGCCGTGGATCGAGCCCTACCGAGTGTCGACGTGTACACCTCGTCGACCTCTCCGATCCAGCCGCGCAACTTCCGTGACTGGACCCTCCCCTCGGGGTGAAGACCGTCGTCCAGGCGGCCTTGAACTCGTCGCTCGAGATTGGCGTGGGTTACTCCGTGACGGATCAGATCAACGACCACCGCTCCCTGGCTACGTAGGTAGGCGGGCCAGCCGACAACCGGACCTAGATGGCCGGCGTCGTTGTACCGCCGTAGCACAGTCCCGTGTTCGTGGAATGTCAGCTCGCAAATGGATGTGTTGGTGAGGAATGAGAGACGGCGACGACCTACCGGAAGGTCAAGCAATCGCCACAGCACGGCGCCGATAAGTCCACCATGGGTTACTACCAAGCCCGTCTCCTCATCCTCAAGGCGGGAAACCAGGTCTTGAAGCGCTTCACATCCCCGGTCGGCGACCTGTCGGGGCGATTCGCCCGTCACCCCCATAGGCATGTCGAAATCCCGGTTGAGACGTTCAAGGTCTTCGCGGTAACGCTCTGTTACTACCGCCTGGTGCAGACCTTCCCACTCACCGATGTCACCTTCTCTCCATCGGGTCCGCCGATGTGGCTTGAAACCGGATTCAAGGGCGGTCTCCACCGAACGCTGGAGGTCGGATGACTCGACTATGGCTATACGATGCGCCGCCAGTCTGTGTCCGGCCTTCCTGGCCTGGGACCGACCTCGGGCGGTCGTCGGGCTGTCGCCGGCGCCTTGGAATAGATGACCGGCGTTGGCCTCGGACTCGCCGTGGCGCATCAGGATCACATGTCTAGCCATTTGCCCTTCCTGCTGGAACTCACGTCAGGGCCACCGGACTCCGATGGAACCGGCACACCTATCGAACTATTCCGCGTTAGTTGATCTACTCGAAGTTGGATTACCGGGGTGAAGAATCAGGGTTAATCAGATAAAGGCCGCCGCGAAGATGAGCGATACGATGGTCATCACCTTGATGACGATGTTCATAGCCGGACCCGAGGTATCCTTGAATGGATCTCCTATGGTATCACCTATCACCGCTGCTTTGTGTTGATCCGATCCCTTACCTCCGAATGCCCCCGATTCGATCAGTTTCTTGGCGTTATCCCAGGCGCCGCCGGCGTTGGCCATGAAGATGGCCAGCAGGAAACCGGTCACGAGCGCCCCGGCCAGCAGGCCTCCTAACGCCTCCACATCCACGAAACCCACCACCAGCGGCAAGGCCACGGCGAGGGCGCCCGGAATGATCATCTCTCTCAGAGCGGAACCGGTCGCGATGTCTACCGCCTTGGCGTACTCGGGCCGGACGTCCGGGTCGCCCTTGAGAAGTCCTGGTATCTCGCGGAACTGTCGTCTGACCTCCTCGATCATCCGGAAGGCGGCCCGACCTACCGCGTTGATCGTCAATGAGGCGAAGAGGAACGGGAACATAGCCCCCAGGAACAAACCGACTGTGGTACCTACATTGGTGATGTCGATCGACTCGAGTCCCACCGCTTGGGTAAAGGCTGCGAACAGGGCCAGAGCCGTAACCGCAGCCGAGCCGATCGCAAAGCCCTTCCCCAGGGCGGCGGTCGTGTTCCCGAGAGCGTCGAGTTCGTCGGTGGCTTCTCGGACTTCAGGAGGTAGGTGCGCCATCTCCGCTATTCCCCCGGCATTGTCGGCGATCGGGCCGTAGGCATCGACCGCCACCGTGATACCGAGCGTTGAAAGGACACCGATTGCGGCGATCGCCACACCGTATATCCCTCCGCCGTCGCCGATAGCCCAATCCCCGGCCGCGTAGGCGCCTGCAATGCCCGCGGCCACCACCACCACCGAAAAAGCGGCGGAACGCATTCCTTCGGCTATTCCCGTGAGAACCACCGTGGCGGGACCGGTTTCGGATTGGCGGGCGATTTCCTTGACAGTCTTGTAGTGGTCGGAGGTGAATATCTCGGAGATCTTCCCTACCACGATGCCCACCAGAAGACCGATCAGGACCGCCAACGCCAGACCGAAGGGGTTCGACACTCCGCTTCCATCACCGAAGATCATGAATGTGAGTATCAGGACGCCGATGACCGTGAGCGCCACGGCTACGTTGTTTCCCCGGTGCAATGCCTTCGCCAGACTGTCCCCGGTTACCCGCACGAAAAAGGACCCGATGATGGCCGCGAACATGCCGACCGCCGCTATCGCCAGCGGGAACACGATTGCCTCGACCGCGAAGGAACTCGAAGCGAAGACGATGGCCGCGTACGCGATCGGAGCAACGATCGAACCCACATAGGATTCGAACAGGTCAGCCCCCATACCGGCTACGTCACCTACGTTATCGCCTACGTTGTCGGCGATAACCGCCGGATTACGAGGATCGTCTTCAGGGATGCCGGCCTCTACCTTGCCGACAAGGTCGGCGCCCACATCGGCGGCCTTGGTGTAGATACCGCCCCCGACTCGGGCGAACAGGGCAATCGATGAGCCCCCCAACCCGATGGCGGCGATGATGTTGTACTGATCCGCGTCGGCGATGTCCAGCACATGGACGAAGAGGAAGTAGCCGATCACCACCCCGAGCAGCCCCAGTCCGGCGACGCTGAATCCCATCACGGCGCCTCCCCGGAAGGCCACCGGTAGGGCCTGCTTGACACCACCTTGCCGAGCCGCCTCCGCGGTACGGGAGTTGGCGGAGGTGGCAATCCTCATACCCACGAAGCCCGCGCCGGCCGAGAGGACCGCTCCGAATACATAGGCTATCGAGCCCCAGGGAGCGCCCCACGGCAACACCACGGAGATGAGAATCGCCAGCACCACGACGAAAACGGCAACCCAGGTGTACTCACGCCTCATGAAGGCGTTAGCCCCCTCGCGGATGGCCGCCGACAGTTCACGCATCCGATCATTTCCCGGATCGGCGGCTAGAACAACCTTCGCGTAATAGAAAGCAAGAGCAAGCGCCGCCAGTCCGGCGACCAGCGCCAGAACCAGCACAACGTCTGAAGACATGATTAGGAACCTTCCTTGGATCGGGTGGGTCTGAGTATATGGCGTGTCGGGGACAGTTCAGTCGCTCTCCGGCCTTGTGGAAACCTCTGAAGGCGCCGAGCCGACCTCACAGTACGAATATAGGCGCGGCGTCTACGCGAGGGACCGGCGCCTGATAGAGCCAGGAGGGCGCTGAGAAACCCCCGGCTTGGCCCGACGTCCGACGGTAAACTCCCTGGTCAGCGGACGGAGGGCCAACCCACCCCGTCTTTAACCCCGATTTTTCATGCAGGGGTTTGAATGGGTAACCGAGAGAGATGCACAGA
>CAZEZF010000022.1:0-35481 GCA_964516495.1 uncultured Acidimicrobiia bacterium | reverse complement strand
GCCGTCAGCCTCGGTGAGGAGTTGTGGGACCGGAAACCGGCGGCGTTGAGCGGAGGGCAGTTGCAGCGTGCGGCTATCGCCCGGGCGTTGGCGCCCGACCCCGAACTTGTGGTGTTGGACGAGCCTACATCCTCTCTCGACCTGAGCGTGCGCGGGGACATCCTCGCGCTCCTGCAGGAACTCCAGGAGGAGTTTCACGTCGCCTTCGTCTTCATCTCCCATGATCTCGAAGCGGTGCGCGCGTGCGCGCACGAGGTGATCGTGATGTATCTGGGCCAGATTGTGGAGCAGGGCACGGCGGAGCAGGTATTCGGCTCGCCGGCCCATCCCTACACGCAGGCTCTGATGGCGGCGAGTCGGTTCGAAACCGATAGTTTCTCGCTGGGTCCCAAAGGCGAGACCGACCCCACCTCGGGATGTCGTCTCATGCCTAGATGCCCGCTGGCCGAGGCCGCCTGCGCTTCTGAACAGGATCTAGCTCCCAGTGGCGACGACGGACGGTTGGTGCGTTGCTGGAAGGTCGGGATGTAGTGCGATCCTCCAGTGACTGATTCGGGCGAATACTCTGACGTCCCGTCTTCTGAACGGAATGGTGGGCGCCCCATTATCTCCGCCTTCTCTACCACTAATGAAATGACATTGAACTATTATAATTGCTCTATGAGAGAGCGGCAGGGCGGGCCCTGGATTGACCTTTGATAGAGGTTTCCTCAGTCGTCTTTGTCTCATGGTGACTGTTGTCTTATTGTGGACTGGCTGTAGTTGGAATGATTCCTGTTGACTCCCATATAGGGAATCCACTACGCCGGTGTTGCCTCCATCTCCACCGGATGACTTCGTTCCCCCATCTATCACTATGACAACTGGATAACGACGAGATGTCCGGGTAGCGTCCCCTGCATTAAAAATTAGGGAACCGGCGCCACCATCAGGAGCGTCAAATCTTTGAAATGGAAGGCGCGACCATGGAGGGATTGATGAGGGGCAGATGTTCGGTGGGGTTGGTAGCCTTAGTCTTCTTGTTGAGCGCTTGTGCGACCGTTGCGTCCGAGACCACCCACGGGATCGTGGTGGCGGAAGTTGCACCGAGTGGCGCCGGTTTGTCTTCTTCTTCGGTTGATGCTGGTTCTGTCTCGGAGGGTGAGCCGGTGGTCGGTTCGACTGTTGTGGGTGGTTCTTCTACGTCTACGACTCTTGGTTCGGTTTCCGGGGGTGAGCCGGTGGTTGACTCAAGTGTTGCCGGGCGTTCCTCTACGTCTACGACTATTGATTCGGTCTCCGAGGGGGGCTCGGCGGCCGGTTCGACTGGCGCCGGTGGTTCCGCGGCGATTGCTACCGGGGCGAGCGGAACTGCAGGGCTCTCGGCTTCGGAACTTGTGAAGTTCGACTCATGCGAGGCTTTCCTAGACCACACACGGGCGCAGGTTGTGGAACGGGTCGGCGCCTACGGGTTGAATGGTGAACAGGGGACTGTAGTGGTCACCCAGGCCGAATGGTCTGCGCAAGACGAATGGGCGGTTCCGGCTAGTGATACGGTTGGCCCGGACTACTCCACGACCAACGTCCAGGTAGCCGGGGTCGATGAGCCCGATATCGTCAAGACTGACGGCAGCCGGATCCTCGCCGCCGATCTTCACGGCCTCCACTATGTTGACCTATCTTCGGGGTCTCCGCATCTGATCTCATCAATGCCACCGTTCCCGAAACGCGACGGCGCCGAAGTGTGGACCAGAGATATCCTTATGAGCGGGGATACCGCCATCCTGATGGAGAGAATCTTCGACTACTACGGTGACAATCCGAGCACGCGTGTATCTCAGATCGACCTGTCTGAACCTGACCATATGCGGGTGGCGGCCATACTAATGGTCGAAGCCGACCTGGTGTCGGCCCGGATGGTAGAGGACCGGGTGGTCCTGGTATTGAGTTCACATCCGACTATCGGGTTCGAGTTCGTGTATCCGGCCTCCGATTCGACCTCCGCCGAACTGAGAGCCGAGGAGGCAAACCGCCGCGCCGTCGAAGAGTCCGACCCGTCGCACTGGACGCCGCAATACGAGTTGACGATGCACGGGGAAACCACCAAGGGTTCTTTGGTGGAGTGCTCCTCGAGTTACGCACCGCAGGAGTTCTCAGGTCTTGGCATGCTCTCGGTAGCGACCTTCGCCATCTCCGGGGACCTGAATATCGAATCCGTGGCCACAATTATGTCGGGAGGCGACACGGTGTACGCGTCCACCGACCGGCTTTATGTAGCTACGCACGGCTGGGCCGACGCATGGGATGTGGAAACCGACGATCCCGGAGGCTTTCTGACCCACATCCACAGTTTCGACATAAGCGATCCCACCGGTCCGGTGTACGAAGCGAGTGGTTCGGTGGACGGTTTTCTCCTCAATCAGTTCGCCATGTCCGAACACGACGGGTACCTGAGAGTCGCCTCCACCAATGCCCCCTTTGGTTGGTGGCAAGATGACCTATCCGAAAGCCGCATAGATGTGCTTGAGCGGGTTGGCCGCCAGTTGCAGGTGGTGGGCTCGGTCGAAGGCCTCGGCGAGGGCGAACGCATCTTTGCGGTGCGCTTTCTGGGTGATATCGGCTATCTGGTCACCTTCCGCGAGACGGATCCCCTCTACACCATTGACCTTTCCGATCCGACCGCCCCGGAGGTTCTGGGGGAGCTCAAGATCCTGGGCTATTCGGGCTACCTGCACCCTGTCGGGGATAGGATGCTCCTCGGCGTAGGCCGGGATGCCGATGAACAAGGAAACCTACGCGGGTCGCAAGTGTCGCTGTTCGACCTCTCCGACCTATCGAACCCGGTACGCACCGATGCCTACACCTTCGAAGCAGGGTCCACCTCCGAAGCTGAGTTCGATCATCACGCCTTTCTCTACTGGCCCCCTACAGGGATAGCCGTGTTGCCGATCCATCGGTCTACATACCGTCCGGAGAGTGGTGACCGGATTGATTCCAGCAGCGCCGTGGTTCTTGCCGTCGAACGCGACAGGATCAGAGAGGTCGGCGCCGTTCGCCACGAACTCGACCCGGAGTTCGACTACGAGAGCGCGTTCGGCTTCGACATGTTCCTCTATGCGGACTCGCTACCGATCCGGCGTTCGATCGTGGTTGATGACACGCTATTCACCCTGTCGGTACTCGGACTGAAGGGTTCTGATATCGAAACCCTGGCCGATACCTCCTGGACACCGTTTCCCGGAAGGGTGGAAACGTAGCCGGCCTTGAATGACGGATGTTCCGACCGAAGGTTATAAACGGTTGCGTTACGAGGCCGACAAAGCTGTCGTCATAGACTGGTACGCTGGTGAATGTCTGCGAAATGAAGGGATCGCAACGAAATGGGGACAAGGATTGCGGTTGACATCGGTGGCACGTTTACCGATCTTGTGTTGGAGTCGGAGTCCGGAACCGAGGTGTCCAAGGTCTTGACTACCCCCGACGACCTGGTCGACGGGGTGCTTGACGCGGTGGAACAGGCGGGCGCCGACCTGTCCGATGTGGACCTCTTCATTCACGGAACCACCGTAGGGCTCAACACCTTCCTGGAGCGTTCCGGAGGAAGGGTGGCCCTGATCACCACCAGGGGTTATCGTGACGCCTATCTGATCGGTCGCGGGCATCGGCCGGACATGTACGACCTGAAGTACCGCAAACCCACCCCTCTCACCGAGCGAGACTCCATCTTCGAGGTGGATGAGCGGATGTCGGCGGACGGCGAGGTTCTGACCCCGCTCGACACCAACTCGGTAGAGGTGGTCGCCAAGGCCATAGCCGAAGGTGAGTACGAAGCGGTGGCGGTGTCCCTGATCCACTCTTATGTCGATCCGCTTCACGAACTCGAAGTGAAGGAATTGCTCAAGGAATTCCTTCCCGACATTCCTATCATCATGAGCCACGACGTGGCGCCGGAGTGGCGAGAGTACGAACGGACCTCGACCACCGTCACCTCCGTCTACATCACGCCCAAGGTCCGTCACTATCTGAGCCGGTTGTCCACCGCGCTCTCGGACCGAGGCTTGGCCGCCGAGTTGCACATCACGCAGTCAAACGGAGGGGCGATGATCGCCGACTCGGCCGCGGATCGGGCGGTTCTCACTCTCTACTCCGGGCCGGTCGGCGGTGTGATCGGTGGTCGCGAAGTCGGTCGTCAGACAGATCACCCGGATCTGATCTGCATCGACATGGGGGGCACCTCTTTCGACGTTTCAATCGTGCGCGGCGGCCAGGTCGGTATGCAATCCGAGTTCGAGCTGCAAGGTCTGCCGATTCTGGCGCCCGCGGTGGAGTTGGTGAGTATCGGCGCCGGGGGCGGGAGCATCATCCACGAGAAGCACGGCGGTCTGCGGGTCGGACCGGAGTCGGCCGGGTCCTCGCCCGGTCCCGCCAGCTACGGTCGAGGTGGCGTCCAGCCCACCGTCTCAGACGCCAACGTCATGCTGGGTCGCCTGCCGAGAGCCCAGAAACTGGCCGGGGCGCTCGATCTTGATCGCCGGGCTGCCGAAGAGGCCTTGAACTCGGTGGCGGAGGGTTTCGGCCTCACCGCCACCGAATTGGCCGAACAGGCGCTCGACGTAACCCACTTCGTGATGGCCGAGGCCATTCGCGAGCTCACGGTGGAACGCGGCCTCCATCCCAAGGACTTCGCCATCGTCGCTTTCGGCGGCGCCGGTCCCCTACATGCCGCTTTCCTGGCCGAGGAGTTGGAAGTGGAACGGGTGCTCATCCCCTCCGACCCCGGGGTCTTCTCCGCCTGGGGCATGCTGCAGGGAGATGTACGCCACGCGGCGGTGTCGACGTATTACCGGAGGCTCGACGAACCATTCCTCGACCTCCACGCTCCGATCGCCCGTCTCAAGGATCGGGTGTGCAGTGAGATGAAGGTCGACGAAGAGACCAGGGACGAGATGAGGTTCGAGACCATCATCGAACTTCGCTACGTCGGCCAGGAGTACTCGCTCAGGGTGCCGCTACCGGGAACCGTCGCCGACGAGGATTTCAAGGCGGACTTCCACAGCCGGTATAAGGAACGATACGGGCACAGCAACCCCGAGGCGCCTATCGAGATGGTGGCGATTCGCCTCACCGGCATCGTGGAGTTCGAACGGGGTCCCGGTGAAGGCGCCCGGACCGGCGACGGCGGCGAAGAGGTAGCGGTCCGCGAGCAGGTGGTCTTCGACGGGCAGGCCATCGACATCCCGGTGGTGACCCGCAACTCCCTGTCCGGGCCGCTGGTTGGTCCGGCCATCGTCATGGAGCCGTCCACCACCACCGTAATACCTCCAGGATGGGAGTTGTGGGTGGGCGCCCAGGGGCATCTGGTAATGGAGAGGAGCCGATCATGAGCGCCGTCGACCGGGCAACCGAAACATCCATGCCCTCGCCGGCCACGGTCGAGGTGGTGCGTAACGCGTTCATCTCGGGGGCGGAGCAGATGCGGCGGAACCTGTATCGCAGCGCGCACAGTCCGGTCATCTACGAGATGAAGGACTGTTCGGTGGGGATATTCGACTCCGAAGGTCGGTTGCTGGGTCAGGCGCCGGGTCTTCCGTTCTTTCTGGGAAGCCTGGGTGGAACGCTCCGGCAGGTGATGAAGATCAAGGGATCCGAAGTCTTCCAGGAAGGGGATGTGTGGATCGTCAACGATTCGACCATCGCCGGAAGCCATCTAAACGATGTGACTGTCTATGCCCCGGCCTTCGTCGACGGAACGCTGCGGGGTTTTACCGCCGCCAAGGCGCATTGGAACGACATCGGTGCTAAAGAAGCTGGTTTTGCAGGCGACACGACCGACATTTTCCAGGAGGGTTTGCGGATCGGGCCGACCTGTATCTTCCGGGCGGGCCGTCTCGACCAGCAGATCGTGGACCTGATCGCCCTCAACTCGCGGTTCCCGACCGCGCTGGTCGGTGATCTGATGGCGGAGATCAGCGCCTGCCGAACCGGGGTTGACCGGTTCCGTTCCATCGTCGACCGGTTCGGATGGGACCAGGTGGAGCTCTCGATCCAGGCTGTCTTCACCCAAGCCGAGGCGGAGGACCGCGCCTCGGTGGCGGAGATCCCCGACGGTACCTACGTCGAAGAGGCCTACCTCGATAACGACGGTGTCACCGAGGATCCGGTGCTTGTCAAGGTGACCGTCACCGTGGAGGGCGACAGCATGACCGTTGACCTGACCGGCTCCAACCGCCAGAACGTGGGAAGCGTGAACAGCGGCATCGTGCAGACCCGCTCGGGGATCGAACAGGGATTCAAGTTCCTGGTAAATCCGCACTCCCCGGTGTCGGGCGGGAACTTCCGCAACCTGGAGGTGATCGCACCGGAGGGCACCTGCTTCAATCCGAGCGAGACCGCCGCCTGTCTCAAATACGGGCCGCATCTGATGCTGGCCTTGGATCTGATGATCAAGGCTCTCAGTCCGGTCATCCCCGACCGGGCGGCGGCCGGCCATGTCGGAGACTCGTGGAATGTCATCATCGTGGGCGAGGACGAGCACGGCCTCTTCCTGTCGGGGGAGGCGTTAACCGGCGGTTGGGGCGCCTACGAGGGGGGAGACGGGGAGTCAGCCCTTATCCATTCCGCCGCCGGCGACTTCAAGAACTTCCCTATCGAGACCATGGAACACCGTTACCCGCTGATAATGCGCCGCCATACCCTGCGTGAGGGATCGGGCGGTGACGGCAGATGGCGGGGCGGCCTCGGCATCGTGCGGGAGTACGAGATGCTGGCGCCGGTCACGGTGCAGCTGTGGTTCGAGCGGGCGGGCCAGCCCTCCTGGGGCCTCTTCGGAGGCGCCGACGGGAAGCCTCCCGAGGTGTGGGTATCCCGTCCGGGGGAACCTCCCGAACACATGCTCAAAGCCAACAATCTCAAGGTGGAGGCAGGCACGAGGCTCCTGGTAAAGACCGGCGGGGGAGGCGGCTGGGGTGATCCCGACGAGCGTGGGGTCGAGGATCGTGAGCAAGACCGTCGCCTGGAGATGGTGGTTTGAGTCACGACGTTTCTTAGCGGTAGCAGCCGATGTATCCTCTATCCGGTTTGCGGCCCGGCTCTCCTACCTCGGAAATAGCGGACTCAGGTAGTAGACCATGAGGTCAGGGACAGGCCCGCAACCTTCTCCGGCGACGGTCGAGGTGGTGCGTAACGCGTTCATCTCGGGTGCGGAGCAGATGCGGCGGAACCTGTATCGCAGCGCGTACAGCCCGGTCATCTATGAGGCGAAGGACTGTTCGGTGGGGATATTCGACGCCGAGGGTCGGTTGCTGGGTCAGGCGCCGGGTCTTCCGTTCTTTCTGGGAAGCCTGGGCGGGACGTTGCGGGCGGTGATCCGGATCAAGGGTTACGAGGTCTTCCGGGACGGGGATGTCTGGATTGTCAACGATTCGACGATCGCCGGGAGCCATCTGAACGATGTGACGGTCTTCGCTCCGATCTTCCTGGACGGGTCGCTGCGAGGGTTCTCGGCGGCCAAGGCGCACTGGAACGATATCGGCGCCAAACGGGCCGGCTACGTCGGGGACTCGGTTGATATCTTCCAGGAGGGTTTGCGGATCGGGCCGACCTGTATCTTCCGGGCCGGTCGTCTTGATCAGCAGATCGTGGACCTGATCGCGCTCAACTCCCGGTTTCCGACTGCGCTGGTGGGCGACCTGATGGCCGAGATCAGTGCCTGCCGGACGGGAGTGGAGCGGTTTGGATCGATCGTGGATCGGTTTGGATGGGATCAGGTGCAAGAGTCGATCCAGGCCGTCTTCGAACAGGCGGAGGCGGAGGACCGGGCGTCGGTGGCGGAGATTCCCGACGGTGTGTATGTGGCCGACGGTTACCTCGACGACGACGGTGTCGGTGAAGATCCCGTCTATGTGAAGGTCACGGTCACCGTGGACGGTGACGGCTTGACGGTGGACCTCTCCGGCTCCAACCGCCAGTGCGTGGGCAGCATCAACAGCGGCATCGTGCAGACCCGGTCTGCCATCGAGCAGGGGTTCAAGTTCCTGGTCAACCCCCACGCTCCGGTATCGGGCGGCAACTTCCGTAACCTGGAGGTGATCGCTCCTCGGGGTACCTGTTTCAACCCGAGCGAGACCGCCCCCTGCCTCCATTACGGACCTCATCTGATGCTGGCCATCGATCTGATGATCAAGGCCTTGAGCCCGGTAATTCCCGAGCGGGCTGCCGCCGGGCATGTGGGCGACTCGTGGAATGTCAGCATCGTGGGGGAGAACGAGTTCGGCCTCTTCCTTTCGGGCGAGTCCCTGACCGGCGGTTGGGGCGCCTACGAGGGCGGGGACGGCGAATCGGCCTTGACCCATTCAGCAGCCGGGGAATACCGGAACCAACCGATCGAGTCGTTGGAGAACCGGTATCCGTTCCTGTTGCGTCGTCACGCCCTGCGGGACGGGTCGGGCGGTGACGGCAAGTGGCGCGGTGGCCTCGGAATCATCCGGGAGTACGAACTTTTAGCGCCATGCACCGTCAATCTATGGTTCGAACGTTCCAAGCAACCGTCGTGGGGTCTGTTCGGTGGTGAGGACGGAGCGTCGCCCGAGGTGTGGGTGCATCGTCCCGGCCAGGCTCCCACCCGCATGCTCAAGGCCAACGGTCTGAAGGTGAAGGCCGGAACGAGGCTCCTGGTGAAGACCGGTGGGGGAGGGGGCTGGGGAGATCCGGCGGAGCGCGCCAGGGTGGATCGTGAACGAGATCGTCGCCTCGAGATGGTCAACTGACCTGTGTGCTGAGCCCGGTAGTACATGCAAGATTCTCCCTGGCTGAACCGACCTGCCAGGCTCGCCGAGTCACTACAGGTCAACTGTGAAATCACAGTATGATCCCTGTAGGTTGCAGGCAGGAGCAGGTCATGGCGAGTATCACCGTGCGGAACCTTGAAGAAGGACTGAAGCGTCGGCTGCGCATCCGGGCGGCCGAGAACGGAAGATCCATGGAACAGGAGGCCAGGGACATCCTCCAAGCAGCCCTGGACACGGAGCCCTCGACGGGTGAGGACCTTGTCCGGGCGATCCGTAGCCGGTTTGAGCCTCTGGGTGGTGTCGAATTGGAGTTGCCGCCGCGCGAACCCATGGGGGATCCGCCCGACTTCACCGATGGCGGTCGATGATCATCCTGGACACCAATGTCGTTTCTGAGCTGATTCGGCCGCGTCCTGCTGTCCGGGTGTTTGATTGGGTTGTCCGGCAGGCGGCCCGTCGCCTCTATCTGTCGAGCATCAGCGAGGCCGAGTTGCGGTACGGCGTTGAGGTTATCCCGGAAGGGTCTCGGCGGAGGAATCTCCGAGTTGCGGTAGAAGGGCTCCTTGGAGAGGACTTCGCAGGGCGTACTCTCCCTTTCGAGAGTGATGCCGCCCGTGCCTACGCTCTGATAGCGGCCTCAAGACGGGCCGCGGGCCGTCCTATCAGCCGGCCTGACTGCCAGATAGCTGCGATCGCACGTTCGGTGGGCGCCTCGGTGGCCACGCGGGATACCGATGGCTTCGAGGGATGCGGCGTCGACGTCGTCAATCCGTGGTCTGACTAACGAGAGGACTTCACATGAGTGATATGAACCAGGCGGTGCAGGACCTAGGCGCTGAGTTCTGGGACTGGAGAGTGGTCACCGGCTACCGGAGCCCTGACGATGTCCCCCGCCTGGAGCTGGTACCCGACTGGATCCCGCAGTTCGATGAGGACTCGGCTCGCCACAGGCTGGAGAAGGCCGCCGACTTCCGGCAGCGATGGGAGGACCTCGACGTGTCGGGCGAGCCTGTTCCCACCCAGGTCGACTACCGGCTGATCGGTTCCGCCATCTCCCGGGTGGAGTGGGAGACCAGGATCCTGCGCTCCTGGGAACGGGATGCGGTCATGCAGGTCCATCAGGCGCTCGGCACCTATTACGACTCGCTGCTCTGCCCGCCGCCATTCGATAGGAACCGACAGGACGGCATCATCCACAAGCTCCACATGGTGGGTCCCCAACTCGAAGTCGCCGTGGAGAACCTGGCCCGAGCAGGCACGTCCGCTCTGGCCGCCTCCGCCATCCGCCTGCTCCGGGATATCGAGTCTGCCCTGCCCAGGTCGATCCAAGAGCTGAGCGGATTCTTCGACGGTTCACTGCGGAGCGCTCTGGCCGAGGCCGGCGCCGTGGCCACCGAGCAGCTGGTGGCGTTCCGGGAGTGGCTGCGTGAGCATCAGGCCGGTATGCCGCCGCCCGAGCCGGTGGGTCGCGACAACTTCATGTGGTATCTCCGCAACGTAGCGCTCCTACCCCTCCAGCCCGAGGAGATGGTGTTACTGGCCGAGCGGGAGCTCTACTACAACTACGCCTGGGAGGAGGTGGAGCGCAACCGCTACGCGGACACGCCGGTGCCGGACCGCTTCCCGACCGCCGAGGCCCAGTGCGAGCAGCAGGCCCGGGATGAGCAATCGGTCCGGGAGTTCTACGAGAACGAGAACCTTCTCACCCAACCCGAGTCGCTCCGCCGCTACCTCACCGCGCCCCTGCCTGAGTACGTGCAGCCTCTCAACTGGCTGGGGGTGGCCAACGACCTGACATCCGATCAGCGTCTCGACGAGGATGCGTACACGTACGTGTGGGATCCGAACCGGCCCCTGTCCTACTTCTACGAGGCCAACGCTCGCGACCCGCGTCTCGGCATCATGCACGAAGGCGTCCACTACAAGCAGTTGGCCCTCTCCTGGGCCAATCCCAACCCCCTACGTCGGCGCTACTACGACTCGATCAGCAACGAGGGTTTGGCCCATTACAACGAGGCGTTGATGCTCCAGGCCGGCCTGTTCGACGACGCTCCCTGGTCAAGGCTGGTGACCCAGAACTTCAAGCGGCTCCGTAGCCTGCGGACGGTGGTGGACGTGAGCCTGGCTACCGGGGCTATCACCCTCGAGGAGGGGATGAGGATGTTCGAGGAGCTGATCCCGGTCGATCCACAGACCGCTCTCGAGGAGACGTCGATGTATGTATCCAACCCGGGCCTGGCGATGGCTTACATGGTAGGCAAGCTGGAGATAATCCGGCTGCTCGCCGACGCCAAGAAGAAGCTGGGGGCCGGATTCAGCCTGCGATGGTTCCACGACCATCTGTGGAGCAACGGCAACGTCCCCATCTCGCTACTCCGCTGGGAGATGCTGGACGACCCGAGCGACATCGAGGCGATAGGAGGGTCCTGAAAACCTGGGTCAAGATGTCATCCAAGGCTTGTCCATCGGGTGTGTCAAGCCAATGTTCCGCTTCCTTGTGCGCTGCGTTCTCGGACTGGTAACCGGACACACCAACCTTTCCCACGGTAACCGCCGATTTAACACCGAGGCATGTATGGGGAGGGGCGGCGGTGTCAGTTCGAGAGCGACACCGCCGCCAGGGGCTGGACTTGCCAGGACTCACAATGTCAATTCGTGGCGTGGTTGAGGGGGAGTCCGTCATCTGCCTCGATAGGAGGGTGCTGAAAAAGACGGGGGTGGGGTGGCCCTCCGTCCGCTGACCAGGCAGTTTACCATCGGAATCGGACGTCGGGCCGGCAGGGGGGTTTTCAGTAGCCTCCTGGTGCACTGTATCTTCAGTTCGTTTGGTCCATATCCTGTAAGAAAGTCGGATTGCGCGACCGTGGTCCGCCTTTGTTCCTCAGCCGACACCGCCGTCGGCGGGACTTGTGGATCGTTTCTGTCCTACCCCGGCTGTATGTTGTTGGTTAACCGTAATTACCAGCGGTCCGCTTCCGACGTCGACCTGGACCGTGTGAGGGATCAAATTCGTTCGAGACTGCCCCGCCAGGGGTATGGGAGGACGCGTCTCGGCAAAGGTGGTGGCGGTGGGGGAGGGCCCGCCTGGAAGGGCCTGATGCGGCATTTTTCGCGGTCTTTTCCTGACTCAGGGCGCTAGGGTGCCGAAGATACAAGGGGTTGGTTGGTCCTCCGCCCGCTGACCAGGGTGTTTACCATCGGACGTCGGGCGGGCAGGGAGTTTTCCAGTACCCTCCTAACGGATAGGTTCGAGGGTGCCGCCGGTTGATGATCCAAAGTGTTCCGGAGCTCCGGTTGATACGAGTATTGCAAGGAGTATCAGCGTAGAATGGCCGAGTAAATCAGGTACTGCAGGCCGCCACCGCAACCCGAGGTTTCCATGACCAATACCATTCGTGAGCAGGTACGCGAGAGCTACGCCAACGCCGCCCGGGCGATCAACCGTCGAGTAACGGAGACCGCTCCGGGATGCGAAAACGCCTTGGATCTCTATACGCCTTCGTATCTCGACGAACTCCCGCAGGCGGCGGCCGAAGGATCCCTCGGTTGTGGGAACCCGGTTGCCGTGGCGCTCCTGAACCCCGGCGAGACCGTTCTGGACTTGGGTTCGGGTGGCGGGATCGATGTGTTGCTATCCGCGAGGCGGGTAGGTCCGACGGGATTCGCTTACGGATTGGACATGACCGACGAGATGCTGGCGCTGGCCCGGGCCAACGCCGAGGAGGCAGGGGTGGACAACGTCACATTCCTCAAGGGCTACATGGAGGACATTCCGCTACCCGAAGCCTCGGTGGATGTGGTTATCTCGAACTGTGTGATCAACCTGTCAGAGGATAAGGCGGCGGTGTTTGCGGAAATCGCCCGAGTTCTCCGGCCTGGTGGACGGGTGGCGGTCACCGATGTGGTGGCGGAGGACACCTTGACTCCCGATCAGCGCGCCGAACGAGGTTCGTGGGTGGGGTGCATCGCCGGGGCGCCGTCCTTCACCGAGTACCGGAACGGATTGGAATCGGCCGGCCTGACCGATGTGGAGATTGTTCCCACCCATCAGATGACGGAGACCGCCAACTCCCAACCAGTGGAGGGAGTCCACTCCGCCATCATTCGAGCACGCCGTCCTATCGCGATCTGATCCGCATAGACCGGTCTTCATCTCTCCCGGTCACCCATTCAAACCCCTGTTCAAAGATCGGGGTTAGATACAGAATCCGTCTTCGGTTACTCCCCGGTCGGCGTAGCAGAGGACGGTGCTCTCGACCGATCGAAGTGTGAAGGGGCCAGGGTCCTCCGACATCCAGTCACCCTCGACGTGGGCGAAGATGGCCAGCTTGAAGCCGAAGATGGAGTCGTCGCCCACGTTTAAAACGTCGATCGTGATCTCACCGATGGCCTCGAACACGATGGGCGCCACCGAGACCACCACCCGAGAGGCCGGTTCACCGGGAGCGACCACTCCTGCGACGGTCAAACCCAGGTCGACCATCGTATCCGCCCGGGGCTGCTCACCGAGGGTCTCGACTATGTGGGAGGTTAGGTCGTCAGTGGTTCCCGTTTGCGCCAGATACGCGGCGCTCGCCCAGCCTGTCAAACCGCCTGCCCGTAGCTCGTACCAGGTCGTGGTAGGAAGGGTTCTGGCGCGCCCGGTAGCAACGATGGCGTCCTCCCACGAGTCCGGTGTCGCCAGAACTTCTCTGGAAGGTACTGAGCGAACCTCGAGGATGCCGACATAGGGACTTAAGAGGTCGAGGGTGGCGATGATGTCGCCGGCGGGCGTATCGCGGACGTTGAGCACATCAGCATGTTCCACCCCTACCACCACCAAGTCGGCGTCTCGGTCCGGTCCGAAGTCGGACGGTTCGCCCGGTAAGGGAGCGGTTGTCGGGGCCTGTGCAACCGTCGTTGAAGATGCTACGGTCGGCGCCGCCGTCGGGATGGTCCCTTCCGCTGTCGAAGTGGTGACTTCGGGGCGCCGCCTCTCCGTCGGGGACACCGTGGTGGGCGTCACGGTAGTCCCGGGTTCGGCGCTTGAATCGGGTGTGGTGTCGGGCGGCGCCTCGGCCGTGACACAGGCGGACACCAATAGAACCAGAGCGGCTGACCACGTCCATCTATTCAGTGCTAACCGCAACAGACGGCGCCTAACCTCCATGTTCGGCGGGCTTCGGCGGCGATCAACCCGCTGAGCGCCAGGGCGGCGAGCGGGTCCGCCCACCACCAACCTAGAACGGCATTCGCCATCAGCCCGACCAAAGCAACCACCGAGAGTTTCCAGCAGAAGTCGGTCTGGGCGGCGTCAGCTTCCATTGCATGGCTGTGGAGTGATCGTGCTGTGGCTCGCTTGGCGTTCACCAGCCACTTCATTACGGCAACCGACACCACCAGCAAAGTCACGCCGACGGCCGAGGAGGATGGCCGTTCAACGGTAACCAGCGCGGCGGTGGCATCCACTGCCACATACAGGGCCAGAAGCCATAAGCTGATCGACACCCCTCGGCGGGCCAGGTCCTCCACCTTCCGGATCCTGGTCATGGCGGTTGCACGCCGCTCAGCCGCGATGCGCCAGAGGATCACTGCGCCGGAGAGGGTTTCGACAAAGCTGTCTACCCCGAACCCGAGCAGGGCAACGCTCCCCGCGGCAACAGCCGCGGCTACCGCGATAACACCTTCTATCACATTCCAGCCCACCGTCAACCATTCCAGTCGGTGGGCGCGGCGAAGCAGCCGGGATCGGGAGTCTTGCTTGTCCAGCTGCATTTCGGTCATACCATCCCATTCCCGATAGCGGCTTGACTCACGGTATCACGGATCATGTCAAGGAACGAGAGCCCGTATTCCGTAAAGGCGGGTCGAGAGTCGGGACGGTCGCTTGGCTCGTAACACCAGCCATTAGAATCAGGACTCTTTAGGAGAACGCTTAACCCCGATTTTTCATGCAGGGGTTTGGATGGGTAACCGAGAGAGGTGAAACTAACCTCATGACCTGGGAAGATAGTTGCGTGGTAGCCCCGCTTGGACGGGGCGCCCCCATCACCCTAAGGTCGGGATGTCCCGTGAAAGTGGGCTTGACGTGGCCTTTTCGAGGTCGGTGTGACGGGGGCGTGAAGGATTGGGCTTAATGGATTATCTTCGACCACATACCTGGCAGGATGCCGTTGCGCTGAAAACGGAGCGCCCGGAAGCGGTTACGATCTGCGGCGGCACCGACGTGATGGTCGGCGTCAACTTTGCCCATATCCGACCGGTGGCGCTGCTTGACCTGTCCCACCTCGATGAGTTGAAAACATGGACTTGTCACAACGGGACAGTCGAGCTGGGCGCCGGGGTCACGTACACAGATATCGTTGATGATTTAGCCCACCACTTACCGGCATTGGCGATCGCAGCCCGAACGGTGGGCTCTCCGCAGATACGCAATAGGGGGACCGTTGCCGGTAATCTCGCCACCGCGTCGCCGGCCGGGGACGCCCACCCTCCGTTGCTGGCCACCGGCGCCGCCGTCAGGGTGGAATCTATGCGCGGTATACGGGATGTTCCTATCGGGAGCTTCTTTACCGGTCCTAAGAGGAGCGTCTTGGAGGCCGACGAGTTGATCAGGTCGGTTCTGATCCCGACCGCCCGGGGGCCGCAGCAGTTCTCGAAGGTGGGGACCCGCAACGCCATGGTGATCGCGGTAGTCTCCTTTGCGATTGCCTTCGATCTGGGAAATAGACGGGTGGGTACCGGGATCGGATCCGCCGCCCCTACCCCGATCGAAGCAGCCGAAGGGAGGGTCTATCTGGAATCCGAACTCACCCGAGGGGGTTACTGGGAAAGGCCCCGGGAGCTACCCGCGGCTTTGGTGGACAGGTTCTCCACGATGGTATCCGCCGCGTGTCGGCCGATCGACGACGTTCGAGGGACTATGCGTTACCGTATTCATGCTCTGAAGGTGATGGCGGCCAGAACCCTGGGATGGGCCTGGGACGAGGTTATGGAAGGTTGGGACGATGCTCGTTGAGCTCACCGTAAACGGGCGACCCCGTTCGGCGGAGAACGTTTGGCCCGGTGACAACCTCCTTTACCTGCTCCGGGAACATCTTGGTCTGAGAGGGTCCAAGAACGCCTGCGAGCAGGGTGAGTGCGGGTCCTGTTCTGTCTACATGGATGGCGAGTTGGTATGTGCATGCCTGGTATCCGCCGGCCAGGCTCACGGGAGCGAGGTCGTAACCGTGGAAGGGTTGGCGGACGGCGACCGACTCCATCCGATCCAGCAGGCGTTTATCGATGAAGGAGCAGTCCAGTGCGGCTTCTGCACCCCGGGGCTGGTCGTGGCGACCCACCGGCTTCTCGACCACAAACCCAATCCTTCCGATGAGGAGATACGGGAATACCTGGCCGGGAACCTCTGCCGATGCACCGGCTACGAGAAGATAGTCGACGCGGTCCGGCTGGCGGCCCTGGAGGCAGCCGTCTCGTGAACAACGTTCCGGCCGCCTCCGATATCAGCAAACCGCGGGTGACCGTGCTGACCGGGTTTCTGGGCGCCGGAAAGACCACCCTTGTCAACCATATCCTCTCATCGGACCACGGGCTTCGCATCGCCGTGATTGTCAACGAGATGGGCGACATCGGCATCGACGGCGATCTGATTGTTTCATCGGATGAGGAGATCATCGAGTTGGCGAACGGCTGCGTGTGCTGCACGCTGTCGGTGCGCAGTGATATGACCTCCATGCTGGCAAAGTTGATGGCCAGGGAGGAGCCACCCGACTATGTGATCATCGAAGCCAGTGGGGTAGCGGATCCGGCGCCGCTGACCCAGGCGCTCTTCGTTGGGGAACTCGTTGAAAAGATTCAGATGGACGGCATTCTGGCAATGGTCGACGCCAAGCACGTCAAGAGACACCTGGAAGGATTCGGCGTCGGCTACGTCTCCGAGAACCGGGTAGTCGACCAGATACTCTGCGCTGACCGGATCCTGCTCAACAAGACCGATCTCGTTGATGAGGAGACCTGCGAGGAGATCGAACAGCGGCTACGGGAGTTCAACAGCACCGCGCCGATCATCAGAACATGTTTCGCTCGCGTGGATCCGAACCAGGTTCTCGGCATCGGAGCGTTCGACACCTCCACCCACGCCCTGGGTCCCGGTTTCCTGGAGGCGGCGGAACCGGCGCCGGCGGCGTTCGGCATGGAGGCCACCAGCATCGAGATGGCGGGCGCCCTCGGGGAGGAACGGTTACGGACCTGGTTGACGACACTTCTTGAACAGCGCAGCTCGGACATCTACCGCCTCAAGGGAATCCTTTCGGTCGAGGGTCGGTCGCAACAGATGGTGTTACAAGGTGTTCATGGTCTGTTCGATCTGTATCCCGGTGGCCAATGGTCGGGGGAACGTGTCAACCGGTTGGTGTTGATCGGTCGAGGCTTTGAGGAAGCGGAGGTGCGGTCAGCCCTCCAGGATTGTCTCGTATGAACGATTCCGGTACCCGAGTACTTTCGAGACCGACGCCTACCGGAGTGAACAATCGGGGGGTAGGCGCCTCGCCTGCCCGCCCCGATGCGCCGCTGAAGGTGCAAGGAAGGTTTGCGTTCTCCTCCGATCTGCATATTGACGGGATGCTCTGGGGCGCTACCCTCAGGAGCCCTCACCCGCGAGCCCGGATCGTGTCCATCGACATCTCGAAGGCGCTCAAGATCAGGGGGGTTGCAACCGTGCTGACCGCCGAAGATGTGCCGGGTGAGAAGTACTACGGGATCAAGGTAGCCGACCAACCGATTCTTGCGATGGAGGAAGTCCGTTACCAGGGTGAACCGGTGGCCATAGTGGCCGCCGACCATCCGGACACCGCTCGCCGGGCTTTGGACGCGGTCGAGGTCCGATACGAGGTGGGTGAGCCGCTGACCGACCCGGAGGACGCCCTGGCCGGGCATGGGGATCCGATCCGCCCGGAAGGCAACATCGCCCGCCATGTACGGATTCGCCACGGGGAGGTCGCCTCGGTTCGTTCGCAGGCCGAGGTGGTTATTCGAGGTGACTACCGGACCGGGGTGCAGGATCCGGCATTCCTGGGTCCGGAATCGGGTCTGGCTATTCCCGACGGTAGCGGAGGGGTCGACCTCTATGTCGCTTCACAATGGATACACGACGACCAGCGCCAGATAGCGGCCGGTCTTGGACTCGATCTGAGCCGGGTTCGAGTGATTCTGGGCGGGGTGGGCGGAGCTTTCGGCGGGCGCGAAGATATCTCCATCCATATTCATGCCTGCATGCTCGCTCTGAGGTCGGGTCGTCCCGTCAAGATGTCCTACAACAGGGAGGAATCCTTCGTCGGTCATGTCCATCGACATCCTTCCCGTATCCGGGTGGAGCTAGGCGCCCGCCAGGACGGAACCCTGGTCTATTCCAAGGTGCGCCTACTCTTGGACGGGGGCGCCTACACATCTACTTCGAAGATCGTGATCGCCAACGGTTCCTACTTTGCCGCCGGGGCGTACCGTGTGGACCATGTGGCGATCGACGGCTATGCGGTCTACACCAACAACCCTCCCCGAGGGGCAATGCGTGGGTTCGGGGCGGTCCAGGCCTGCTACGCAATCGAGTCGGCGATGGACAAGTTGGCGGTAGTTCTCGAAATGGATCCCCTCGATGTCAGGATGATGAACGCCATCGAGGAAGGAGGTCTCCTGCCGACCGGCCAGCCTGTCGATGGTCCTACGCCCACCAGGGAACTCCTGGCATATCTGAGGGACCTGCCGCTTCCTGATCAGCATCCGCCGCCGGATCAGGATTTGCGGCGCCTACCCGGAGGGGTAGGGAATACCACCCACGGGGAGGGGGTGGTGAGGGGGGTCGGCTATGCCCTCGGTATGAAGGCGATCGGCTTCTCCGGTGGAGTGGATGATTACTCGACAGCACGGGTGTCATTGTCGATGGTGGGAGGATCCGCAGTGGCGGAGGTGTATACCGCCGCTGCGGAATGCGGCCAGGGCATTGTCGGAGTGAACGCACAAATAGCCCGCACCGAACTGGGGGTAGGCAAGGTGGTTATCCGGCCCGCCGACACCGACATAGGAGACGCGGGCTCCTCAGCCGCTTCCCGCCAAACCTGGATGACCGGAGGCGCGGTTCAAGGCGCCTGCAAGCGGCTACGTTCCCGACTTTTGCGGATGGCCGCGCTCCGTCTGGATCGCCCGGCCGCGGAACTGTCGCTGAGTCGTGACACCGTTGAAGAGGCTTCTACCGGTCAACCGCTGATCGGTCTCGTAGACCTGCTCGGGGACGAGACGATCGAGGCCGAGTTCGAGTATCACCACCGCCTCACCGAACCCATCGACGACATCAGAGGGCAGGGAAATGCCCACATCGCATTTGCCTATGCCGCTCATCGGGCTGTTGTAGATGTGGATACCGGCCTGGGTCTGGTGAAGGTTGTGGAGTTGGCGACCGCCCAGGATGTGGGGAAGGCAATCAACCCTCAAGCTGTGGAGGGCCAGATCGAAGGCGGAACGGCGCAAGGACTCGGCCTCGCCCTACTCGAAGAAGTCCGGATAACCGACGGGATGGTCAACAATCCGTCCTTCACCGATTACCTGATACCGACCATCCTCGACACGCCCCCTATCAAGGTGCGCTTATTCGAGTTCCCCCACCCGGACTCACCTTACGGACTGAACGGAGTAGGGGAGCCGCCCACCCTTTCGTCGACGCCTGCAATCGTCAACGCCCTCCGCAACGCCACCGGGTTGGAGCTTCCCGCAGCGCCGGTGCGACCGGACGATCTGATCTCGACTCTAGCCCCAATTTTTCATGCAGGGGTTTAGATGGGTAACCGATAGAGATGATATGAACCAAATGACCTGGGAGGATAGCTGCGCGGCGGCCTCTCCTAGCCGAGGCGCCCCATCACCCTAAGAAGGTCGGGACGCCCCATGAAAGTGGGCTTGACGTGGCCTTTTCGGGTTCGGTGTGTCTGGGGAATGAAGAATCAGGGCTAGAAGACAAGCGAACTCATCAAGCGTAATTGCAACTGCTTGCAGCGTCGCCTGTCGATTAGCTAGATTCATTGCTGAACAGGCCGCCTTCCAAGGAGAAGACATTGAATAATACCAAGGGATACGACCCTCGCCATTTCACCCGCCGCCAGGTATTAGGCGGGGGTTCTGCTTTGATGGCTTTCGCAGCCATGGGTGGGCTGTCTGCCTTGGTGGCCGCCTGTTCAGGGGGAGACCCCATTGATGAGGGATCGGAACCGGGGGAGGACTTTACCGGTCAGCTAGGCGTTTTGATCGGCACCCACATGGACCCGATCAAAACGCTCCTCGGGGATCACGAGGCCGCCGTGGGTTTCGCCCCGAATGTCGAAGAGGTGACTACGCCCGATCTTCGCAGCAAGCTGACCACTTCTTTCCTTGCCCAGAGTTCCCCCTGGGATGCGGTGTTCGTAACCGCGGAGTTGGGCGCCGAACTCGGAACCCGCGGGTGGCTGACCAACGCCAGTACGTTCATGGACCAGAGGGTCCGTACCGAGGACGATCTCCTGACTCGGGGTTTGGGGGCTGTCGAGGTAGACGGCAACACGCTCGCCGTGCCGTGGACCATGGGCAGCCAGTTGCTCCATTGGAACAAGCGGTTGATGGAACAGGCCGGCCTTGATCCCGACGCCCCTAATGACTGGCATTCCACTCCCAATTCCTGGGACACCTTTGTGGAGTACGCCAAGGCGATGACCGGGGAACGGGACGGTGTCCAGTATTACGGCTACACCGACGCCTGGGCCGACAAACACGTCCTGTGGACCTGGGGTGGCATGCTCAACATGCACGGGGGTAGTTTCCTCGATGAGGAGTCGCAGCCGGCGTGGAACTCCGAAGAGGGTGTGGAAGCCCTCCAGAAGCTCTATGACCTGTTGCATACCCATCAGGTAATCGATCCCGCGGCCACTACCTACACCTGGGTATTCGACGCCTCACCCGGCTTCTTCGAGGGGACCAGGGGAATGTTCATTTCCTGGCCGTTCGTGGCGGGGGTAGCGGCGCTTCCCGACGCCTCCCAGATCGCCGGCCACAGCGCGTTCGCTCCCAACCCGGCGGTGGTGACCAGCGGTTCGGTGGACGGATCGGAGTTCTTCGGGGTTCCCGTCTATTCCGAGAACAAGGACGAGGCTTGGCGGCTGCTGGACTTGATCTCGTCTCGCGAAGGCCAGCGCACGGTGGCCCTCGGCGGGTGGGGTTCCATCTACCACGGGGTGCTGCAGGAGCCGGACATAGTTGAGGCGTTCCCCTTCTATCCGGCCCTCGCCAAGGCCTACGAGTATCCGGTGGACGGTGGCTGGTCGGAGGATAGACCTCGCTGGACCCAGATGCTCGCCGACGAGATCCATGAGGTGTTGGCGGATCGGAAGTCACCGCGGCAGGCGCTGGATGACGCTGCGGATGCCGCGGTCGAAGCCAGGCGGCAGGACGAATCGTAGAGGTAGGTTGTCGCTGTCCCCGGTCCTATGACCGGTTCGGTTAGGACGAGCCGGATCAGGAGAACAACCAAGGTCCGCGGTCGAAGAGTAGCCGTTGCCATGGTGGCGCCGGCGGTGTTGTTGGTAGCCGGTGTCTACGCCTATCCGGCTGTTTCGACGGTGCTCTACAGCCTCGCCTCGATCGACCTGTCTCCCCGGTTCCGCATTTCCGGGTTCGTCGGACTCAGGAACTTCGGGCGCCAGCTAACCAGTTCCTCCTTCTGGGAGGCGACCGGCGTCACTATCTATTTCGGAGTGATGCTCTGCGTGTTGACAGTCGTGTTGTCGTTCCTGATCGCTCTCCTCCTGAACAAGACTTTTCTCGGTAGGGGTCTGGTGAGGGTGACGGTGCTGCTGCCCTGGGCCGTCCCCCCGGTTGCGTCGGGGGTGCTGTGGGTACAGATGTTCCATGCGGAGTTCGGTTTCCTGAACGGTCTGATAAGGATCCTGGGAGGTGAAGGAGACATCATCTGGTTAGGAGGACAGGTCATTGCTCTGCATGCGGTTCTGATAGCCGAGGTGTGGCGATGGATTCCTTTCGCCACCATCTTCCTGCTGGCAGGTCTACAGATCGTGCCGAGATCGGTGCTGGAGGCGGCCGCGATCGACGGAGCAGGTTCGTGGAGGTCATTCCGACATGTCACCTTGCCGCTCATGGCGCCGGTGGTGGTTCCGGTAGTGATCTTCCTGTTCGTGTGGGCGATGAAGGTTTTCGACACCATTTTCGTACTTACCAGGGGCGGTCCTAGTGGGGCGACTACCACCCTGAACTTCCTTGTCTATCGCCAGAGCTTTGAACAGTTCGACTTCGGCAGCGCCGCGGCGACCGCCTACCTGCTGTCCGCCCTGACCGTGGGGGCGATCGCCGGCTTGGGTTGGATGCTCATCAGGGCGCGGCGACTCGTGAGGGGATAGCGTGAGGTTCGGACATGTATCCCGCGTCCGGAAAGCGGTTACCTATGGGCTGGCTTCGGTCGTCCTAGTGGTAATGGCCTTCCCTCTGTACGGCATCGTCCTGACCAGTATCCAGACCGAGCGGGACATCCGGTCGCGGGACGTTGCTTTCGTGCCCACCTATTTGACTACCGAACACTATGGCCGGATCTTCTCCGAGACCTCCGGGGTTCCGGTAGCCGAGTCGATGGTAAACAGCCTGGTGGTCGCAGCCTTGTCTTCGGTGGTCACGGTAGCGATCGCGGTTCCCGCCGCGTACGCCCTGAACCGGATGCGGGTACCGGGCAAGCGTCTGATCCTGGGAGGGTTTGCCGCCGTCTATATTCTGCCGACGCTCCTATTCGTGCTGCCTCTGTTCATAACCGTGGTGCAACTCGGTCTCTACGACACCTACCTCGGTCTGCTGCTTCCCTATGTCGCCTTCACCCTCCCGTTCATGGTATGGATAATGGGGTCTTTCCTACGGTCCGTCCCGATTTCTGTTGAGGAGATGGCCCGAATCGACGGGGCAAACCTTTTGCAACTGATATTCCGGATCGTCCTACCCCTTTTGCGCCCCGGTATTCTGGCGGGGTTACTGCTCGGTTTCGTTTTGGCATGGATCGAGTTCTTAACCCCCCTGCTCTTTACGAGCGATCTGTCGATACTCACTGTTACCCTCGGTCTGTTTCGTTCTACTATGGATATAGCGATCGGTCAGCTGGCGGCGGCGACGGTGATAACCGCTCTACCGGTAATCCTGCTCACGACGATTTTCCAACGGAACATCACCGAAGTGATAACCGCCGGGGTAGAGAGATGATGGAACCGATCGTTAACCTCAAATGACCTCAGGGAGGAGCTAGGAACGAATGGCGAACCGAATCGATGTCGTTATCCAGCCGGTAGTGCTGCGGTTTTCCCTCTCCGAGGATGAAGTGGTGTATCATTTCGCCTCCGATACCGAGGCCATGTTGGACCGGATGGAGGTCATGATGGGGGTGGACCCTGCCAGGGACTCCCTGTTCGACTCCAATCTGGGGTTCTTGCCGGTATCGACCACCGTTCTGATCAGAGGAGATCGCAACATCGTTGTCGATCCGGGCAATCACCACACCGGGTTCTACGGACAGCTGGCGGTCGGGCTCAAGCGGTTCGGTCTTACGCCCGATCAGATCGATGTGGTGGTTTGTACCCACTGCCATCATGATCATATGGGTAGCGCCTTCCGTATCCCGGGGGCGGAACTCGTCATGGGACAGGGAGAAGTCGACTTCTGCGAAGAGATATACGGGCCCGAAGAAACATCCGCCCGGCTGGCGGTAATGGGAAGACTCACCGAGGTTCCGAGGGGAGAAGACTTGGAGTTGATGCCCGGGGTGGTGGCGGTTTCCACCCCCGGACACACCCCGGGACACATCAGCGTGCTGGTCGAATCGGATACGGGCGACCGTGTGTTCATAGCGGGCGATACGGTGATGACCCGGAGCGAGTACTACGAGCGGACCTTTTCCCATTGGTACACCGACGATCAGTTACGCGGCCTCCACACGAGCCTTGACCGCATCCGGAAGCTGATGCCCACCAAGGTCATGCCCGGCCACGACCGGGCCTTCACCCCCGCATCGGTAATGCCATGAGACCGCTCCGAGCCGCAGTAGTGGGAGTAGGGGCGATCGGTTCGCTTCACGCCCGGATCTATCACGAGCATCCGCTGTCCGAGTTGGCGGGTGTCGTCGATGCCGATCGATCACGCGCCGAGGCTGTCGGCCGAGAGTTCGGCGTACCTTGGTTCACCGAGGTCTCCGAACTCATGGAGGGCGGTGACTTCGACGCGGTATCGGTCGCCGTTCCGGAGCATCATCGGCGCGGTATCGCGGTTCCCCTCGCCCGAGCCGGCAAGCATCTGCTTCTCGAAAAGCCTCTCGCTCCGTCGCTGGCCGAGACCGATGAACTGATAGCCGACCTCGAGGAAACCGGAGTCCTGACCATGGTCAACTTCATACTCAGGTTCGACCCCCGCTACTCGGAGGCGAAGTCGGCCGTGTCGTCCGGGAGGATGGGGGATGTCCATACCGTCTTCGTGCGCCGTCGAGGTTCCTCACTGGGCGCAGACACGTACGGCGTATGGACCGATCTACTTATCTCAACCGGTATCCATGATCTGGACGTGATGGCCTGGCTGGTGGACTCGCCGGTGACCCGGGTCTACGCCGAGACCATCTCCAAACGCTCGGCGCGCTACGGCCATGACGATGCCGTCATGATGCTGGTTCGTTTCGATAACGGCGTCATCGGTTCGCTGGAATCCAGTTGGGTTCTCCCGGCGTCGATCCCGGCCCCGCTCGACGCCTCTCTCCAGGTTGTGGGGACCGGAGGCGGAGTCTTCGTTGACGGATCCAACCATGGGCTGACCATCGTGGATTCCGATCGATTCGCCCTCCCCGACCTGACCCACTGGCCGATCACCAGGGACCGTGTCCAGGGAGACCTGGCCGCTTCTCTCGATCATTTCATCCGCTCGGTACAGGCGGGCGCGCCGCCGGAGGTAACCCTTGCCGATGCCCGGCTCTCCCACGCTCTCGTCGACGCCGCCAAACGCTCGGCCCGCCTCAACCGGCCGGTCGGGTTGGCGCCGGTTCACCCATGAACCCCTGGCAGATGGCAAGGCCCCGGATCGGGGTGGCTTCCCTGGTTCAGGAAACCAACACCTTCAGTCCGAGAGCGACCGTCTGGGAAGACTTCACCATCCTGGAGGGCGGAGACGCGGTGTCCTCTCTGAAGAGAACGAACACCGAGTTCGCCGGCGCCTTCACCGCCCTCCGCCGGATGGGCGCCGAGCCGATTCCATTGCTGGCGGCGTGGGCTCTTCCATCGGGGAAGCTGACCGACGAGGCGTTTGATCGCCTGGTTGACCTCCTGGACCGACGACTCAGCGAGGCTGGTGAACTAGACGCCCTGGTGCTGTCGCTGCACGGCGCCATGGCTACGGAGTCCATCTTCGACGCCGACTCGGCGATTATCGCAGCCGTCCGGCGGCGCATCGGTAGCCGAACAACGTTGGGGGTGTGCCTGGACCTGCACGCCAACGTAACGTCGGCAATGGTCAGGCAGGCGGACGTGATGGTGGGTTATCACACCGAACCGCATGTGGACATGGCCGCTACCGGCAAGCGTATCGCCCGCCTGGTTACCGGAATGGCATACGGGGAGATCGCCCCATCGATGGGATTGGCCAAACGACCGTTACTGATTCCCGCCGAGGCGATGCGCACCGACGAGGGGCCCATGTCAGAAGTGCGCCGGCTTGCCTACAAGCGGGCGCCCGCCCATGTCCTGGATGTGTCGATCTTCCCGGTTCAACCCTGGTTGGACGTTCCCGAACTCGGGCTGGGCGTGCTTGCTGTGACCCACGGTGACCTGTCCGGCGCCAAGTCCTTCGCCGAAGACATAGCCGACGAGGTCTGGGAGCGGCGAGAACGGATGGTTGTTCCCCGGTTGTTCGGTCCCGAAGAGGCTTTCCGGGCGGCTCGCGCCTCGAGTACCAGGCCCTTCGTGTTGGCGCACACCTCCGACTGTCCGACGGCGGGAGCTACCGGGGACGACCCGGTGATGGTGATGGAAGCTGCGACCCACGGCCCCGACATGTTGGTTATGCATTCGGTGGTGGACGCCGAAGCGGCCGAGGAGTGCGCCGGCGCGGTCGGTGAGCGGGTCAGGATACGGGTGGGCGGCCGGGCCAACCCGGCGGTGAACCCGGTGATGGTCGACGGAATAGTGGCCCGATCAGGGGAGGGAAGCTACCGTCTATCGGGTAAGTCATTCACCCGTAGGACGGTCTCGATGGGTCGTTGGGCTGTTCTGGAATCCGGATCGCACCGGCTGCTGATCACTTCCCGGCCTGCCATCACCGCCGACCCGGCCACCTGGCGCCACGCCGGCCTGGATCCTGATCAGGCCGAGGTGCTTGTGATCCGATCATGTAGTGACTACCGGGCCAACTTCCCCGAGTCGGTCCCCGAATCGGTTACCCTGGATCTAGCCGGGGCCAGCACCCCGAGGTTGCAGAACCTCGAGTTTCAGCACGCTCCGAGACCGCTGTATCCGCTTGACCGCCGGGCGGGTGCATAGACCATCTTCGCCACGGGGGAAACTCGGGAAGGATCGGATGTCGGGTGAAGCTGTAGCCGAGTCGTCGGGAGAGAAGGCATTACGCTTCCTGGACTCCACGGAGGCCGACCAACTGTCCTTCGCCCGCGAGTTGATCGCCACGCCCAGTCCTAACCCTCCGGGAGATGAGCGGGAGGTCGCCGAACTGGTGGTTGGACGGCTGGCCGAACTGGGAATCGATGATGTCACGACGGTGTACGCCAATGCCTCCCGCCCCAACCTGCTCGCCGCCGTTCAGGGTCCGGAGCCGGGACGCAAGTTGATTCTGTCCGGCCATCTGGACACCAAACCGCCCGGTGATCGATCCAAATGGCGCACGAATCCCTGGGATCCGCTAGTCGCCGACGGTGAACTCCACGGGTTGGGTTCGGGCGACATGAAAGGTGCGGTGGCAGCCATGGTGTACGCCGCGGCCGCGCTTGTCAGGGTCGGTGGCTGGTCGGGAGAACTGGAGTTGGTCTTCACCGCCGACGAAGAAGGTGGATCCACGCTGGGATCCAAATGGCTAGCGGAAGGAGGCCACCTGACGGCCGACGCCGCGATCATCGGCGAACCGTGCGGCATCATCCGGGAATGGGAGAATATCGGGGTGGTATCTCGCGGGTCGGCCTTGGTCGACATCGAGGTGACCGGCACCCAGATGCACTCCAGCGTGTCGGATCGTTTCGATCCGGTCAACGCGACGGTCGAGATGGCGGGTTTGATCCGCAAGATGCATTCCGAGTTCAAGGACTACCTCACGTTCACGCCTCACCGTCTGGGTAATGCCGGGCCGACCGTGAACGTAGGGGTTATGGCCGAGGCAGGGGTCTTCTACGGTGTCTATCCCGGAAATGCCCGGTTTTCCTCCGATATCCGGCTTGTACCCGGCATGACCAGGAAAAGTGTCACCTCCGATCTGAGTCGGTTCCTGAACGACGCGATGGCCGAGAATCCGCTTCTGTCAGCCGATTTGGTCATGGTCGGCTTCAGCGAAGCCACCGAAATCCCGTTCGACCATCCTGTGGTATCGGGCCTCCAACGGGCTGCCGATCGCGTGCTCGGGGAAAGGCTGGCGCCTGCCGTTTTCCCCGGCGCCACCGATGCGCTGAGCTTTCAGGGAATTGCCGGCATCCCCACGGTGGCTGCGTTCGGTCCGGGCCTGGTGCCGAGGGCTCACGCTCCCAACGAACGAATGGCGGCGTCGGGAGTCAACCAGGCCGCCAAGATCCATGCTCTGGCCGCACTCGACTACCTTTCTCGGACGGATCAACAAGGCTGAGTTTCCGGGGACACGAGAACGTTCAGCCTCAAGGAGTTGTAATCAGCGTTTTGTGGATAGGCGCGCCACTCGGTCCAGTCGCTATCCTCTTGCCGTCAGGTGCTGGATTGCGTCATCCATGTGGGCAGTGATAGCCCTCGATACTTCATCGCGATCACCGGCTTTCAGAGCCGTGAGGATTCGTTGATGCTCTTCCACGAGATGCGTCCCTTCCGTATAGGCGCCTTCCAGTCGGCGCAGACATATGGCCGTCTCGACGAGTAGCGTTGCGAACATTCGGGTCAGCCGAGGGCTGCCCGCCGCTTCTACTAGTTTCTCGTGGAATAGCCGATCTGCTTCCAAGGCGGATCGGAGATCGGAGTTCGTAGCCGCCGCCTCGAGTGAACCCAACGCAGCTTCCAGGACTTCCCAGTCCATAGAATGAGACCCCTTGATGATTGCATCTGCCGCAGCTTTTTCGCAAGCGGTCCGGGCCAGATAGACATCCAGCACATCCTCGGTCGTCAACTCCCTGATGAACACCCCTCGTCTCTTGTTGACTGCAAGGCCTTCCTGGATCAGGCGTTGTAGAGCCTCGCGCACCGGTGCTCGACTAACCCCCAGTTGTTCGGCCAATCGCGTTTCTACCATGCGGGTGCCTGGCAACAGGGTTCCATCTCGAATCGCCTTGCGAACCCTCCGGGCGATTATGAGCGAGGTCGGTGCCCGGGCAATAGGCTCCAATTGGCAAAGACCGGTTTCTTGCCCGAGGTCAGACGCAGGTTTAGGTGTTGATAGTGTCATACAGTCCGCTGAGTGGGCTACCTTTACCTTCTTGGGGCGGGAGACTCAAACTGTAGTTGTTGCCGGTTCCATTGTCGATTGTCGACGATGAGTGATACGCGTATCATGGTACAAGCGTCGTATGTGAATTGATCTTGCCATCTCAACATTCAAACCCATCACCGTCACTAGTGGTCATCGGCGAACTCAATGGGTGTCGCCCCCCCGGTCTTGACCGGGTTGCAGACCGGGTGACGGTCCACCATGTGACGACGGAATCGGAGTTGCTGCGTGTGGTTACCACTGCATCGATCGCTCTCCTGTGGGACTTCAGCTCGACCCTTCTCCGACGCCACTTTGACCGGGCCCCGAATCTGAGCTGGATTCATGTAGCCGGCGCCGGGGTTGATGCGGTCTTGTCACCGGAGATTGAATCAAGCGACGTCGTCATTACCAATGCGCACGGGGTGTTCAACCAATCCATCGCCGAGACAGTCGCCGGAATGATGCTCGTTTTCGTAAAGGACATGCTCACCACCCTTTCACTTCAGTCGCAACGGAGGTGGCTGCACCGAGATACCGAGATGTTGTCCGGTCAAACTGCGCTGTTGATCGGCGCAGGCGGTATCGGGCGGGCGATCGGTCGCACCATCGGGGCGCTGGGAGTCGAAGTAACCGGCGTGGCGACATCCGAGAGGTATGACCGCGATCTTGGACTGGTGCGTTCTATCGAGGACCTCGAGACATTGTTGCCGCAAGCCGACTTTGTTATTCTCGTCCTGCCGCTGACCAGCCGGACCAGGGGTCTCATAGGCGTCGAGCAACTCTCCCTCATGAAACCGTCGGCGCGGCTGATAAATGTAGGCCGCGGGGAGCTGGTAGACGAGACTGCCCTGATCGACGCGCTCCGATCAGGGGAGCTTGGCGGCGCCGCGCTGGACGTATTCCATACCGAGCCTCTACCTCGAAGCAGCGCCCTTTGGACAATGCCCAACGTCATCGTGTCACCACACATGTCAGCTGACTTCCGGGGTTGGCTCGAAGCCCTGGCCGAACAGTTCTACACCAACCTTGATCGGTGGTTGACCGGCCGGCGCCTGCTCAACGTGGTTGACAAACGTCTGGGATACGTTCCCGGTAGCAGTCAATCATCAGACTGACCTTCAGTTGAACCCAACGCCCCCGCGTTCGCCAACCCCGGTTTTCATGCACGCGGTTTGCATGGGTGACGGAGAAGTCTTGGTGAACGTCCTTTCGAGATCGGTGCGTGACAGGGCATGAAAAAGCAGCGGGGCTATCGTCCGGCAGCGGATGCCGCGACCTCGGCGAGCGCATCCTCGAATATGTCGGTGGCTTCCTTGATCTGAGCTTCCGAGACAATCAGCGGAGGCAGCCAGCGCACCACTTGACCGAAGGCGCCGCATGGGAGCAACAGCAACCCGCGCCGCTCGCACCCGGTACGAACCGAGGTAGCCGCCTCGCCATCGGGGGTGCCGTCGGGTCGGGAGAACTCGGCCCCGATCATCAAACCCCTTCCCCTGAGGTCGCCGATGATCTCATGCAACTCGGCGACGTCTCGAAGCCGTTCCAACAACTGCCGTCCGACCGTCTCAGCGTTCTCTACCAAACGCTCCTGCTGGATTACATCGAGCGTTGCCAAGGCGGCGGCGCACGCTATCGCGTTCCCACCGTAGGTTCCACCTTGAGATCCGGGCCACGCCTTCGCCATCAGGTCCCGGTCGGCGGCCATCGCCGCGAGGGGCATTCCCGAAGCCAACCCTTTGGCCATGATGACCACATCAGGAACCACACCCGCCTGATCATGGCCCCAGAAACTCCCGGTTCGCCCAAACCCGGTCTGTACCTCGTCGACGATGAGGAGGATGCCGTGGCGATCACAACGTTCGCGGAGACCTTGGAGGAACCGATCAGGCGCCGGTACAAAACCACCCTCCCCTAGGACGGGCTCTATCACCATTGCTGCGGTCTCGTTGGGCGCCGTCTGGGTGGCAAGCAGGAAGTCCAACTCTCTCAAGCAGAAGTCCACCGCTTCCTCCTCACCCCAGCCATAGCGGTAGGCGTATGGAAACGGCGCTACGAAAACACCCGCCATGAGAGGTTGGAGTCCATCTCCGTAACCGGTTTTCGACGTGGTCATCGAGAGAGATGCTGTCGTACGACCATGGAATCCGCCGTGGAAGACGATCAGATTCGATTTACCGGTCGCGTTGCGGGCCAGACGAACCGCGGACTCGACAGCCTCGGTGCCTGCGCTCACATAGAACAGGCTGTTTAGATCGCCAGGTAGCACTTCCGTCAGGCGGGCTGCCAATTCTTCCAGCAGCGGATGTAATACGGTGGTGTACTGACCATGTATCAGCGTGCCGGATTGCTTGCGGATGGCCTCGACCACCTTCGGATGGCAGTGTCCCGTGCTGGTAACCCCGATACCGGAGGTGAAATCGAGGTAGCGCCTACCTTCAGGATCGACGATGTGGACACCCTCCCCGCGAGCGGCATGCACCCCGGTAGCGCGCTTGAGGATGGGAGACAAGTGGCGTGGCTGTGAATCTGGCAATGTGGGCTCCAATGTCGATTGTCGACAAGATACATATGATAGCTCTCGGACCGGAGGTTGGGAGAACGGAGGAGTACTCGAGTAATCGGCGGGGCCGCCTGCCTTTCGATCAGTATGATCGGATCGATGCGTTTTGCTGTGAACGTCCCGAACTTCGGTGCTCTCTCGGACCCGCACACCTTGGTCGGATTGGCTATAGACGCCGAGAAGTCGGGGTGGGACGGGTTCTTCCTCTGGGACCACATTCTCCTGTGGGATCGGAATCCGATGGCCGATCCGTGGATTGCTCTCGCCGCCATCGCCGCAGGTACCGAACACATCCGGATCGGGCCGATGGTGACGCCGATCGCTCGGAGGAGGCCCTGGAAGGTCGCCCGGGAAGCCACCTCGCTTGACCAACTGTCTCGAGGTCGGCTCATCTTCGGGGCGGGTCTCGGCAACCCGGCCGATACGGAATTCGAAGTATTCGGCGAGCCTTCCGATGCGCGGATACGAGCGGATAAGCTAGACGAAGGTCTTGAGATCATGGCGGGCATGTGGAGCGGTCAACCATACGGGTTCGATGGCCGATACAATCAGGTTGAGCGTTATACATTCCTACCGCGCCCGATCCAACGACCTCGGATTCCGGTGTGGATAGCAGGTAAATGGCCCAACCGAGCGCCATTCCGGAGAGCCGCTCGATGGGACGGCGTCTTCCCGATGAAGGTCGGAGATGAGCAGATGACCCCCGACGATGTGCGTGAGGTCGTGGGATACGTGGGCGAGTACCTACCCGGTGACCGGCCTTTCGACGTGTCCATCTTCCTGGGGGGCATGGTCGACCGAAGCGGTTTGGCGCCCGGTCTGATCGAGGAGTTCGGCCGAGCAGGGGTGACCTGGCTGCATGACGGTCCGAGTTTCGGTGACGCGACCGACGACGGCGTTGCCGCCTTACGCCATCACATCCGGATGGGGCCACCCACCATCTCCTGAAGTTAGCCGGATAGGGGCACGCTCGACGCCGACGGCAGGGGGGATGGCGACGCTCAAATGACTCTCCGACAGTTGCGCCTCGGGTAGTCCACAATGTACAGTTAGAACGTACATTGTCGACAATAGACGACCAGTAGGAAAAAAACTGGCTGGGAGTCTGCCACGAGAGCACTAGGAGATGGCACAGTGACACTTACCCCTGTGAAAGCCCCACCGCCGCGCGGCGACTTCGTCCATAGTACGCCCGAAGAACGAGAGCGAAGGCTCGGATTGCTGAGAGACGGCATGGCTGAGCAAGGGCTTGCCGCCTTGGTGGTGTGCGGGAGAGACGACATCCGATATCGGGGGCGGACCTTTTGGGTTTCGGATGTGTGGCAGCTGCTCGCCGACACGCATGTAGTCATTCTGTCGGAGGGGGATCCTATCTTCATCGGAGGTCAGGTGTTCGGCCTCGAACAGGCGGAGCAGGCTCTGTGGCCCGGCGAGTTCCGGGTAAGCGGCCTGTCGGGCGTCGAGATCGCAGACGTCCTGAGTTCCAACGGCCTGGGTAGCGCGGCAGTCGGGATCACGGGCCTGTCGGATGCCTCGTTTGCGGCGGGACATCTCCAGCAGATCAGAGATGCACTTCCCGAACTACGGATTGTGGACGCAACACAACTTTTCGAGGACGCCCGTCACACCAACAGCGAGGAAGAACTTTACTATCTCCGGGTTACCTCGGAACTCTTCAACGACATCTATGAGGCTCTCGAGCCTCTGATCCGTCCGGGCATGACCGAAATGGAGTTAGCGGCGGAATCCCACAAGGTGTCTCGGGAGTTCGGACTCCGGGATCCCATGGTGCTTTTGCAAACTACTCCTTACGGGCCCCTCAGCTTCGGCACCACCAAAGTAATCGAGAAGGATGACATCGTCACCGTTTGGATCGAATCGGCAGGTCCTACCGGCTATTGGCTCGAGTACCGACGGTGCTACACCTTCGGTCCCCCGGCGCCGGACGCCCAAGAGTTCTGGGACCTCTCGGTGGACTCCCTCGATGCCGGTCTTGCCGCTATGAAGCCGGGGGCGATGGCTTCCGCTTTTGTCGAGGGAGTGCACAACTATCTCGTGGACAACTCCGAATACCATCTGGGTTACACCCATGCGTCGAACCCTCATTCGATGTTCAGCCTCCACGGAATCGACTGCGACGCCATCAAGGGAGTCTGGGTTCCCGGCAATGACCGGGTGCTGAAGGACACGGAGGTAGTGAACATCCATCCGACGGTCGAGTTCAAGGATCACGCCACGTTCGAGAAGTACAGCTGGCTGGGGATTACCGACAACGCGCTCGTCACTGAAGAGGGCGGTGTTCTGATGACCCACTCATCCGGGTTGCCTGACGGCTTCAAAGAGCTATGAGTTCAGCTGTTAGAGAGAGAGGATAGGAGGCCGACACCATGCGTTTGGAGAACCGCACCGCGATCGTTACCGGCGCTGCATCCGGTATCGGGCGCGCCATCGCCCGACGCTTTGCCGGCGAAGGCGCCGTCGTAATCGCAAGCGACATCCGGGAAACACCGATCTGGGCGCCGGAAGGAGATGATCTACCGACAGTGGACGCCATTCTGGCGGATGGGGGAAAGGCCGAGTACGTCCGGACGGATGTGAGTAGTTGGGATAGCGTAGACGCCCTTGTTAGCGGTGTTGTAGAGAAACACGGCCGACTCGATGTAATGGTGAACAGCGCGGCGGTCTTCGAATCAACCAACATCCTCGACACCACTGTGGAGAACTGGGATGAAGTGATGGCGGTCAATCTCCGTGGACAGTTCTTCTGCCTCAAAAGGGCGATCATGCAAATGATTACCCAGCCGCTGGTAGGGGAGGTTAGAGGAAGGATCGTCAATCTGTCCTCCCAGCACGGAATGATCGGGCCACCTGATTACTTCGCCTATGCGGTGAGCAAAGCCGGAATTGCCCAGATGACTCGCCAGCTGGCGGTGGACTACGCCAAGCAGGGAATAATCGTTAACGCGGTAGCGCCGGGCCGGATCATCACAGGCACCCATCCCGGAGAAGCTGATATGACCGACCCCGAACTTCCATACTCGTACTCACGTACACCGTTTTCTCGGCTAGGCAAACCCGAAGACATCGCGGGCGCCGCTCTCTATCTCGCCTCTGACGACTGCACGTTCGTCTCCGGACACAACCTTCTCGTTGATGGAGGCTGGATGGCTTACTGAGTTGGCGCGATCGTGAATCCGGAGCTACTCGCGAGGCCTCGGCTAAGAAAGTAGTCGCTCTTCTCCGAGTGGCAAGATTGCAGATTGTCCTGGAGATCGAACCAAGGGAAATAGACATCTACAAACAGGAGGTATCCAGTGTCAAGATGGCTCAACAAATGGCCAAGTCTCGCAACCTTACTTATCCTGGTCGTCGTGGCGGCTGGTTGTGGTGAAGACGAGCCGGCCGACACTACCGCAGCGCCAACCACACAAGCCCCGCAGACCACCCAGGCGACTACCGCGACCACCGCCGCGGCGCCGATGACCGCTGACGAACTGCTGGCAATGTGCGACGTCGCCATACCGGACGTCAGCGTGAACTTCGGGATGGCCCCATTCGGCGATCACACGATCTACTCGCACGCCATGGCCGAAGGATGGTTCGACGAGGTAGGGGTGAACATCAACGAGGAGTTCGCCACCATCCCGTACGAACAGATCGTAGCCCTGCTGGTGAACGAGGACTACGACTTCACAACCCAGTACGGGCCCAACCAGTTGCAGAGCATGCTTAGGGCGCCGGATGTGCAGCAGATCACGTTCAGCGATGCCTATGTGGGTCTGTACTTCCTTGCTCCGCCCGACAGCGGTCTCGATACGGTTCCTGACCTGGTTGCATCCGGTGTGAGTTATGAGGATGCCTTCAGGCAGGTCGTAGGCCAGATGGTCGGCAAGCGGGTCGCGATCGATGACACAGGTTCTCACCGCTCCTTTGTCGACGCGGTCTTTGAAGCCGGTGGCGTAACAGCGGACGACTTTGCCGAGTTGATCACGGTTGATGATGCTCGGATGCTCCTGTTGGGCAGGGGCGGCCAAGCCGACTTCGTTAAGCCTTTGGGAGGCGCCCAGAACGCCGAGTTGATCCAAGACGGTTGGTACCCGATTCTCGGCGCTACCGACCTTATCGCTTTGCTGCCGCCTGGTGATCCCCGTGGCGCCAGCGGAATCGGTCACACGGGCCTCGGCGCCCGGGCGAGCCACTATGCGGAGGACCCCGACACGTTCCTGCGGGTAGTGAGCGTGATGTTCCGGGTTATCGACGCCATCAAGAAGGATGTGGCGGAGGGTACGGACCATGCCTTGGCCAACATTCTTCCGGTTCTCGAATCGGCTGCCGCGGTCGAGATCGGTATAGACGGTCTCAGGATCATCTACGGCCAGATCGACCCGATGAAGTCGTTCGAAGAACAGACCGAGTATTGGGACGACGAGAACAACCCGTTCCATTACAAGAGTATCTACCGTCCTCAGATCGAGGCTGCCCAGGAAGGCGGTA
>CAZEZF010000021.1:0-37681 GCA_964516495.1 uncultured Acidimicrobiia bacterium | reverse complement strand
CCGGACAGTCGGGAAATGCAGAGGTCCGTATCAGGTTTCCGAACGGCGGTCTTGATGCGGCATCAGCCGGTTGAACTTCGGCGCCGAGCGTATTCGGCCAGGAAGGCGAATGTCCGGTCATAGTCTCGGGATGTGAACGTGAGAATCTGGGCTGCGAAGTCCGTGGCGCCCGCTTCCTGCAGCTCGTCCAGTCGGTCCGCGACCCGGTCCTCGTTCCCGATCAGCGCCACCTCGGCCGGATCGGTTGACCTGTTGAGATCCAGAATGGCTCTATACACCGGTCTGTTACCTATGCCGCGCAAGGAACGGGATGCCTGCTCGAACGTTGCGGTCGGATCATCGGTAACGCACACCGGGGACCCGGCGACGATGCGTGGCGGTGTCCTGCCGGACTGCCGGGCAGCGGCTGTGATTCGGGGAACCACCACCGTGCGGACATAGTGGGCGCCGCTCAGCCACAGGATGGTTCCGTCGGCGTGTTTCCCGGCAACCCGCAGCATCCGAGGACCGAGAGCCGCCAGAAGCACCGGCGGCGCTCCGACAGCGCCTGCCCGGGGGAGCGTCACCTCCGAGACGGAAAACTCCCTTCCCCGGAAGGTCAGAGCCTCGCCTGACAGAAACCCGTTCAAGCAGGTCAGGTACTCGCGAGCGTGACCTAACGGCGCTGACCGGTCGAATCCGAGCGCCGACATGGCATGGGCGTGACTCACCCCTATCCCGAGGACCAGTCTTCCCGCACACCCCGCCTGGGTCGTGAGGGCTTGGTGGGCCAGAGCATAAGGGTGTCTGGGATAGGTAGGCACGATTGCCGTACCCAGTTCGATCCGTTCCGTTCGGGCGCCGCCCAAGGCGAGCTGGGTGAGAGCGTCGAACCGTCCGGATGTCCAAACCGAGGCCAAGCCCGCCGTCTCCGCCCGCACGATGGTCGAAACGATGCTTTCGAGGGTGGCTTGTCCGTGTGCCGAGATCGAAGCCATCAAGCCGACTCTCACCAAACCACCTCCCACCTGGGATTCCGGTATCGGTGACCCGACAACTTCGAAAAGGTGGATCTACCGTACCGGGACAGAAACAAGGTCCTCAGCCAGGACGTCGGTGATCAGGTCGCGGATTTTGGGGCGGAGATCCTCCAGGGCTTGTTGTCCACGGTCGGTCAGCGTGTAGTACTTGCGGACCTTCCCCCGGACCACTTGCGGGGAACGTTCGAGGAAACCGATTTCCTCGAGTCCGTGCAGCAGCGGATAGAGGGTTCCGGGTGACAGGCGGTATCCGTGGGTGGCCAACCTCTCGTTGAGAGCGGCGCCGTAAACGGGTTCCATGTTTGCGTAGTGCAGAACATGCACCCGGACGAAACCGAGCAGGATGTCGCGGAACAGTTTGCTGTGGGCCTCGAACGTGGGGTGACCTGGTATGCGGTTGGTGTTGGGCATGAAGTCTCCAGTCGGTTGGCGTACCGGAGTTCTTGGACGCCGGCGATCAGGTTGTTGGCTTGAACCGGGGAAGACCAAGACAACTAGCTGGTGGTCTGCTCCTGTTATCGTAACCCGATATTGCCGGCCGATGATGATCGAAGGAACGACCAATGAGTGACCATACCAAATCCGCCCGTGATCTCCCAGCCTCCAGCAGCCCTACCTTCACTCCGGAAAGAGGCTCCCTGGTCGAGATCTTCTGGGTGGCGCTCCGTTTGGGACTCACTTCGTTCGGGGGACCGATTGCCCACATCGGCTATTTCCAGGACGAGTACGTCCAGCGCCGACGCTGGGTTGACGAGGAGACCTTCGCCGACCTGGTCGCTCTCTCACAGGCCTTCCCCGGGGCCGGAAGCAGTAAGCTCGGAATGGCTATCGGAATGGCCAGGGGCGGGTTGTGGGGTGGGGTGATCGCATGGCTCGGTTTCACGCTGCCCTCCGCCGTGATAATGACCGTGCTCGGTCTCACCGCTTCCCGATTGACCGAGGAGGCGGCCGGATGGATCCACGGTCTGGTGGTGGTGGCGGTTCCCGTGGTCGGTCTCGCCGTCTGGAAGTTGTGGCGCCAACTGGCGCCCGACAGATTCCGGAGCTCCATCGCGGTCCTGTCCACCCTCGCGGTGATAGCCTTCCCGTCGTCGGCCCGCACCACCATCGTTGTCGTCATCATCATCGGCGGGATCGTCGGCTGGTTCTTCCTACGTCAGGAGGCGGCGACCGCCAGGTCCTACCAACTCGGTTCGGGACGCCGGGCTGCGGTGATCAGCGCGGTGCTGTTCTTCGGATTGCTGGCCTTGCTTCCGGTAGCGCGGGTGGCGTTCGACGCTCCCGCGGTAGCCACGGCGGATGCCTTCTACGGTTCCGGGGCGTTGGTGTTCGGGGGAGGCCCGGTTGTGCTGCCTCTTCTCGAGAGTGAAGTGGTGGGACCGGGTTGGGTGGATGAGGATACCTTCATTGCCGGATTCGGGGCCGCCCAAGCCGTTCCCGGCCCGGTATTCACGTTCTCGTCCTATCTCGGCGCTTCCCTCGGAACCGATCCGAGCGGCTTAGTGGGCGCCATGATCGCGCTCATCGCCATATTCCTGCCTTCGTTCCTGATCGTGGTGGCCACCCTGCCTTCCTTCGGCGCTCTTCGCTCCCGGGTGGAGGTGCAGGCGGTATTGCGCGGTGTGAACGCGGCGGTGGTGGGTGTCCTGTTGGCCGCGTTGTACGACCCGCTGTGGACCAGCGCCATCGTCGAACCGAGGGACTTCGGCTTGGCTCTGGTTGCCTTGGGACTGCTTGCTTTCTGGAAACTGCCCCCTTGGGTGGTGGTCATCCTTACCGCGGCCGGTGGGGGCTTGCTGGCCACCATCTAAACCTGATTGCCGATGTTCTCCGTTGCGCCCGCCCGCTCAGGGCCATTCGAACCGCTTGATTCCGGAGAGGTGTGTAGATCAGCCGGCCGGATGCGGGTGTTCGCCCGGGCAGGCTGTCGGGTTGCATCTCCCCGGTTTGGCGGATGAGGACTTTCTATTCTCCGGACACCTGCGACGCTTGATCTATGAGGAATCACGGTTAACCCCGATTGTTCATGCAGGGGTTTGATCGGGTAGCCGAGAGAGATGAAATGAACTCTCTTACCTGGGAAAATAGCTGCTTGACGGCCTCGCCTGTCCGGAGCGCGCCCTTCACCTGTAGGGTGATCGATTGACGCGCCGGGAAAGTACGCTTGACGTGGCCTTTTCGAGGTCGGTGTGACGGGGCATGAAGAATTGGGGTTAATGCCTTCTGTGGTTTGGCGACAGCGCTTGGCGGAAGAGATCAGTCGGTTAGGACGTTGGTTCCAGGGGCGACATGGCTTCGAAGCTGACAAATCAACCGAGACCATCCCCGCCACCCGCTACTTCGATCCCGATTTCCTCAGGCAAGCGATAGCGGCGTCACACACCGTTCGGCCGGAACTGTTATTCCGTGATCCACCCGAATCCGAGAGCGTGGACACCGAGGTCGATAGCGATCTCAGAATCGCCGTGTCACGGGTGGTTCGCCACTATTCGGGTTGCCTCTCGGCGGCTGCCTACACGGCCCTGGCTCATGGTGTCGCTCTCGATATGTCGCCGCGCAACTGCCGATTCCGAACCAGATTGGGATTACCGTTTACATTGGTTCTGGATTCGATGGGTGAGGGGGCGGTGGTGACGGCGGAACGGCCCACCACTTGGGGGATCAGGGCTCGGAGTGTCTCCACGCTGGTAGAGGCTCGGGATCATGTTTGGAGGACACTGTACGGGGCCCATCTCGCTCCGCTGTTCGAGACGGTCCGAAGCATTACCCGAGTATCGGCGAGGCTGCTCTGGACCAACGCCGCCGAATGGTCGGGGATGATCTCGGACTCCGCCGATGAGTACCTGGGGGGAGAGGGCCGGTTCTATGTGGAGGACTCCAGGGCGCTACTCCGAAGCCCGGCCATCCCCGGAGTACCGGGGGACAATCCGCTGCGTGGCCTGGTGGTCTGGGATGAGGTTTCCCACCCGCGTTACCCACATGGCATCCACCGTCGGATGTCCTGTTGCCTCACATATCTGCTGGATGACCGTCGAGGCCGCTTGTGCCAGAACTGCCCACTTCTCCCGATCGACAAGCGTCTCGCTCTGGTGCGTGAACGGTTCCGTGAGGAGATGGGAACCGGGGGAGGTCCTGCCGAGCGGGAGGCCATCCGACACGGCTTGCGGCGTATCGCGGGCTTGAAAGATGGATAACGGTACTCCGCGAGGGGGCCTGAGCCACTAATTTAGGGTTTAGCGAGGCGAGAAGGACTTCAGGATGACTATTGACGACCGGATGGTGACGAAGAACGCCGCAGGTGAGGACTTCGATCTCTCTCAAGCCAAGGAGTTCAGCTTTACCCGGTTCTACCGCGACCACGCCAACTCGGAACGCCTTCAGATTTCCCGCGATGAGGTGACCTGGCTGGAGCGGTATTCGAAGCCGGACGAGCAGGTGGATGTGGTCCTCAACCTGAGTTGCGGCGTACAGAACACCCCTCATCTCATGCTTACCCAAGTGGCGCTATTCGAAGCGTTGGGCGTCGATTTCGTAGCGGTCGCGGGCAACAAATACTGCTGCGGAAGACCGTTCCAGCGTTTCGGCAAGGGTCGGGTCGGAGATACCTTGGCTGCCCGCGCCATCGATCGGTTCGCTTCCTGGCGGCCCGAGATCAACGTGCAGTGTTGCGGTTCCTGTTTGATCGAGTTCAACTACCACGTCCGGGTCCGAACGGAGGAGCAGGGCGAGGCGCCCTTCGAGGTGATTCACATAACGGACTACCTGGTTGACCGACTTATCGAACTGGGCGATGACATTCCTTGGCGCAAGTCGATTCCCCGTCGGGTAATGCTTCACGCCGAGGGGGCCGAGGTGCATCCCACCAAGGAGGAGGCCAAGTCTGCGGTGATCAGAACCCTGGAACTGATTCCGGGGATAGAGTTTGCGGGCATCGTGGAGAGTCCGGCGCTGGGCCAACCGTGTGCGACCAGGGGCCCCGGAGAGCCGAGTGTTCTGAACGACATAACTCCCGAGCAGTATTTGGAGGTCCAGGCGGATTTACAGGCCCAGGCGGATGCCGTGGGGGCGGATGCCATCCTTACCCACCACCACATGTGCCATAGGGAATGGTGCAAGTTCGGCAGTGACCGTCTGCCGGTTCTGCACTATCAGTCGTTGCTGGCGGAAGCGCTGGGTGTCAGGATTCCCGACCGGTTCCAGACGTTATGGAAGCTGGGTGATCCGGAGAAGATATTCCAACAGACCAGGCGCCATTGGGAATCATGGGGAATGGACGAGGAGGATGCTCGCCATGTGGTGAAGCATCACTTCATGCCCGAATACGCATCGCAGGTGCAGCGCTGTCCGTGTGAAGGCAACTGTGTGGAGGCCGTGGCCGATACCGGTCCGGCTACTACCGATAGCGGCGCCGCTTGCGATACTTCCTGGACCAGCACCCTGGAGGCCGGGATGGAACTACCGGTGCTGGACCTTGCCGACAGCTCCGGTTAGCTTCCCGACGCTTCCGGGTTCACGGCATTGCCGAGAGGGTACGCCGCGTGTTTTCGGCGGCGGGCGGGTTCTCGGTAATGAGAACCATCACCGAACCTTGGCTCCTGAGTACGCGAAAACCAACTTATCGGCTTCGTTGCGGGCTGCTCCCTTCGGGCCCTCCCCCGCCACCACCTGACCGAGGCTCTGAACGCGTTCCGCCAATCCCCTGACCAGGGGTAGGAAGAGCAGTTTGATCCCGCACCGGTTCGGTCGGTACCGTACCGGAACCGGCGGTGCTTGTAGCTACTTACCAATATACGACACATCGGGGACAGAAACAACCCTCTTCTATTAAAAGTAGCGGTCCCATCGGTAGGGGTAGCGGTCCCATCGGTAGGGAATGACGAGGTTAGGCAAGTCGAGCCAAGCCGGCCGGAAGCAGGAAGTGTCGGGAATAACGAGCCGACGGATCAGGACACCGGTCTTGATTTTGCACCCTCGCCCGGCGCCGGTATCCCGATCAAGGTGAACAGGCCGCCGCCGGCCAACTTTCACCTTCGATGGTTACGCCGTCCCCGGACTTCTTCGATATCATGACCGATTCTTTCCGACGTCGAAAAACCCGTCACCGTCGGCCATGCACCGGCGCCATACGGCGCCAAATAGAATGTAGGAGGAATTGGGGGCTGTCGGCGCCGGATACCCACAGATCGCCGCTCCAGAACTAGGCTCGGTGCGTGGCGTACTGAACAGGAGAGAACATGGCGGAACGTATAACCATGGGGGAGTCGGGACTGGTGGTTCCGGATCGTCCCATCATCCCATTCATCGAAGGTGACGGGATCGGGCCTGATATCTGGGCCGCATCAAAAAGGGTATTCGATGCTGCGGTGTCGCTGGTGTACGAAGATCGGCGGAGGGTCGAATGGCTCGAGGTTCTTGCCGGAGAGAAGGCTTACAACGCCTCCGGCGAATGGCTGCCGTCGGAAACGCTCGAGACCCTGTGGACACACCTGATCGGCATAAAGGGACCGCTTACGACCCCGGTAGGGGGAGGGATCCGGTCGCTCAATGTCACTCTGCGCCAGACCCTGGATCTGTACGTCTGCCTCCGACCGGTGCGTTGGTTCCGAGGGATTCCTTCCCCGATCAGGAGCCCGCACCTGGTGGATATGGTGATTTTTCGTGAGAACACCGAAGACGTATACGCGGGGAAAGAGGTCCAGCAAGGTACGCTCGACGCGGCCAAACTGCGGACGTTCCTGGCGGATAGTTACGGCTGGGACATAAGGGACGACTCAGGGATCGGTATCAAGCCGATCTCCATCACCGGATCCAAGCGGTTGGTTCGGGCTGCGATCGAATACGCGATCGCCCAGGGACGACGGTCGGTAACCCTCGTTCACAAGGGCAACATCATGAAGTTCACCGAGGGGGCTTTCAGGAACTGGGGTTACGAGGTAGCGGCGGAGGAATACCCTGACGAGACGGTGTCCTGGGCGGAATCCGACGGCGACCCGGGGGATAGGATCCTGATCCAGGATGTGATAGCCGACGCAATGCTGCAGCAAATCCTTACCCGCCCGGCCAACTACGATGTCATCGCCACCACCAACCTCAACGGGGATTACCTCTCGGACGCGTTAGCCGCCCAAGTCGGGGGGATCGGATTGGCGCCGGGGGGCAACATCAACTACACGAGCGGTCATGCGATATTCGAGGCTACCCACGGCACCGCCCCCAAGTACGCCGGTCTGGACAAGGTCAATCCGGGTTCGCTGATACTGTCCGGCGCGATCATGTTCCGCCATCTGGGTTGGAAGGAGGTGGCCGATCTCATCGAGGCGAGCCTGGAGGCTGTGATCGGGGACCGGATAGTAACTTACGATCTGGCCAGGCTGATGAAGTATTCCACCGAGGTGAAGACGTCGGTCCTTGCCGATGAGATGATCTCGCGAATGCAGATTATCGAGGAGTATGCGGCTCTGCACGGTACCCGGCGAGCGCCGAGTCACCTCAGAGCTTACATGTAGAACCCGGGTATGGCCCGACGAGAGGAGGGGAGAAGGCGCAATGGATAGTGGCGCATCGAAGAAGGTGACCGTGGTAGGCGCCGGAAAGTACGGATCCACCGTGGTTCAGCGGCTTGCCGGATGGGATGTGGCCGACGAGGTGGTCATGGTCGACATAGTCGAGGGTCTGCCGCAGGGTCTGGCGCTGGATATGAACCAGTCCCGGCCGATAGAAGGCTACCGAACCCGGGTGACCGGGGCTAACGACTACGACGCCACCGCCGGCAGCAGCGTAGCCATCATCACCGCCGGATTGCCCAGGAAGCCCGGTATGTCGCGCATGGACCTATTGGCCGTCAATGCGCGGATTGTCAAACAGGTGACCGAGCAGTTGATAGAGAGATCGGCGGACCTGACCATCATCGTGGTCACCAATCCACTCGACCAGATGACTCTTCTCGCCTCCGATGTAAGCGGTCTTCCTCGCCATAGGGTGATGGGACAGGCGGGAATCCTCGACTCTTCTCGATTTGCGCACTTTATCGCTGATCGACTGGATGTCGATGTTCTCTCGGTGAAAGCCCTGACCTTGGGGAGTCACGGAGAAACCATGGCGCCGGCGCCTTCACAGTGCTTCGTCGGAGATACTCCACTCGGTGACCTCCTTTCCGGGAGCGAGATCGATAAGTTGGTGGAGCGCACGCGTGAGGGAGGCGCCGAGATAGTAGGACTCCTCAAGTCAGGAAGCGCCTATTACGCCCCTTCTTCCGCCGCGGCGGTGATGGCCAGAGCGATCCTCACGGGCGAGCCTTATACAGCTCCTGTGTGTGCGTGGCTTACCGGGGAGTACGGGGTCTCGGACGTCTACCTGGGAGTACCGGTCCGCCTCGGGGCGGGTGGGGTCGAAGAGATCATCGAGCTGCCACTTACCGAAGCGGAACTTCGGGATCTGCGCGATGCCGCCGAGGCGGTAAGGGCAAAGGTGACAGAGATGGCCGAAATGGGAGTCGGTTGAGGGTTGAACCCGGATGTGGATCGTGCTGAAGCCGATCCGGCTCTGAACCCTACCCTTGTGTGGATGAGTTGCGGACCATACGGCCGAGGCGCGCCGATCCAACGACCTGAAAGGATGAAGGCCTTCCGACATTGCCGGGGCTTGGCGCCCGGTGTGATCGTACGCAGGGTAAGGCCACGGACGCAAGGTTGTTCATATGACCTGGTATTGTGGCGGCGGGTATGGCACGGACTGAACAAGCAGGGTCGTTGAACAAGCGGGACTTATCCGATATCGTCGCATACGAGACCGGTGTGTCCCGATCCCTTGCCGAAGCCGGCGCGGACGCCCTCTTCAAGGCGATTGCCGCGGCTCTCCACGATGGCGCTACTGTTCGGATCAGAGGCTTTGGTACGTTCGAGGTGAGGGAGAGGAAGGCGCGGATGGGCCGCAATCCACGTACCGGCGAGCCCGTCTCGATTCCTGCTGCCAAATCGCCGGCCTTCAGGCCTGCCAGAGGTCTCAAGCAAGCTGTGAACGATTAGCCCCGCTACTTGTCGGGTGGAGTAACACTTCGGTTCAGTAGTCGACTTCGAGGGATGAAACCGCCGTCGCCAGATGACCCAGGGCGTTCTGATGCAGGAGGAGTCTGGCAAGGTTCCCCGATACCTTCAGTTTTCCGCTGAAGAAGGCGGACTGAAGGTTCAGACTTCCTTGCGAGATCGAGGAGGCGGTCAGGTAGTCGGTGGTAACCGTTACGTCAGGATCATCAAGCGTACCGATCTCGATGGCGGCCCGGCCGTCAGCAACTCGAAGATAGTAGGCGGGGTTGGCCCCGGGCGGGGTGTCACCTACTTCGAACTGCATCGATACCCCCGTGTCGATCATGGCCGAGGAGAACTCGGAATGTCGGGCCAAGGCTTCGGTGGCGGCTTGCGCCCATTCGGTACTCAGGAACTGATCAGCCATCCAAACGATTCCCGATGACTAGTGTTGGCCGCCGCGCTTGCGGTTGCGGAACTTGGAGAGCAGATAGTCACGGTTCATCAGGGCGATGTTGTCCAGCGAGATGTCCTTGGGGCAGGCCGCGGTGCATTCCCCGTGGTTGGTGCAGGAACCGAAGTACTCTTCCATGGTCTCCACCATCCGCTCGACCCGCCGCCACCGTTCCGGTTGCCCCTGCGGGAGTAGGTTGAGGTGAGAGACCTTCGCCGCGGTAAAGAGTTGGGCGGCGCTGTTCGGGCAGGCGGCTACACAGGCCGCGCATCCGATACAGGCGGCCGCGTCCATAGCCGCGTCGGCGGTTTCCTTCGGAACCGGAATGAGGTTGGCCTCCGGCGCAGCGCCGGTAGGGACGCCTATATAGCCCCCGGCTTCGATGATCCGATCGAAGGCGGATCGGTCCACCACCAGATCGCGGATGATCGGGAATGCGGTGGCTCTCCATGGTTCGATAACGATCACATCGCCGTCGGCGAACTCCCGCATGTGCAGCTGGCAGGTGGCGGTACCGGCTTGGGGACCGTGGGCGCGTCCGTTGATCATCATTCCGCACGATCCGCATATTCCTTCGCGGCAGTCGTGATCGAAAGCGATCGGTTCGCGGCCCTCGATCTCCATTCGTTCGTTGACAACGTCGAGCATTTCCAGAAAGGACATGTCCTCACTGATGCCGGGGGCTTCATAGGTTTCGAACAATCCTTCCGCATCAGGACCCTGCTGGCGCCATACCCGTAGCGTGAGATGCATAACCTTTCGCTCCTACTTGTAACTACGTTGGCTGGGTGACACGTATTCGAAACGGAGATCCTCCCTATGCATGGTCGGGTCGGCGTCGGCGCTCCAGTCCCAGGCGGCCACGTAGGAGAAGTTCTTGTCATCGCGTCTTGCCTCACCGTCCTCCGTCTGATGTTCCGCCCTGAAGTGTGCGCCGCAGGATTCCTCCCGGTCAAGGGCGTCCTGACACATCAATACGGCCAACTCGAAGAAGTCGTGAACCCTACCGGCCTTCTCCAGAGACTGGTTAAGGGTGTTGCTGTCGCCGAGCACCCGAAGATCTGTTGCGAACTCCTCCTTGAGGGAGGAGATGTCTCCTATGGCGCGCTCGAGTCCTCGCGCCGTACGCTCCATTCCGCAGTGTTCCCACAGTATCTTCCCGAGTTCACGGTGGAACCAGTCGACGGTGCGACTTCCTTTGAGCGACAGGTAGCGTTCCATTTCGGCCTGCACAGAGGTTTCGGCATCTCGGAAAACAGGATCGGTAGGCGGGACCACCGGCTCTCCCAGCATCGGCGCCAGGTAATCGGCGATCGTATAGGGGGCCACGAAGTAGCCGTCCGCCAAGCCCTGCATAAGAGCGGATGCGCCCAACCGATTGGCGCCGTGATCCGAGAAGTTGGCTTCGCCGAGGGCGTAGAGGCCGGGGATGGTGGTCATCAGGTTGTAGTCCACCCACAAGCCCCCCATTGTGTAGTGGACCGCAGGGTAGATGCGCATAGGTACCCGGTAGGGGTTTTCGCCGGTAATGCGCTGGTACATGTCGAAGAGGTTCCCGTACCTCTGGCGTACGACATCCTCCCCGAGGCGCTCGATGGGTTCCGCGAAGTCGAGGTACACCCCGTTACGGAGCGGACCGACACCCTTGCCTCCGTCCACCTCCAGTTTCGCGGCCCGGGAGGCCACATCGCGCGGTACCAGGTTGCCGAAGGCCGGATACCTCCTCTCCAGGTAGTAGTCCCGTTCGTCTTCGGGGAGATCGTCCGGTGTGCGGGTATCGCCCGGCCGGACGGGTACCCAGATGCGTCCATCGTTGCGGAGCGATTCCGACATGAGGGTCAGCTTGGACTGGGTCTCGTCGGAGGCGGGTATGCACGTCGGGTGGATCTGGGTGTAACACGGATTGGCGAACAACGCTCCCTGTCGATGAGCTCGCCAGATGGCGGTCACGTTGCACTTCATGGCGTTCGTGGACAGGTAGTAGACGTTGCTGTAACCGCCGGTGGCAAGCAGAACCGCGTGGCCGGAATGCGACCGCACCTCACCGCTGAGCAGGTCGCGTGTGACGATGCCGACCGCTCGTCCGTCCTTTAGTACCACCTCGAGCATCTCGGTCTGGGTGAACAACTCTACGGTTCTCAGATCCACCTGACGCATCATCGCCTGGTAGGCGCCGAGAAGGAGTTGCTGGCCGGTCTGTCCCCTGGCGTAGAAGGTACGGGATACCTGGGCGCCGCCGAAGGATCGGTTGGCGAGCAAACCGCCGTACTCACGGGCGAAGGGAACCCCCTGCGCGGTGCATTGGTCGATGATCTCCACCGAGAGTTGCGCCAGCCGGTATACGTTCGACTCCCTCGAGCGGTAGTCGCCGCCCTTTACCGTGTCGTAGAAGAGGCGATAGATGGAATCACCGTCGTTCTGGTAGTTCTTCGAGGCGTTGATTCCACCTTGGGCGGCGATGGAGTGGGCCCGGCGGGCCGAGTCATGATAGGTAAAGGCTTTGACCCGGTAGCCGAGTTCGGCGAGGGTGGCCGCCGCCGAGGCGCCCGCCAGTCCGGTACCTACGACGATCACCGTGAAGCGGCGTTTGTTGGCCGGATTGACCAGGTTCATCGAGAATCTGTGGTTGTCCCATTGTTCCTGGATCGGCCCGGTCGGCGCCCTGGGATCTAGTCTCGGCACTTCCGATCTCCTTAGCGGACGAGGCCGAATGCCACGCCGAAGGGGACTGCAAGAAACCCGAGCACGACCACGGTCGAGAAGGCGTTGGCGAATGTTCGCCGGAAACGGTTGTACCGCGGGTTATTGATGCCGAGGCTTTGGAAGAGGCTCCACGCCCCGTGCCAGATGTGAAAGGCGAGAGCTCCCTGCGCCACCACATACAAGACCCATACCGGCCATCGGCCAAGGCTCGAGACCAGATTATGGTACACCATCCCCCTCTCGAAGTCGGGATTCACGGCGGGTACCCCGATTGTGAGGTCGGCCAGGTGCCAGACTATGAATAGGAGGACGATCACGCCGCTCCAACGCATCGTACGGCTTGCATAGTTGGCCGCCAGGTAATGCCTGGGGGACTGGTACTTGGTGTCGCGGGCCGCTTGGTTACTTCGCGTGAGCGCCCAGGCTGCATGGATATGGAGAGCGAAGGCCGTTGCGAGGATGATCCGGACTATCCATAGCGCCAGGGTACGCGGCAGAAGCGGGGCGCCGATCTCGCGCAGACCTTCTCCGTACTCATCGATCCGGAAGGTCCCGCCGTGGGCTCCTTCGAATACATGCAGGTTGCCGATCATGTGTCCGACGACGAATCCGAGCAGCACGATTCCGCTTATCGCCATCACGTATTTCTTGCCCGTATCGGAGCGGTAGATGCCGGTTATCCATGACAGCGAGTGGTTCCGGATCCGCTTGGATGGAGCAATTGGTCGCACAGCCTTTATCCTAGAAGAGCAGTCAAGAATGTCCAGTCGGTCCGACCGGCGCCGACCAGACCGTGTAAGGCGCTCGCGTCGCAATCCCGTCCTTTCGATACGCTCCCGGTGTCCTGTTGTCGTTTCTTTGTCGGGTGGCCGGTGTCGTGGCGCGCCGGGACCTATTTTATCCCAGCTATGTTGCATAGGGGTAGGTAACCGTAACCTTCCGGCTAACTAAGTAGTGTCCCGAGTCACGAGAAGGTCGCGAAAAACGCCGTGTAGACCCCTTCCCGACGCGTTCCTCCCCCTCCCGACGTGCTCTCCCCTCCCTGTCGGGCCCTCCCCCCACCGGCGGCGCCTTTGGTTGAGACGCGTCCTCCCATACCCCTGGCGGGGCCACGTCAAGCGCAGCGTCATGGGTCGTCCCGGCGTTCATCTTTTTTTGGGTGATGGGCGCACCCCGGCCAGGCGAGGCCACCACGCAGCTGTCCACCCGGTCAGAGAGTTCCTTGCATCTCTCTCGGTTACCCATCCAAACCCCTGCATGAAAAATCGGGGCTAAGAGCGTGCGCGGATAGCTCCTGACCTGGGCAAACGCACGACCGCCGAGGATTGAGGTACTTGTTCTGACCAGGGACTTCGAGCCCGATCCGGTGTCGACACGCTGACAGCGATCCACGGGAACACACCTATCCGCGCATCCTCTAAGGATTCAGGACAAGATCGGCCCGACCGGGAGACCGGGCTGTCCCAGGGATTCAACCGGGCGTTCGATTTGACAGGAGGCCTGAAGGTCGGGAAAATCACAGTAATGTAATTGCATACGTGTGAGGAGAATGAGGTCGTGCACAGTGAGTTGATTGATGTGCTGGCGGTCGGGTCTCTTGGCTGGAAGGACTATGCCAATTGCCTGGGCGCTAATGAAGACCTGTTCTTTCCCGACCGAGGGGCATCCACAAGAGTCGCAAAGCAGATTTGTTCGGAGTGTCAAGTACGGCTCGACTGCCTTGAGTACGCGGTGACGAGCGGCGAAAAGTTCGGTATCTGGGGTGGGCTGTCAGAACGCGAGCGCAGAAAGATCAGAAAGCAGCGAGCACTCGAGGCCTTGGAGCGAGCTGTATCGTGAGCGGTCGGGGTTGACATTTCTTCCAGCAACCGGAGCGGTTGGTGAGGTTCCCCGGTGTGCCGCCCGTGCGGGATCATTGAGCCTCGTTGATCCGGTTGAGCTACGTTCGCATGGTGGGTGAAGTTGTTTATCCTCAGGGCTAGGCCTTCGGGGGAGGACCTTGTCCCGGTTGAGGGCATCGAGATTCCTACCGCCGCCTTTATGTATGACAAGTGGGGCCGAACGTGCCATCAGACGATTCGGCGGGTAGACTGACATATTAGTGGAATCTGGGAGAGGTGTTTCCGTGTCGGCTCGTCTAGCAGGCCTATTGGCCTTGGTGTTACTGGTTTCCGCCTGCTCCGGCGACCCCGACGCGGATGAGCCCGGCGCCGAGTCCGAGCAGACTACCAGCAGTTCGGCTACCACTAACTCGATCATCCCGACGACCACCGAGGTGGTAATCCTGGAGGAGATTCCCACAGAGACCCCGCCTACCACCATGGCGGATCAGTTTCCCGGCCCGGATGTTCTGACCTACTTCCAGGACATGCAGAATCTGTCCGTTCGGATAGGTGAACTCGTGTTGGATATGAGGGCCGTCAACAACGATTGGGATAACCGCGTCAAGACCTATCGGGAAACCGAAGCTTCGATGGTCGATATCGAGCGTAGGTCACGTTCGTTACGTGACGATATCGCGTTGATCGAGCCTCCATCCGCTCGGGGATTGCCGGTCGAGCACCAGACCGCGTGGGTTGCGGTCGGCCAGATGACCGATGAGGCTATCGAAGCCTTGGCCGGTCTACGTTCGACTGATACAGGCGAGCAGCGTCAGGCGGCTCTGACCAGATTCCTGGTTGCGTACGACCGGTATGATGCGGCGTTCGGTCGGATAGTGGAGATCATCGGGGTGGCAACGGACGTGTCGTTGCCTTCCGTCGCCACCACCAGCACGGTCACGACTGCTGCTACGACCACCACAGCCGCCCCGGCGACCACCACCTCCACCAGCGCGGCCACTACTACTACCACCACCACTGAAGCGCCGGCGACCACGACTACCGCGGCGACCACCACCAGCACGACAGAAGCGTCCGTCGTCGACACGGTTCCGCCTGCTCCTGATATCGGTTACAGGGTGATAGCGCAGGAGGATGTTCCCGCCAAGGGCGCCGTTCGTACCTGGCTTACGGTACAGGTGGATGAAGGCGCCGCCAGGAGCGACCTGCATCAGATAGGGACACGCTTGGCATTCGAGTATCGGCTCGCCCATCAGTATCAGGCCCTGTTGATCTATTTCGTGCATTTCCCGGAAGGTGTGGACACTCTAGGAGCGTGGGTGGACGCCCCCTTCGGTGATTGGAGCCGAGCGGACGAAGCGGTGTCCGGCGATTATTCGCAGCATCAGGTCAGTGATCAGACGGTTGAAAAAGACTGGACCCTGTTGCCCACCGACGCCCAAGTAGGACTGTATCGGCAATACAGGGAATACAAGGCCGACCTTGCCGACACGGTTGATACGGTACCACCCGACGAGTTGTTGATCCCACTGGTTGCGGCGGAGTTCGGTGTGACCAGTGAGGAACTCCTGGAGGCGGTGAGGGCCTGGGAAATGTGGGAGCTCAAGTAGGTTGGAAACGGATCTACCGGATCGGCTTCGGACAAACCGGATACCGGACTTGGTATCCGGGTGAGAATAGGTGTTAGGATTCGCTCGTACGGAAGGGAGAGGAAATGATCCCCAAAATCGGCGGTGGTGAAATTGTCATTATCCTCGTGGTACTGATCCTGCTCTTCGGGGCGAAGAAACTCCCCGAGTTGGCTCGGTCATTGGGTAGCTCGGCGCGGGAGTTCCGCAAGGGCGTTGAGGAAGGCCGTACAGCGGAAGATGACGGAGGGTCGGCCGACAATCAGGTCACGGCTACCGCGCAGACAACCACGACGAGCAGTACGGAAACCTGATCATCGGTCTCCGTACCTGAGAGGACCGGCTACGGAAGGGGTCGGGTAGTCGGACCTTTCAACCCGTAACCTCCTCTTCCGGAAGCAGTGGTCGGCCTCATGCGATCTCGGTTGGTCGAGTGGCTTAGGCGAAAGGGTCTTCCAGCAGAACCCGAGCGGCCCAACCGGTGGAGTCCCGGAGCTCTGTGGAGCGTGGCAGGTTCTCGGGTTGCCGCCAGATCCTACGCATAGCCGCCTCGCCCCAACGTGTGTGAACCTCTGCACAGAATGCTGTGGTCGCCGTACGAAGACCGGCTGCGCTCTCTATCGTGTACAGACCCCCCAGCGAAAGATGACCCGGCGCCTTCTGGTTGTGAGCGGCCATGGCGAGTCGAATCGAAGCAAGATCCGGCAGCAGCGATTCCGATGCCCGTTCCACCAGGAAAGAGCCGTATCCTTCCAAGGTTGCGATCAGGTCTTGCAGGGGTTCGAGGTTCTCGTCGCTGATCGGTCCACCCATGAACCCGGGGAGACCGGTCCCGTCGATCAGCCTTTCCTGCAGCTTGGCGGGTTCGGCGAGGTCGTCGTACCAGTCCGTCATAGCCGAGGTATCGAAATCGATCGAGTTCGCCATTTGCTTGCCGAGTTCGACGAGATGGGGACGCACCCAAGGCTGCTCGATCAGCGTGCGATGCACTACTTCATGTAGAGCCGACCACATTCTTACCTGGCGGGAATCGAGGTCGTTGTCGGTGGAGAAGGCTTCGAGATTCGACAGCGCGACATAGACTCCGTCCAGGCCCATCGCGGGAAGTCCGGTGTCGAATCTTCCCAACACCCGCTCGCTCCTACCGCCTACCGCCGCGCCGACCTGCATACCCAGTAGCGCTGGTCCGAGAGGCTTGAGGATGGAGTCCAGAGGACCCGAGCCGACCGACCCGACGCTGAGTCGGGCGGCCAAGGGCTCGACCAGATAGTCGAAGGCTCTCAGGTTTCGCTTCGTCCAGCCCATTCGATCCACGGGGACCACATCGACGGTGGGTTCGGACGGGATGCCGGTCACCTGCGGGAGCCGGAGGAGGGCAAACCGGGTCAACTCCATATACTCCTCGGCCACCCACGGATCCACCGGGGTCGCCGGTCCGGAAAGGTGCTCGGCAATCTGAGAGGCCAGGGGCCAGTTGATCGCACCCGGCTGATTGAACAGCTTCATCAGTTCGTCTAACAGGTTACGGTCCGGCATCGAGTCTTCCTATTCCGTGGCGATCTTGACCGGGACGGACATCAGGATGGATACCTGTCCAGCGTCAACCGGATGTCCAACCGCTCGGCCTCCCGTTGGAGTGTTACCGTAACCTGATCACCGGCCCGGTATTCCCTGAGTCGGGCTACCAGCAGCGGCATGGATCTAACCGGTATGCCATCGAGGGCTATGATCACGTCTCCGTTCCGGGCGCCGGCTTCGCCTATCGCCGAATCTTCCAAGAGATTGATAGCGACCCCGAGGGGTGAGGCGATGCCTTGGTCCAGTTCATCGAATTCGGTACTGCCCTGGATCCCCAGGAAGGCATGCTGTACCTCTCCGGCGGCCATAAGGTCACGAACTATATCTTCAAGGAGGTTGACAGGGATGGCGAATCCTAAACCCTCGGCGCCGACGTCGCTCAAACCGATTGCAGTCGTGATCCCGAGCAGGCGACCATCGATGTCCAGAAGGGCGCCTCCACTGGATCCGCGGGTGATCGGCGCATCGGTCTGGAGGAGACCGAACAGGGTCTCCCCCGTCAGGTAGTTGGTTACGAGGCTCCTATCGAAGGCCGAGATGACGCCGGCGGTGACGGATGGTCCCCCGTCCAAGCCCAATGGGTTACCCACCGCAATGGCGGGCGCCCCGGTGCGGAGTCCTTCCATAGAGCCGAACTCGATGGGTTGAAGGTCGTCCGCTTCTAGCTTGAGAACCGCGATGTCCATGAGAGGGTCAGCCCCTACCAACTCGGCCGGATAGGAGAGTCCGTCGGACATGATCACCCGTATTTGGTGTGCGCCTTCGATTACATGTTGGTTGGTGACAATGAATCCGTTCGTACGAATAACTACCCCGGATCCGGATCCATCCCGGCCCTGGTTACTGTCGAGGCTCTGAACGGTAACGATCGAGGGAATGGTCAGTTCGGCCACCTCGGCCACCAGATCGGTAGTCCTGAACACCGGCAATGTAGTAGTCGCCGCTTCGGGAGGCGGTTCGTTCCCGGGCGTCGGGCGCTCGGAGGGATTTCCATCACCGAGGGGCGACGTCGAGGCGGGCGGTTCCTGCCCAGGTATCTCGACATACTCGGTAATCAGAACTTCTTCCCGATCAAGAGCGCCTGACAGCCAGAGAGTCGTAACCGTCAGGAGGGAGGCCAGTATCGCTGACCCGAGTGCGAGCAAAATATAGACACCGCGCCTTGCCTCGAACGGGTGTCGGGATGTGTTTCCGGGTGGATCAGGGTCGGGGGACTCCAGAGGTGTTTGGTGTGCTTCGGTCGGGTGAGGGGACGCGCCTTCGGGTGGATCGGGGTTTTGGGGTGTTTCGGAAGTCTCGCCTGTGGTGATCGAATCCTCCGGTGAATCATCAGGCGGATCGTCGGGTAATGTGGATGGAGTTTGATCTGTTTCGCCCATAGACTGTCAGTCTATGGAGATTCCGAATATATCCACACCCAAGGCCCGGCGGGTTCGGGTGTCGCCCAAACCGATCGACTCAGGCTATCTCCTGCAGGAGGTGTCAGGTCCGACCAGCGGGGCGATCGTGCTCTTCCTGGGAGTGGTTCGTGACCACTCTCCCGGCAAGGAGGGGATAACCCATATCGACTACGAGGCGTATGAGGAACATGTCGTCGCCAAGATCGACCGGATAGTCGACGAAGCCGTCGCAAGATGGGCTGTTGACCGGTTGGCGGTGGAGCATCGAATCGGGACGGTGGAACTGGGCGAGCCGTCGGTTGCGGTGGCGGTTGCCTGCGCGCACCGAGCTGAAGCCTTCTCGGCGGCCCGGTACCTTATCGACCAACTCAAGGTTCGGGCGCCGATCTGGAAAAAGGAGTGCTGGCCGGGAGGGGAGGAGTGGTCTCCCGGCTCGTAAGGACGCGTCTCGGTTCCCGCGCCGAACGCACCACCGGAAACGTCGTCAGCCGGAACGTTCTCGCCCGCGGTGACATCCTGAATCGCCCACTTGTTGTCGCCGCCCCCGCCCGGAGGCGGGCGGGGGTTTGTGGAGGCAGGGTCAGGGTGACTACCGCTTCGCTTCCCCTGCCAGCTTCCAGGCAGCCGGCATGAAGGCGCCGGCCAGCAGTATCTTGAGGGTGTCGCCGATGATGAACGGCGCCATGCCCTTCTCTACACCTTCCGCGAGGCCCCACGAGAAGGTGTACATGAGCCAAGCCACGCCCAGCACATAGATGATCAGGTTTCCGGTCAGGAAGGCGCCCACCGAGGTAGCGAAGCGACGGTCCTGGCGGTGTTCGGCCAGATAACCGATCACATAGGCGGCAACGATGAATCCCACCAGGTACCCCGCTGTCCCTCCGGTAGCCGACTCCCAGCCTCCCGCACCTCCCGCGTAGAAGGGAAGGCCGACCGCCCCGAGAGCTACGTAAAGGAATTGACTGGCTGCCCCGGCTCGCGCGCCGAGGACCGCGCCTGTCAACAATACGGCGAATGTCTGGCCGGTTATCGGAACCGGGGTGAACCCCAGAGGGATGGAAATCTGGGCGCAGGCGGCGGTGAGCAAGGCGAATCCCACAACCAAGACGGCGGTGGCCGCCCGCTGATCGACGCGGCTGATTGGAATAATCCGGCTTGCCAGTACCGGTGGCGCATAGGTCATTCGGTCCTCCATGTGTAGCGTTGGTCGCGTACCCTAGCCAATGGTTGGTACCTACCATCAGGTCCTACGTTCGGTTTCCTCCATGGGAGGCTTGAACCGTCGTTGAAGCTAATCATATCCGGGTTGTTGGTGGGGTGGGATTACTGTTTACCATTCCGGCTGTTTACCATTCCGGGGTTCGTATCGGTTCTGGCTGACTGTTCATGCCCGGTCCTACCGACCGCGACTTTCAAGACGCTTCGTTAACCATGGTTGATTTTACTCGAAGACTCTCGGCCTATATTCGATCATGAGGACATCGCCATCCGGGTCGGTCACACCCGTGTGGCCGGGTGAGGTGGTTGGGTGAGCCCCTGCGTATTCGCCGATGCGAACAGGAACCGGCCGTTACGCACGCCGAAAAATCGGGGGCGCTCACATACCATCTAGTCCTGATTCTTCATGCCCCAGACACACCGAACCCGAAAAGGCCACGTCAAGCGCAGCATCGCGACGCGTCCCGGCGTTCACCTTCGGGTGAAGTGTCACACCCCGGCTAGGCGAGGCCGCCACGCAGCTATCCTCCCAGGTCAGAGAGTTCCTTGCATCTCGCTCGGCTACCCATCCAAACCCCTGCATGAACAATCGGGGCTAATCTACCCGGGAAACCCGATCCCCCGAAGATGCTGGGACTAATGGATAACTCGATCGAACCTTCAGCGGACCGCCGCTACGGCGAAATCCCCTCTTCGAGGACCAGGTTCCATCGGCCGCGCTGGCCCTACCTGGTTGTTCCCGCCCTGATCATTACGGCTACCGTCGCGGTCGGGGCGTGGTTCGTCACCCTACCGTTCTACGCTTTGTGGCCCGGACCGGTCGAGGAGGTCTCGGACCTGGTCGAGGTCGAAGAAGGAGGGCCACCCCTCTTCAAGCTACACGGTGACCTCTACATGCTTACCGTTACCTTGAAGGAGGTGAATGCGTTTGAACTGGTACAGGGTTGGCTCGATCCTCGTATCGATGTTGTATCGCGTCAAGCCATCCGGCCCGACGGGGTTACTCCCGAAGAGCACCGTCAAACAAACCTCCGGCTCATGGATAACTCCAAACTAGCGGCCATCGAGGTTGCTCTACGCTATCTCGACTTTCCGGTCGAACGATCCGGTGAAGGTGTCTTCGTCAGGTCGGTCGCCGAGGGAAGCCCCGCCGACGGCCTTCTAGAGGCGGGTGATGTGATTGTGAAGGTCGGCGCCGAACCGGTATCCGAAAGGGAGGGTGGAATCGAAGCCATCCTCGCCAAGGAAGTAGGTGACACTATCTCCCTGACCGTCCTTCGGGATGAGAGTACGGTGACGGTGGACGTTACGTTGGGCGCCCACACCCAAGATCCGCTCCGACCGATGGTGGGGTTCGTACCGGAGACCTTCAACGAGTCTCTCGACCTCCCCTTCGAGATAGAGATCAATACCCACGGAACGGGAGGGCCTTCCGCCGGGGTGATGTATGCACTTACCCTGATCGACTTGCTGACCGAGCAGGATTTGACCGGGGGACAGGTAATCGCCGGAACGGGCACTATCTCCTTCGACGGGCAGGTAGGGCCGATCGGGGGAGTACGGCAGAAGGTAGTCGCGGCCCAGAACGCCGGCGCCCGGTTCATTCTGGTCCCTCAGGCGAACTACGCGGATGCTGTAACCGTCAAGAGAGAGGATGTCGAACTCTACGCCGTTTCCACCATAGACGAGGCGGTTGACACCCTGGAGGACATAGCGTCCCGTTGAATCGACCCGAATAGCCGGTGTGTTCGGTCAATAGTTCTCCGGGCCGGTGTGCGAGTCCGGATTGGCCGACGGCCGGTTTGGTCGGCGCCCACCCTACTGTTCGAGGCCTGAGACAGCGAAAAACAACCCTCCGGTCCGGTTGTTTTCCCCAATGGGGTCCCACCCCCGACCGCCGCCTCCCCGGCGTCGAAACGCGTTCCGCCATACCCCGAACCAGGGGGTCTCAGACGTTCAACATGTTGCCGGCCCGGCCCGGCCCGTCCGGTACCCTGACGGGCCGCTCGGCCGCTTTACGCTTATCTATGCGCTTTATAATTATCCTACCTGTATACAACATGGCAGGGATAGAAAACCGATCCCCGTAGGCGCCGGCTCTCCAAGAAGAAACAAACAAAGATCCAGGACACCTGTCAGGTATCCAACAAACTTGGTTCTCTTTTATCCGTGGTGGGCACAAGTACGGTAGAGTTATCCACACATGAGCGAAAAGACCATTTCGGTTGCGGACCAAGCGCCGGACTTCAGCAGGAGTTTCTTCGGATACGACCCCCATGAAGTACGAACCTATCTAAAGCAGTTGAGCGAGCGCCTGGCGGGGATTCAGGCGCCGATCAATCCCTCGGATGTCACCGAGAAGGCGGATCGCGAGGTGGCTAAGGCGATCGATGTGGCTGTTCATGAGATTACCGAGGTGTTGGAGGCGGCGCGGGTTTCCGCCAGGAGAATTCGAGAGCAGGCTGAACGTGACGTCTCGAACGGAAACGAGGACGCCGTACGGGAAGCGAAACGCATCAGGGATAAGGCTGAATCAGATGCCTATTCGGTGCGGAAGTCCGCTTGGGACGCCTCAACAGAATTGTTGGAATCGGCCCAGTCCGAGGGTGCGCGTCTTCGCGAGGCGGTCGAGCGAGACGCCCTTGACATCATCGGTGAGGCTGAACGCAAAGCACACCGTCAGTTGGCGGCCGCACGCCGGGACAGCGATAGGGTTCGGCAGGCTGCGGCCGCCGAGTCCGACCAGATGTTGGGATCGGCTCAGGTGAGGGCGAAAGAGATAATCCGGATGGCTGAAGAGGAGGCTGCCACGATCCTTGATCTTTCCCAGCCGGACGGTATGACAAACGGGGAGCCCGCGAACGGAAACGGCGCCGTCGAGTCGGGCATCAAATCGAACGCGGCGATCGATGAAACCACCACTTTGCAGGACGCATCGGGCGATGGCGCCGCTCCAACCGAGCTGATGGCAGTGCGGATAGTGTATCCCGAGTCCTCACCGACGAACCCACCGGAGGGGAGAGGTAGACGCCTTCCGGAGGTGCGGAAGGGGAGTAAGCCTTCGTCTGAACGTGTCCCGACGGAGCCGTCACCCGCCTGGGCTGACGGCACGAAGAACGTGCAGTTGGTCGCCATTTCGCCGGAGTCCGGCGGCAATCCCGGCAAGAGGTATCGGGGTGAGGTCGTCGCCCGAGGTCGGGGCCCGGGAGCGGCCGACCGGGATGGGAGCGAGGACCCGGTGTCTTCCCTGATCGGCGCCAACCCATCCGACACGATCAAACAGACCGCTCCCCCGGATTCGAACGGGATCGGGACTGTGGGGGCGGAGACATCCAACGGTCGGTCCTTCGCCGACGAGTTGACCTCTTTGTTCAACGAACTGCGGATGAGAGAGCACACCGAGACAGCTACCAGGGAAGCCGGGTCCGCCGGTCTCGCTTCTCAGGTAGCGTTCCAGGACCTCCAACTCCTGCCTGTTGTGAATCGGGCTGTCCGAGGAGTCAAGAGACAGCTGACCGATATGCAGAGAGAGCAGATAAAGATGCGGGAGAGAGATCCGGTGGGTTGGGCGCCGCGGCGCGCCGATTTCGGTCCATACATTGTCCACACGCTCTCCGTTATGGAAAAGGAAGCGTTGGATTGCGGGTTTTCCGCCGTTCAAAGGTTTACAGGTATCCGGTTATCCCCACCTCGATGGGCGCCGAATCGGGGTGAGTCCCGATCGTTTGTCGACGACCTCTTCGATGACATCGTAAGGGTGCACCGCTCCTCTCGGGAAGCCGACGCCGCCGGCCTGAATGTCGCCGACGCCCTATCGAGGGAGTTCCGGCGTTGGAGAACGGAAGTGGTGGATCGTCGGTTGCGTTTTCTGGCCCTACGCGCTTACCACCGGGGCTTGGAGGAAGGCTTCCGGGGGTCGGGGTTGGAAGAGTTGGTGGTGATCGTGGAAGACTGCTGCGATGACTGCGCCAACCTCGATGTAGGGATTATGGCCCCCGATGACCTTCCTGCGTTACCGGTTCACGAAGGGTGTCGCTGTACGGTGGTAGCCGGCGCACCGGTGGTGGCATCGGTCTAGACCGACATGCTCCTCCGTTTTTTCTCAGGTGTCATTCTCAGGTGTCATTCTCAGGTGTCATTCTCAGGTGTCGGGCGCTTGGGATGGTTGATCCGCGACGGTCCGGCGCGAGGTACACAAGTGATGGTCGGCTCAACATGGGTTTTCGTTTGCGGGAGTTGCCCGGAGATGTTGGCTACCCTTGTCGGAAACAGGTCGTCTAGCCTCGGCGATCTCGAATCGGTCTGCCCGAGAGAGGGTGTTGCAACATGATAAGCAGGGAACCGGGATCCTTCGGTCGAAGACGACGCAGGAAGCGCCCAGTGGTCGCGCTGGTGATCGGGGTGGGGTTGGCGTTGTTGCTGACGCTAAGGGGCCTCGCTACGGCTTGGACCGACTATCTATGGTTTTCATCGGTTAGCGCTACCAGTGTTTGGGCGACCGTCCTGTCCACCCAGGTCATTCTCGGGGCTGCGGGGGTGGTGGTGGCCGCCGTGGTCGTATGGGTCAACCTGGTGGTCGTCAGTCGGATTTCGGCGGGGAACCTCGTGCTCGCCGGGCCGGCCGACGAGATGGCCGAGCGTTTCCAGGACTGGTTGACCTCTCGGCGACGGTGGTTCCAACTCGGCATTGCCGTCTTGATGGGTCTGTTTGTCGGGCTGGGGGCCTCCGGTTGGTGGAGCAACGTGCTCCTGTATCTCAACGAGGTGGGTTTCGGCGTCGAGGATCCCATATACGGTCGTGACGTGGCTTTCTATATGTTCAGGCTGCCCCTCTACCGTGACGTACTCGGGTTTCTCTTCCAGCTTCTCATCATCACGATCCTGGTGTCGATCGGAGTCCACTATCTCTTCGGGGGAATACGCTGGAGTGAGAATCGTCTTCCGGAGATTACCTCCGGGGTCAAGTCACATCTTTCCGTTCTTCTGGCGGTGTTGGCCTTGCTCAAGGCCGTCGCTTACCGCCTCGACAGTTATGACCTCCTCTATTCGACTCGCGGCGCCATCTTCGGCGCCTCCTATACGGATGTGGTGGCCCATCGGCCCGCCCTTACCTTGCTGAGCGCTATCTCTGTTTTCGCGGCCGGACTACTGCTCTGGAATATTCGCCGGGGGGGATGGACCCTGCCGGTAGTGGCGACGGGTTTGTGGCTGGTTGTCTCGGTAATCGTGGCGGGGGTCATTCCGGCCGCGATCGAACGTTTCCGGGTCCAGCCGGATCAGTTCAACAGGGAGCGCCCCTACATCGATAACCACATTGAGTTCACCCTGGAGGCATACGGGTTGGGGGAAGGCAAGGTCGAGATCCGTGACTTTGCAGCCACTCCCGACCTGACCGGGCAGGATATAGGAGCAAATCAGGCGACCATCAGCAATGTCCGGCTCTGGGATCCGGGAGTGCTCGTCCCGGCATACTCCCAGTTGCAGGCCATCCGGCCCTACTACCAGATCTCCAACGTGGACACGGACCGTTACGTGATCGAAGGAGAGATGACCCAGGTGATGGTCGCGGCGCGCGAGCTTGACTCCGACGATCTGCCCGCCGAGGGATGGGTCAACGAAAAGCTTGTCTACACCCACGGTTTCGGGCAGGTGATCTCACGCGCCAACGATGTGAACCCGACCACCGGCGAGCCGGCCTTTCTGGTGAGGGACGTGCCCCCGAACTCCGAAGTCCCGGAACTGGAGACGACCCAGCCGCGTATCTACTTCGGTGAGTCCGCCGATTCCGGCAACTACGTGATCGTGAGAACCGAACAGCAGGAGGTTGACTTTCCTTCCGGCGAAGGTGACAGCGTGTTGCGGAACACCTATGAGGGGGCGGGCGGAGTCCAACTGTCGAATCCCGCCGTAAGGGCGGCGATGGCGCTTCGCTACGGCGATCTGAACATCCTCATCTCGGGCCTGCTCAACTCTGAATCAAAGGTCCTCATGCTTCGTAATGTGGTCGATCGACTCCAGCAGGTAGCGCCGTTCATGTACGCCGATGAGGATCCCTACCTGACCTTGATAGATCAGCGGCTTGTATGGATCGTTGATCTGTATTCGACCAGCGACCGCTATCCATACTCGCAGCCTGCCATCGATTCCCGACTATCGATCCGTTCACCATTGCCTCGCGGCCTCAACTACATCCGGAACTCGGTGAAGGCTGTGGTAGATGCCGAGGACGGAAGCATGGAACTGTTCGTCCTCGAGGATGCCGATCCGCTCACCCGCGCCTACCAGAAGGTGTTCCCGGCTGTGTTCACCGACGGTTCGGAGATGAGCGAGGAGTTGAGAAACCACATCCGATACCCGGAGGATATGTTCCGTCTTCAGTCGGATATCTACGCCACCTACCACCAGATAGACGCTCAAGACTTCTTCCAGGACGAGGACAAGTGGGAGATTCCCTTGGATCCTTCAACTTCCGACCGTCCTCTGATCCGGGGTGATACGATCGACCAACTACGGCAGGTAAGGCAGGAAACGAAGCTGAGCCTGCCCTACTACCTGTTGATGAAGCTACCGGGCGAGGAGAGCCTTTCCTACCTGATCCTGCAAAGCTTCAATCCGGCCAGTCGTAAGAACATGACGGCCTTCATGGTGGCCAAGAGCGACCCGGAGGAGTACGGCAAGATAGTGGATTATCGCCTACCTAGGGGTGAGTTGATCAACGGACTCGAGCAGGTCAGCACCCGCATAGATCAAGACCCGGTCATATCCCAACAGTTCACCCTCTTGGGCCAGCAGGGTTCGGAGATAATTCGCGGGAACATGCTCGTGGTTCCGGTTGAGGAATCCCTCCTGTTCATCCAACCCATCTACCTCCGCGGCGAGCAGGTGCTTCTACCCGAGTTCAAGAGAGTGGTGGTGGTGTTCGGTGAGGAGACGCCGCCCATCATGAGGGAGACTCTCGACGGGGCCCTAGAGGAGATCTTCGGGCGCTCGGCTTCCCGCGTGACAGCTTCCGGAGAGTCTCGTCCGGGCGCCGGGAGCGCTTCCGACCAGGAGGAGATCGTGGTCGGCCAGGATCTCGCAACTCTGGTGGACCGGATCGAGGACCTGTTCGACGAGGCCGGAGCGGCGCTGCGTTCAGGGGATCTGGGCGCCTACCAGGAGAGCATCGATGAGGCGGGCCGACTGATCGGACAACTCGGTGACCTCTTGGAAGGCTGAAGCACCTGACTGTTAGGGAGTAGGGGATGGCCGGGCCGGGATTGGACCTCCTAGGTGAGGAGGAGATGGTCCAGGTCATGGAGGTCTTGGGGAGCGGGCATCTGGCCCGCTACGGACCGGACGAGGGCTTTCCGGCGAAAGTCAGGACTTTCGAACGAGAGGTCGTGCGGAGAGCCGGAGTCAGGCACGCCTTGGCTGTCAATTCCGGTACCAGCGCGCTTTACCTGGCGCTCACCGGGCTTGGCATCGGGCCGGGAGACGAGGTGATCGTCCCCGGTTTCACGTTCGTGGCCACGATGTCGGCGGTGGTGTATGCCCGGGCCCGACCGGTTCCTGCCGAGATCGACCGAAGTTTCAACCTCGACCCCGATGACGTCGCATCGAGAATCGGTTCCCGAACCCGCGCCGTCATCGCGGTTCATATGCTCGGCAATCCGGCTCGTTTGGACGAACTCCGTCAATTGGCCGATCGCAACGGGCTGGCGCTCATCGAGGATGCGGCGCAGGCGTTCGGAGCTACCTATCGCCGGAAATGGGTGGGAAGTTACGGCAAGGCCGGGATATTCAGCTTCAACATGTACAAGACCATCACATGCGGTGACGGCGGCATGCTGGTAACCGACGATGAGGAGTTGTACCGGCGTTGCTTCGCCATCCATGATCAGGGTCATAGTCCACATCGGCTCGGTGTCGAGATCGGGAAGAGGCCGGTACTGGGTCTGAACTTCCGGATGATCGAGTTGCAGGGAGCGGTGCTTCTGGCGCAGATCGCCAAGTTGGATCGCATTCGCTCCCATCTGCGGAACAACCGTGACATAGTGCTGGAAGGGCTATCCGGTCTGGAGGATGTCGATTTCGCGCAACGACCTGATCCTGCGGGTGACCTCGCAACCCATCTGGTGATCGTGTTCCCGAGCGCCGAGACGGCGAGCGCGGTGGCGGCCGAACTCGGTTCCATTACCTTATCGGAGTCAGGGTGGCATGTGTATAACCACATGGAGCATCTCCTTGCCGCCCGCGCCGTGACCAGGTGGGGTTGTCCTTTCGACTGTTCTGAGACGGATCCCCGGAGTCCTGAGTACCGGAGGGGTATGCTTCCGCGAACCGATGACCTATTGGAGCGCTCGATGAGCATCGGTATAGGGGTGGTCGATCCTAATCTGGCCCCGCTCGGCCTGGGAATGCGAGCCGGCGAAGAACAGGCGCGTCGATTAGCCGACCGGATCAGCCGAGTAGTGACCCGCTACCTCTGATTCCGATAGACTCGTCGGCCGGGGAGATACCTAGCCCTGATTATTCATGCCCCGGACACACCGAACTCAAAAGGCCACGTCAGGCCCACTTTCGTGGGATGTCCCGGCGTTTCGTCTTCAGGGTAATGGGCGTACCCCGGCTAGGCGAGGCCACTAAGCTACCTCCCAGGTCAGGGGTTCATTGCCTCTCTTTCGGTTTACCCATCCAAACCCCTTGCATAAGAAATTGGGGCTATAGATGGAGTAGCTACGGCTCCGTTCGGTGCGTTCTGTGGATCGAGTCGATGGGGCTGTTAGCCTCCTCCAGATGTTCCGGGTTATTCCGACCAGCGTTCACCCACCGATGCCATATTTCTGATTGCGGTCGGTTCTCCGCATCGGGACCCGGTTAGGTAGTTTCGGATGTCGGTGCTCTTCGCTCTGGCCGCCGCCGGTAGTTTTGCGGGTGTCGCCATCTGTGCGACGCGCGGGCTTCGCAATAACAGCCTCGTCACCGCCTTGCTGGTGTCCCTTCCGGTCGGCGCCTGTGTTACCGGCTCCTTCATGCTCTTGAATATGCCGACGCAGGCGTCTATCGGAGTGGTGGGCATTTTCGTGGCGGCGGGAATCCTCGGGGAGGGGGTGGGTCGCACCTCTTTCATCGCCGCGGTCGGCCGTATAGGACCTTCCACCGCCACCCCTATCCAGACAGCCACATATCCGGTGTTCGCCCTGCTGGGCGGCGTGATCCTGTTCTCGGAGGCGGTCACCCTCTGGAGAATGGTCGGCGCCGCTTCTATAGCCGCCGGAATCTGGGCGCTGGTAGGTGGTAAGCCATCGGTGGGGTTCTCCGCCGGCGCGGAGGGACGCTCGCGTCGTTGGAGGTGGGCCTATCTGCTACCGGTATTGGGGGGCCTTGCCTTTGCCGGATCCGACCTGATCCGCAAACTCGGCCTTTCCGAGTCGCCATACCCGGCATTCGGCGCGGCGGTGGGGGCGGGCGCCATGACGCTCGTGTGGGGACTGCTGGCCTTGACGATCCCGCCCATCCGGAAGCAGGTGATCCTCGCTCACGGTTGGCAATGGTTTCTGCCGGCCGGGTTACTGGCCGGAATCGGTGTTCTCTCGGTATTCAACGCGCTCGACACCGGTGAAATCTCGGTGGTGGGTCCCATAATCATGGCCCAGCCTTTGATAGTGGTAGCGCTGTCCTTCCTGTTCCTTCGGGACATCGAAAAAGTGACCTGGAGGATCACGGCAGGGGCTGCCCTGACAGTGCTGGGGGTGATCATGTTGGCCCTTAGCGGTGGTTCATGACTCACGCCTACTTGACAACCAGGCGCCCAGAAGGACCAAGCAGGCGCCGCCGACCTGAATGAGGTGGATGGTCTCGTTACGGAACACAATCCCGAGCACCATGGCGACGAACGGAAGGCAGTACAAGGCGACGCTCCCTCTGGTCGGCCCCACCCTCCCGACCAATGACGCCATCGTGACGAATGCGACTCCGGTGTTCACGGTCCCTAACACAATGATCGCCAGCACCGATGTGGCGCTCCACTCCGATTCGGCTAGACCGATCATCCCGACCGGCAAGGTAAGGACGGCGGTGACCGCCAGAGATCGCATGATCACCGCCGGGGCGCCGTAGCGCTGCTGAAGCGGAACCGCCAGGTTGATCGATAGACCGTACAGCAGGGTCGCGACGACTACCAGAAGCACTCCGAGGGCGCCTGCGGTCGAATCCCGAACCGCCGGTAGTCCGATCCCGATAGCGCCCACCAATCCGAGCACGATTCCCGCCGTCTGATGTGAACGTGGGAGCCTACGCAGCAGGACGACTGCGATCAGCGCACTGTAGATCGGTATGGGCGCGTTCAGCATGCCGGCCAGCGCCGAGTCGATCCGTTGCTGGGCGATCGGAAAGAGAAGGAACGGGATTGCATTCCAGGTCATCGCCAGCAACACCAACCGTCGCCGGTCGGCCCGACCTACCGGACGGCGAGCAACCGGAAAGGTGGCCAGAATCCCTAGTCCGAACACCACCCGCAGCCAGGTAACGGCAAACGGTGACAGAGCGTCCAAGCTGATGTCTATCAGTAGGTAGGACGATCCCCAGATCAGCGCCACCCCTACGAACAATGCCCATTCGATCAACCCGAACGGACCGGGTTGCGTTCCTGGAGCGGTGGAAAACACGGTCCGGCTACCAGGTGGGCGCCGAGTGTTGGACATCAGGATGACGAGAGTAGCCGGATGAGCGAGTCCGGGGTTATGTGGTGGAGTGGGAGAGGCGCCGGGTCGCTTTCTCGGTGTATGAACGGGTGTATGAAACGGTCAAGCCTCCCGGCGGCTGGTAAGCCACGCACCGAATACAACTACTGCGGTTCCCGCCAGTTGGATGGGGAACACGACCTCGGACCGGAACAGGACCCCGAGCGCCACGGCGACCACCGGAATAAGGTAGATAGCCACCCCGCCTCGTGTCGCTCCCACCCGGCCGACCAGCGCGGCCATGATCACGTAGGCAAGACCGGTGTGGATGATTCCCAGCAGGATCACCGCCGTGATGGACGCGATGCTCCGCCTTGAGGCGGTTAGTCCGGCCAGACCGAACGGAGCTGTGACAGCGGCGGCAAACCCGATCGCCCGCATCATCACAGCCGGCGCCCCGTAGCGTTGCTGGAGAGGTATCACCAGATTATGGGATAAGCCGTAGAGAATGTTCGCTACGACGATCAGGCCTATTCCCCATGCTCCGGCTGCGGCTCCCCGAGCGGCGGGAAGGCTGATGCTGACGGCGCCGATCAGTCCGAGCGTGATTCCGACTGCATGAGGGAGGCGGGGGAGAGTACGAGTCAGCAACATCGCGATCGATGCACCGAATATGGGAACCATGCCGTTCAGCATCCCGGCCAACGCCGAGTCGATGTGTTGCTGCGCGCTGGCGAACAACAGGAACGGCGCCCCGATCCAGGTAAGTCCGAGTAGCGCCACCAGGGGATAGTCTCTCCGGTCTATCGGTTTGCGGGCCTGCGGCAATGTGGTCAGTACTGCGAATCCGAGCGTGATTCTCGCCCAGGTGATGGTTGATGGGTCCATAGCATCCAGAGCGATCTCGGTGAGGAGAAAGGCCGAACCCCAGATCAACGCCACGCCGCCGAGGAGAGCCCATTCGAGGGGACCGAAGCGTCCGGGTTTGGAGCCGCGGGCGTTGAACAGAGGCGGTTTCTTCGTGCGGTCGCGGGTCGGTCGGGATGGCATCAGGCAAGATGAGACTAGCCCTGATTATTCATGCCCTGGATACACCGAACTCAAAAAGGCCACGTCAAGCCCATCATCGTGGGGGCGTCCCGGCTTTCACCTTTCGGTGAGGGGCGCCCTACGGCCAGGGCGAGGCCACTACGCAGCTATCTTCCCAGATCATGTAGTTCATATCATCTCTCTCGGTTACCCATTCAAACCCATGCATAAAAATTGGGGCTAATGACGCCGAGGTCGGTGATGGTTTGTCGATGGTTCGTCTATGGTGAGTGGGCTTGTGGGCGGGGTGTGGCGAGAGTATGCGAAATGAAAGTTAAGACGAGAGGTTCTTTGTGTCCTAGGTGTGTTGCATACTGTTCGGTAGCTGCAAGCACCGCCGATTCGGATTACGGTACCGACCGGACCGGAGCGGGATCATATTGTCGTTTCAACCCCTGACCAGGGGATAGCGGAACGCGTTCGAGGATCTTGGAAGGTGGTGGCGGGGGAGGGCCCGGAAGGGATAGCGCCGTCGTTAGGTTTTCGCGTTCTCGGGGGGAAGGCAATCCATAGTTAGGTTTTCGCGTTCTCGAAAGATCAGCACCATCGCCAGGTTTTCGACGTCCCCAACGGTGCCTTCGTCGAGCACCCTCTCTCCGGAATCCCTGTAGACGGCTCTCGGCCCCGCCGGATACTCGTATTGAAACCGGTGTCAAGAGCCGCCAAGACCTCCACTACTCCGAGCGGATACGCGGTTCAAGCGGTTCCGGAGATCCAAGGCGTCCTTCCCGTCGGCTGACCATGAACGCCCCGAGGAGCACCAACCCGGTCCCGATCCATTGGATTGGGAGCACCACCTCTGATCGGAAGACGATACCGAGGAGTATGGCGACGATCGGTATGCAGTAGATGGCCACGCCCGCCCTGGTCGGACCGACTCGTCCTGCGAAAGCCACCATGACGACAAATCCGACGCCGGTATTGAGGATTCCTAACACGGTAATCGCCGCAACCGGTCCTGTTTCCCAAGCGGAGCCCCATAGCCCGGCTATCCCGAAGGGGGCGGTGGCTAATGCGGAGACTCCCAGTACCCGCAGCATGACCGCCGGACCGCCGTAACGTTGCTGCAAGGGGACGGTAAGCGTGAGTCCCAGACCATAAAGGACCGCCGCCGTTACCGCCAGGAATACTCCCCAAGCGGCCGCGGGGGATTCTGATGTCGCCGGAAGCGTGAGCCCTACCGCCCCACCAAGTCCGACCAGCAAGCCGCCTGCCTGGCGAATCCCGGGAAGCTCTCGCAGGAACGCCATCGCCATGAAAGCGGCGAAGATGGGTATCAGGGTGTTGATCATTGCGGCAAGGGCCGAGTCGATGTGTTGCTGGGAGATCGGGCTGAGCAGAAAGGGAAAGCCGGTCCAGACAAGAGCCAGCGTAGTCACCTGACGCCAGTCCGATCGTCGTATAGGCCGCCGGGCGGATGGAACGCAGATCAAGACCAGGAATCCAAGGCTTAACCGGACCCAGGTGACGACCGGCGGTTCGATCGAGTCAAGGCCGATCTCGATCAATAGATAGGACGATCCCCATATAACAGCTACACCCGCCAGGAGAGCCCATTCGTTAGGTCCGAATGCACCGGATGTTGATCCGTGGGTGGTAGAGAGAAGTCGTCGGCGGGGTGTTCCCGGATGGTTTCGCACGCGGAAAAGGAGGGTAGCCGGTCTCGCCCCGAATCGTGTCAACCAGGGATCGAAGGAAGGTGATCCGGTCCGGCTTGCTACACTGCCGGCCATGGCCGAGCAGCGAACGGAGGAGGTGTCCGGTCCGCTGGCCGGGATAAAGGTGGTGGACACCGCCACCTTGTTCGCGGGGCCGATGGTGGCTACGTTGCTGGGGGACTTCGGCGCCGATGTGATCAAGGTGGAGCATCCTGAGGGGGATAGCCTGCGTAGTCTCGGCTGGGAGAAGGACGGGGTTTCTCTATGGTGGGCGGTGGTTAGCCGTAACAAACGGGCTGTAACCCTCAAGCTATCCCACGAACTGGGTCGGGAAGCGATGATTCGCATGTTGGAGGATGCCGATGTACTGGTCGAGAACTTCCGGCCCGGCACGATGGAGCGGTGGGGGATGGGATGGGAGGTCCTTCACGAAATCAACCCGAGACTGATCATGGTCCGCGTTACCGGATTCGGGCAGACCGGACCCTACCGGGAGCGGGCCGGATTCGGCACCCTCGCCGAGTCGATGTCGGGTTTCGCTCACATCAATGGGCATCCGGACGGACCCCCGACGCTACCCCCTTTCGCTCTGGCCGATGGTATAGCCGCCATCTGTGGCGCGTTCCTCACGGCCGCCGCCCTGAGATCCAGGGATTTGGGCGACGGTATCGGCCAGATGATCGACCTGTCCATTTACGAGCCGATCTTCTGGCTCCTGGGGCCGCAGGCCACGGTATACGATCAGTTGGGAATCGTACAGGGACGGAGCGGGAACGCGGCGCCGTTCACCGCGCCCCGCAACGCTTACCTGTCTCGGGACGGCGTGTGGCTGGGGATGTCGGCATCGTCCCAATCAACCGCCGAGCGAACCGTTCGCCTGGTGGGGCGTCCCGATCTCATGGAAGAGGAGTGGTTTGCCGACCATGCCGGACGTTTGCAGCATCAGGACCAACTTGATGAAGCCATCGGCGCCTGGGTGGGGGAGAGGGAGGCGTCGGAGGTGGTTGCAGCCTTCGGGGAGGCGGGCGCGGCCATTGCGCCGATGCTGGACATCGCCGGTATTTTCGAGGACCCTCAATACCTTCACAACGAGACGATTACCACTGTCGAGGATCCGGTGATCGGTCCGGTCCGGATGCAGAACCTGGTGGGTCGCCTGTCGGATACTCCGGGCAAGGTGCGGACCACCGGACCTTCATTAGGCGCGCACAATCTCGAAATACTCAGAGATGGTCTGGGATACAGCGAAGGTCACCTACAGCGCATGGCGGATGAGGGCGTGATAAGCCGGGGTTAGTAGGTGACCCGGTTGGAGCGGAGTGCGGAGTAAGGTCCCTTGCTGCGACTCATATGGGTTTTGTCATGGATAGAGACCGACTTACCTTGATCTCCTACCTTGATCTCCTACCGTTGATTGATTCCTATCTAATACGCCTCGGGGCATTTCAGGGCGAGAGTGACCCCTCTGCCATAACCCGGTGGAACTCCTCCAGTGGCCATACATCTATTCCCTCCGCGGTCCGAAAGGTGTGCGAACCGGTGTAGACAAGGATACGGCGTTTCAGTCCCGGTAGTTCCGCTATCGCGCGCAATCCTTTGAGCATGGCCCGGTTATTTCGGACGCCGGATTTGACTTCGATGGCGAGATGTTCCCCATCCCTGGTAAGGACGAAATCGACCTCGGTAGACGACCGGGCAGGCGACCAGTATGTGATTTCGTCGTAGAGTTCGAGGGACTCGGCGTGGGCGCGAAGCGTGCCCAGGACCCAGCCTTCGAGAAGAGGCTCGCGCTCCTCGATAGTTACCGGGCCGAACCGGCGTCTCACCGCGCGTACCAGGCCCGGATCGACCCAATACAGCTTGGGATGGCGCCGCTCCCTCACCCGCAACGTGGTGTCGAGCGCGGGTAGCCGGGCAGCAAGCAGGGTATCCTCCAGGATCTCCAGATAACCGTTGGCCGTCGCTCGGGCGATACCGGCGTCACGGGCGATGCCGGCCACATTGATTATCTGGGCATGCATGAGGCCGGCGATGGGAAGAAACCGGACGAAACCGGCGAGGTTACGGACGGCGGCCTCGGCCCTTATTTCTTCGCGCAGGTACAGGTGGGTATAACTCTCCGAAACCCGGCGGCGTTGATCGGCGGCCCAGACCAAGGGAATGGTACCGAAGCGGAGGACTTCGTCGAGGCCGAAATCATCGCCGAGTTCGGCCGCGGTCAGCGGAAATATGACTTGGTGCAGTGCCCGACCGGCCAGCAGGTTGGTACCGCCGGCCTTCAGTTGGCGGGCGCTCGAACCGAGTAGGGCGAACCGGGTTCTCCGCTGCTCGATTAGCCGATGCAGCCGTTCAGGAGGCTCGGGATACGCTGCACTTCGTCGACCACCACCCATTCGTCCCTTCCGGCGACGGATACGAGGTTCTCGAATAGGGACGGGTCTGCCAGCAGATCCGTATATAGGGATTCGTCGAGTAGATCAAGTCGTAGAGCGTGTGGCAGGGCGGAGATGGCCCAGGTACTCTTCCCTACTCCCCTGATCCCGAGCAGGAAGAAGCTGCGCTCAGGAACCTTAGTCAGCCGACTGTACATCATGTCATCAAATATAGGCGCAAAGTGCTCATTAGACGCCGGGGGTGTGCGTTACGAGTATGTCATCAGGGCGTGGGCGCCCCACGATCAGCGGTTTACATCGGGCTGTCGTCCTCAGCGAGCCTTAGCTGCTGACACCATGAACCCGTAGTCGACCGGCGCCTATCGAAGCTCAAAGGGGATTGACAAGCCTGCGGGCAAGGTAGTCGACTACCACAGCCGGATACCGAGCATCGAACGGCCGAGCGAAGTTGTGGGCGGTGATCTTCTCCCGGACCCTGGTTTCGTAGTCTTCGGAATCCAACTGGAAGGAATGGTTGCCGTGCGGCAGTATTCGCAGTTCCACATCGCGGTTCCCCGCAGCCCACAGAGCCCGAACCGTGTTGAAGGCGTCCTCCACGGGTACGTTGAGGTCCTCGGTGGCGTGCAGGACTAGCGTGGGAGACGCAAGATGGCGGAATTGGTCCTCCGGAGGAAGGTCCAGGTCATAGCGCAGGCTCGATAGATCGCGAGTCGCCATTCTTCCGTCTATCTCGCCGACGGCTTCGGGTTCTCCGCTCTCGATGGCGCCGACGATGGCGTCCATCATCATCGCATCCTCGTAGGCCTTCGGTGAGTTCTCCTTCACCCAGGCGGATTGGGACGGGCCGAGGTCTATGTAATCCCGAACCAGGCGGTAGTTGTAGCGGAGCAACTCGGCGATGGACCTGTAGAGGGCGCCCTGAAGTACCGCCGCATCGGGTTGTCCATACTCCAACGCCAACCGGCACAGAACGTAGGCGCCGGCGCTATGGCCGAGCATTGCTGCCCTGCCGTTGCACTCCGGGAGAGACCGTACCCATTGCCATACGGCGCCGGCGTCGGCAACCTCCTCGGCTCGCTCGACCCCGAACTCTCCGGTGCTCTCCCCGGCGCCCCTCCGGTCGAAACGGAAAGAGGCGACCCCCGCCTCGGCGAGATGGCGCGCCAGTATGGCGTACATGCCTCGTTTGGGGGCGCCTGGGAACCGCCTCGGATCAGCATCGGCATCTCGCAGGTCCGAGAACGTCCCGCCCAGCAGCAGGGTCATCGGCCAGGGGCCGTCCCCGATCGGCATGGTCAGCGTGCCGGCCAGAATGGGTCCGCCGGTCTCCACATAGTGGTCCTCGTCCCGGAAGTTGCCTTGTGGACTCATCGAGCCATTCCCGAACAGGGGAGCCTACGGACCGCCGAAGTGTCAGCGAAGAGGTACATCTAGGACGGGAAGGTGACGGACCCGACCACCTGCTCGACATCCTCGGCTTCGATGACCACCCGACCTCGTTCGATTGCCGATTGTTTCATCGTACCCAGGTCCACATTGGGGGGTGGGGGTGCGAAGCTCAACACGAACGAAACCGTGGCGGCGCCCTTGTTCTCCACTCCGAAGGGTGTCCCTCTCGGGATATGAAGTGCGTCTCCTGGCTTGAGGGCGACCCTATCCTGGTCGAGGATTCCGTCGAGTTCGCCTTCCAGCATGAAAAGGGATAGTTCGAAGAGTTCGGCTTCTTCCGCATCCGGTGGCATGTAGCCGCCGGACGGCACATGAGCTACATAGGAGAACAACTCCTTTCCGGCCACCAGCGGCCGGTAGTAGTAGCCGTCATCGGCGTGTTGGTACGCCTCTACCTCGGTGAACCGTCTTACATTCATAGGTACCTCTCGGCTGAACTGGTGCGGATTCCTGGGTGTCCGCGGGTATTATCCGTTCTGTCTGGTCGGATATCTGTGTGCTTGGTCATTAACCCTGATTCTTCATGCCCCAGACACACCGAACTCAAAAAGGCCACGTCAAGCCCA
>CAZEZF010000020.1:26706-39171 GCA_964516495.1 uncultured Acidimicrobiia bacterium | reverse complement strand
AATTTCACCTCTCTCGGTTACCCATCCAAACCCCTGCATGAAAAATTGGGGCTAACTATCGGACCCCCGGTCCGAACGAGGGCGTCCCCTCCGTCGATCCCACTCGTCGAGCCGCTCGGTGATTTCGGCTTCCCGACCTTGGGTGGTGGGTCGGTAGAAGGGATCGAAGTCCAATCCGTCAGGCAGGTAACGCTGCTTGACGAAGTGGTCCGGCCCCGCATGGGGGTCCCGATATCCGGGACGCCGCCCATCCACTCTGGTTGACACCAGGCGACCGCCGGTCGACCGCAGATGGTTGGGCACGGTTGCGCCGGGAGTCTCCTCCACAGCCTGCCGAACCCTGCCCATGGCCGCCTTCACGGAATCAGACTTCGGAGCGGTCGCCAGGTAGAGAGCCGCATGGGACAGGTTGTAGGCGGCTTCGGGGAGACCGACCAAGGCAAGGGCGTGGGCGGCGGAAACCGCCTGTGTCAGGGCCTCCGGATCCGCCAACCCGACATCCTCGGAAGCGAAGATGACCATGCGACGGGCGATGAACTCAGGGTCCTCGCCGGCGGCCAGCATGGTGTGCAACCAGTACAACGCAGCATCCGGGTCGGACCCGCGCATCGACTTGATGAAGGCGGAGATGACGTCGTAGTGGTGATCGCCCTTCTTGTCGTAGCGGACGATCCTGCGTTGCAGCGCCTCCTCGACATCTTTGAATGTAACCAGTGTCCGGCCCCGACCGGAGGCGACCAGCGCCGCCATCTCCAAGACGTTGAGGGCCAGCCGGGCGTCGCCTCCCACCCGCTCGGCCAGCGCATCGGCTGCGCCTTCGTCGATGGTCATACCGGACCGCCCGAGACCTCGCTCATCATCCCGCAGAGCCCGATCCAGCAGCCTTCGCAGGTCCTTCGGGAGGATAGGTTCAAGCCGGAAGAGGCTACAGCGGCTGATCAGGGGAGAATTGACCTCGTAGAAGGGGTTTTCGGTGGTGGCCCCCACCAGCACCAAGGTTCCGTTCTCCACCGCCGGGAGGAACGCATCCTGCTGCGCCTTGTTGAAACGGTGAATCTCGTCAAGAAAGAGCACCGTCCGGCCCTCCTCGGATTCCAACCTGCGCTCCGCCCGATCTATCACCCGGCGAACATCCTTGACACCATGGGAACTGGCCGTGAGCTGTTCGAAGACGGCGTTCGTCTGGGAGGCGACCAGACGGGCGAGAGTGGTCTTACCGGTACCGGGTGGTCCGAAAAGAATGACCGAGAGCAGGCGACCTCGTTCGACCATCGTCCGGAAGGCGGCGCCTCGGGACAGGAGATCGGGTTGCCCTACCACCTCGTCGAGGGATCGCGGTCGCATCCGATCAGCCAGTGGCGCCGCCCGGCGCCGGGCCTTATCCCTGCTGTCGGCAAAGAGGTCGGTTTGCAAACCCGTCAACGTCAGGGGCTACCCACCCTCGTCGCCCAAGACGGCCTTGGTTGCGGCGCTCAGGTCGATGCCGAGTTCAGCCAGGTGGGGAAGGGCGACGCGGGTGGGCGCGGTGGTAAGTGGATCGGCGCCGCTCTGCGTTTTCGGGAACGGAATAACCTCCCGGATGCTGGGCTCATCTCGAAGGATGGCGACCATGCGGTCAATACCGATCGCAAAGCCGGCGTGGGGAGGGGTCCCGTAGCGCAGCCCCTCCAAGAACCATCCGAACCGGGATTCGGCCTCTTCGGTCGAAATGCCGAGTATCTCGAACACCTCCCGCTGGGTATCCGGATCGTGAATACGAACCGATCCCGAACCCAGTTCCGAACCGTTCAGTACCAGGTCGTAAGCCTGGGCTACCGCCCTTTCGGGACGATCCCGCATTTCCTGCACGGATACAGGCGCCGTAAATGGATGATGGGAAGGGGTCAACCCACCTGATTCGGCGCGTTCGAACACCGGGAAATCCACCACCCAGACAAAGTCGAGTCGATCATGACCGGAGGGCCTGCCCAGATCGAGGCGTATCGCGCCCAGCACGGATGAGGCAACATCAGGTTGGTCAGCGACCACCAACAAGACATCGCCCGGGGAGGCTTCCAGAACCCGGATCATCTCACCGACCTCTCTCCTGTGGAGGAACTTGGCGACGGGCGACCGCAGGGACCCGTCATCCTGCGCCACCGCCCACACCAAACCGGCGGCGCCGAGTTGCTTGGCGCGATCCACCAGACCATCCAACTCCGCCCTGGAGAATGCCCGGCGCCCGGCGTTGATACCCCGCACCACCCCCTTATTCGAGAGGACATGGCCGAACCCGCGGAATCCCGTCCTTTCGAAAGCATGGGAAAGGTCGTTGATCACCATCCCGAAACGCAGGTCCGGCTTGTCGGTCCCATAGCGGGCCAGAGCCTCGGAGTGGGTGAGCCGGGGTATGGGAAGGGAGAGTTCTACCCCTCGAAGCCGCTGCACCACCTCGGCAACAACCTTCTCGATAGTGCTGAACACATCCTCCCGACCCCAGAAGGATCCTTCCAGATCGAGTTGCGTGAACTCCGCCTGACGGTCGGCGCGGGTGTCCTCATCCCGGTAGCAGCGAGCTATCTGATAGTACCTTTCAACACCTGACACCATCAGTAACTGCTTGAAGAGTTGCGGACTCTGCGGTAGAGCGTAGAAGCGTCCGGGTCGTAACCGGCTAGGCACCAGGAAGTCCCTCGCCCCTTCGGGAGTGGAGTTGACCAAGGTCGGCGTCTCCACATCGAGGAATCCCAAACCGTCCAGGGTTTCCCTGATAGCGCGGATGCACATCGACCGGGCCGCCAGGTTGGCGGCCATCCGCGGTCGACGGAGATCCAGGTAACGGTATCGAAGGCGGATCTGCTCGTCGGCGTCAATCCGGTCATCGATCGTGAACGGCAAGGGCGCGGCCCGGCTCAGGACCTCGATATGGTCCGCGGCAACCTCCAGATCGCCCGTTCTCAACCCCGGGTTCTCGGTTCCTTCCGGACGAGGGCTGACAGTCCCCTCGACCGCTACGCAGTACTCCATGCGTAACGTCGAAGCGGTGGGAACAGCTTCGGGATCCACCACTATCTGCACCAACCCTCCGGCGTCCCGCAGATCGACGAAGACAACACCTCCCAGATCCCTGACCTTCGCTACCCACCCGGCCAGGCTGACCCTCCGGCCCGCCAGTTCCAGCGACAGGTTGCTCGTCAAGTGTGTGCGGTACATGGTCAAGGCCGGTTACCTCCCCGGCCCCCTAACACATAAGAAGCCACTTCGCCTGCGGGCATGGTTCGCCCATCTCCTGAACTTAGGTCCTTCAAGGTCACCAAACCATCATCCCATTCATCGCCTATTACCACCGCTACCGCCGCATCTCGCCGGTTGGCCGCCCGGAACTGGGCTTTCACCGACCGCTGCCCGGTCAACAGATCGCAGCGGACGCCGGTGGAGCGAAGACGTCGAGCGAACGAGTGGGCGAGGCGCCGCCTGTTCTGGTCGGCCACCACCAGGAACACATCGAGGGCGCGGGCCGCCGGCCGATCCCCGGCCGCGGTCAGGATACGGTCGAAGCCCAACGCCAAACCGACTCCCGGCACATCCGGTCCCCTCAGCAGCCGAGCCAGACCGTCGTATCTGCCGCCGCCCCCTACCGCGTTCTGAGCCGCCCCGTAGGACGGTGGTATGAACTCGAATACGGTACGGTTGTAGTAGTCCAAACCGCGGACGAGTCGGGGCGCCTCCTCGAATGCTATTCCTCTCTCGCTCAAACCCTCCACCAACTCCTCATGATGAGCGGCCGCCGCCCTCCCCAGATGGTCCACCGGGATGGGCGCCTTCTCCACCACTTCTCGGTCCGCCTTGGAATCCAGCACGCGGAGAGGGTTGGACCGCAACCTTCGTCGGGCGCTCTCGGACAGCATGCCGGCGCGTTCCTCCAGCCAATCCGCCAGCAAGGCATGGTAGATGACCCGGTCCGACGGATCCCCGATCGAGTTGATATGCACCTCAACATCGCCGAGGCCACAGTCGATCAGGTAGCGGTAGCCGAGTTCGATCACCTCCAAGTCCGCTTCGACATGGGGGGTTCCCAGGTATTCGAGCCCGAGTTGCCAGAACTGCCTGCGCCGACCCTCTTGCGGTCGTTCATATCGGAATGCCGGGCCCGAATAGGCGCCCTTGAACTCCCCCGACCGGCCCCCCTGGATGTATGCTCTGACCACCCCGGCGGTGATCTCCGGACGAAGGGTAAGCCGACGACGACCCTTGTCCCGGAAGTTGTACATCTGCTTCTCGACCACCTCGGTGGCTTCCCCCATACCCCTGGCGAAGAGTTCTGTGGATTCGAAGATCGGCGTAGCTACATACTCGTATCCGTAGCGTTCCGTCAGAACGTCCCAATCCCGAAGGAGATGACGCCAGCGGCGGGAGAAAGGCGGCATGATGTCGTCGGTTCCCTTGGGCGCTCGGAAACGCATCAGCGGGCCGTCAGGAAAGGATTGGTACGGCGCTCCTGTCCGATCGTTGTCGCGGGGCCGTGCCCCGGCAACACGGTCACGCCGTCGTCGAGGGGAAGCACCTTGTTGTCCATGCTGCTCATCAACGCCTCGTGGTCACCTCCGGGTAGGTCGGTTCGCCCCACCGAACCCGCGAAGAGTTGGTCGCCGGAAAACAGGGTTCCCTGTTCCGGAAGGTAGAAGCAACAATGCCCCGGAGTATGGCCGGGCGTGGCAAGCACCTGGAATCGGAACCCGGCCAAGTCGAGGATCAGCCCGTCGCTCAGCGACCTGAAACTCTCCGGCGGCCGGAAGTCGCCGGGAGGAATGTAGCCGAGGAGCAAACGTAGCTGCTCATGCGGATTGAACGTGAGGTAATCGTCATCAGGATGGATATAGGCGGTCACAGAAGCGCGAGCGGCCAGTTCACCGGCCCCGCCCACATGATCGACGTGCCCGTGGGTGACAAGCAGCGCCACCGGATGGAGTAGATGGGTGGCCAGCAACGTGAGAAGAGGACCGGGATCCGGCGGCGCGTCGACTATCACCGCGGGTCCGTCCTTTTCGGGGGCCACAACGTAGGTGTTGGTGGCCGCGAGCCACAATTCAAGCTTGTCTATGAACATACATGCATGCAGGTTAACCCCGATTTTTCGTGCAGGGGTTAAATGGGTAACGAGCGAGATGCAAAGACCTCTCTGACCTGGGAGGATAGCCGCTTGGTGGGCTTGACGGCGGCCTTATCGGGTTCGGTGTGTCAGGGGCATGAAGAAGAGGGTTAGGGTGTTGCGGCCCGGAATCGGAACCGCAGAGGTCCTGTTCGGGGACCGGCTTACCACCTCGACATGATCAGCGTGACTTGAGACGGTAGGTTTCGTAGACGCTGTCGACCTTGCGCATCTCCGCCAGCAGTCGGTTCAACTGCCCCGGATCCGACAGCTCCACCTCGTAACGCAACACAGCCACCCGGTCACGATCGGTTCGGGACGACGCCCCCACGATGTTGCCTCCCGCATCGGAGATGACCGAGGTGACATCTCGTAGCAGGTTGGGACGATCCAAGGCTTCGACCTGGAACCAGATACTGAAACTCGCCACCTGCCCCGGCGCCCACACCGCATCGATCATCCGATCGGTGCGGTCCCCGAGACGCGTGATGTTGGCGCAATCGGCTCTGTGAACTGATACGCCTCGACCGACCGTTACGAAACCCACCAAGTCGTCCCCCGGAACAGGCCCGCAGCAACGTGCTATCCGAACCCATACATCATCGAAACCTTCGACGATGACCCCTTCCCCGGCCGGGCGATCCGCCCGCCGTCTTACCGTATCCTGGAGTTCAAGGTCTTCACCTACCGCAGGTACGGCGAGCAGGCGCTTGATCCTGTTTATAACGGTCTGCGGGGATACGGCGCCGTCACCTACCGCTATGTACATGGCTTCGGTATTCCGGTATCCGATGGCTTGGGCGGCCTCACCTAGGAGATCACCGCGATCCTCGCCGGGCATACGAACCCGCTCCCGGTGCATCAGATCGGCTACCTTCTCCTTGCCGCGTTGCAACGATGTCTCTCGCCGCGCCCGCGTGAACCACTGTTTGATCTTGCTGCGGGCGCGCGAGGTGCGTACGAACCCGAGCCAGTCACGCGTCGGACCGGAGTCATCGGACTTGGTGGTGATTATCTCGACGATGTCACCCGATTGCAGCTCCGTCGACAACGTAACCAGACGACTATTGATCCTGGCCCCCACACACCGATGTCCGACCTCGGTATGGATCGAATAGGCGAAGTCCACCGGAGTGGCGCCTCTGGGAAGGGTGCGCACATCTCCTCTGGGGGTCAGGACGAACACCAGGTCCTCATACAGATCGAGTTTCAGGTTGTTGAGAAACTCGGTGGGTTCGTCGTAATCATCATGAAGCCGCCTCAGGTCGGCCATCCAGGCAAGGTCCGAACCGGCCCCCTCCTTGTAGCGCCAGTGGGCGGCGATACCGAACTCGGCCCGGTCATGCATTTCGTGGGTCCGGATCTGGACTTCCAGCGGTTTGCCGTCCGGACCTATCACGGTGGTGTGCAGGCTCTGGTAGAGATTGAACTTGGGTACCGCTATGTAGTCCTTGAACCTTCCATGAACCGGGGTCCACCGGGAATGGACCAGCCCGAGCGCCGCGTAGCAGTCTCTGACCTCCTGTACCTTGATCCGGATGCCTATAAGGTCGTGGATCTCCTCGAAGGACAGGCTGCTATCGACCATCTTGCGGTAGATCGAGTAGTGATGCTTGGGCCGCCCTTCGAGAACGGCGGGGATACCCGCCTTGGTCATCATGGCCTCGATCTCGCCGGTCACCTTCTCGATCAGAACTTCCCGTTGGGGCGCCCGCTGCTGGATCAGATCCTCTATTTCCTGGTAGCGAGCGGGGTACAGGATCTTGAACGATCGGTTTTCCATCTCATGTTTGATCTCTTGGAACCCCAAACGGTGCGCCAGCGGCGCATAGACCTCCAGCGTCTCCCGGGCCTTCACCCGTTGACGTTCAACAGGTAAGGGATGGATGGTCCGCAAGTTATGGAGACGATCGACTAACTTGATGATCAGAACCCGCACATCCTGAGCCATCGATACGACCATCTTCCGGATGCTGGCCGCCTCGGCATCCTCACGTGAGAGATCGAACTTCACCCGATCGAGCTTGGTAACCCCGTCGGTAAGGCTGACCACCGTAGGTCCGAACCACTCCTTCAGCTCTTCGATGGTCAGATCGGTGTCCTCAACCGTGTCATGGAGCAACGCCGCGGCGAGGGTCTCGGGATCAAGCCCGTATTCGGCCAGGATCAAGGCGACGGCTATGGGGTGGGTTATGAACGGGTCTCCGGAGAGACGGAACTGCCCGGCGTGCGCCCGCTGGGCTACGTCGTACGCATGTATCACCAAGGCCTCATCGCCATCCGGAAAGTGACGCCGCATGGCTAGGAGAATCGGGTTTAGTTCGGCCTTGGCTGCGTCGCGGTGCCGGCGGGCTACCGCGCCCTCATCCATACGTCAAGACGGAATGAAGGTCCACATCCCCGATCATCGCTCGTCCGTTGAGGAAGGCAAGTTCGATAAGCACACCTATACCTACCAGGTCGGCGCCCAGCGACCGGATAAGCCGGATGGCGGCGGAGGCGGTTCCGCCGGTGGCTATCACGTCGTCGACCAGCAGAACCCTATCACCGGGCCCGGCGGCGTCCACATGCACCTCCAGGACATCGGAACCGTACTCCAGTTGGTACTCTTCCCGCCGGGTGCGGTACGGGAGTTTCCCCTGCTTGCGGATAGGGACAAATCCTGCTCCAAGAGCTAACGCCACGGAGGGCGCCAATACGAAACCCCGGGCCTCGATCCCCGCCACTATCGTCACCCCGGCGTCCTTGAAAGGCGCCGTAACCAACTCCAAGGTCGCCGCCAGCGCCGCCGGATCCGCCAATACCGGGGTGATGTCCTTGAAAACCACCTCGGGCTTCGGGAACCCGGGTACATCCCGGACCAGGGAACGTAATCGGGCCGTATTCATGCCGTGATCCTACCGGATGGATATCCCGTCAAGAGGGCTAACCCTGATTCTTCTTCATGCCCCGGGCACACCGAACCCGAAAGGCCACGGCAAGCACATCATCGCGGCGCATCCGGCGACCACCCTGCGTGTGAATGTCAAGTCCATTCCGGCCGGGCTTAACGAGCAGCCATTCTCCCAGGTCAGGAAGTTCCCTGAAGGCTTCTTCGTCGCCCATGCAAAACCCTGCATAAAAAAATCGGGGCTAACTCGACGGACCCGTGGAATCAAGGTCTCGGTTGCCCGGTGCGGGTAGGGGAGGCTCGCCGCCCCCTTGAACTGAGGCGGGCGGTTCCGCTCGGCCCTGGTTTCCGAGACTTCTTACGTTCGGCTCGATAGCGGCGCCTGGACCATTCGGTTTCCCGCTCCTTCCAGAGGGCGAGAAGCGGCGCCGCGATGAAAATCGATGAATACGTACCCGCCGCGATCCCCACGAATAGGGCTAGCGCGAACTCGCGAAGGGTGCCTGCGCCAAGCAGCAGAGATCCGATGAACAACAGTGATCCCACCGGCAACAGGCTGGTCAGGGAGGTAATGATCGAACGCATGAGAACCTGATTCATCGATCGATCCACGATCCTGGTGTAGGTTCTGCGCTCTCTGTCCTCGGCCACGTTCTCGCGGATCTTGTCGTAGACGACCACCGTGTCGTATAGGGAGTACCCCAATATGGTGAGTACCGCCACCACCGTGGCCGGTGTTACCTCGAACCGGAGGATGGAGTAGGCCCCCGAAGTCAGGATCAGGTCGTGGATAAGGGCTGCGATAGCTCCCACCGCCATCTTCCACTCGAAGCGAATGCTGATGAACACCACCACCACACCTAGGAAGACAACCAATGCCTGCACTGCTCTCCCGGCTATCTGGCGTCCGAAAGTGGGACCTACCGACTCCACATCGGTGAGTTCTATATCGGTTCCGGCTACCTCCACGAGAGATCGCACGATCTGCTGTTCGGTGGCGAGGTCTATGGCGCCGGTCTGAACGCGCACCGCCTCGCCCTCGTCTATCAACTGGATACGAGCCTCGACTCCATCCGCTCCCAAGGCCGAACGAATCTCCCCCACATCGGCGCCGGCGGGATTGGGGAGCACGATGGCGGTCCCCCCGGTGAAATCGATGCTCAAATTGAGACGCTGGATCGCCAAGCTGGCCAGGCACAGTGTCAGGGCGACCCCGGACACTATGAACCAGCGGCGCGCCTGACCCACAAAGCCGAAGGTGGTCGCTCCCCTATAGAGCATCGACAGGGTGCTCATCCGACCACCAACCCATCCGCCGGTCGACCTCCGGCCGCCCCCATGCTGAATCGTCCCCCGTCTCCCAGCCTCCCCCTGGCCATGATGCCGGCCGCGTTCCTGGTAAAGAAGAAGAAGACTATGACATCCAGAATCGTGGCGATGCCCAACGCCTGGGCAAACCCCTTGACCGGCCCGACGGCGAGCGACCACAGGAGCACGGCGCCTACCAGGGAGACGAAGTCGGCTGTGAGGATGGTACGGAACGCCCGGCGGTACGCCTCCCGGACAGCGTCGGGAACGGTGCGCCCGTTTCGGATCTCCTCCTTGGTCCGTTCAAAGAAAACGATATAGGAGTCGGCCGTGATCCCCACGGACACGATCACCCCGGCCACCCCGGCCAATGTCAACGTCAAACCCTGCCAGGCCCCCAGCACCCCGAAGATGGTCACCAGCAGGCTGCCGAACACGGTAAGACCCAGCAACGTGATGAACCCCATCGCCCGGTAATAGCCGAGAAGAAACAGTACGACCAGGATCAGCCCTCCTATGCCCGCCGCTAGTCCGGCCCGCAGCGAATCCTCACCAAGGGTGGCGGAAACCTTCTGGACGGCCGACCGCTCGAATGCAACCGGTAGGGAGCCGTAGCGGAGAACGGTGGTGAGGTCTTCGGCCTCCTCCCGGGCGGTCTCGGCATTTCCGAGGGTTATCACGGCTGTCCCGCCGTCGATCCCCTCGGGTCCCACCCCCAGAGCGACCTCGGGCGCCGACATTACCGCCCCGTCCAGGACGATCGCCAGGCGGCGGTTGGCGCTACCCTGCGGATACTGGGCCAGCAGACCGGTCAACGCCGCGAAACGACCGGCGCCCTCCGTGGTCAGGTTAAGTTGGACGGTCCATGAACTGTCCACCTGCTGGCCGAACAGAGCCAGGGCGGAATCCACCTCCGCCCCGGTGAGCGGCGCCGGGTCGGCAGGAATGCGGGAGCAGTCGAGAAAACCTGCCAGGCAGATATCGTCCCTATGGGCCGATATGTCGGCCGGACCCACCTCGTAGACAGCGATCACCGCGCCGCTGTCATCGTATTGGGGAAGGTACGACCTCGCCAGGCTCACGTCATCCTCATCGGTGAGACCGGTCACCGGATCAACCCCGTCCGGGAATATGAAGTCATCGCCTGCCGCTTCCGCTTCGAGAAGCACCGGCGACTTTTCGCTCAGTGCGCAGGTGAACGAACCCCCGAGAGAGGTGCAGGATCGGACCGGGCGAAACGAAAGCAGGCCCGTCCTCCCGACGGCCTCCAAAGCCCGTTCCTGGTCGGTAACCCCGGGCAACTGAACCAGGATGGATGTGCCGCCGCTGACGGAGATCTCCGGCTCCTGGACACTTCCGAAGTCCTCGATACGGCGACGCATAACCTCGACCGCTGTCTCCACCACCTGCTCGTCGGTTCCTTCGGGGGCTTGCAGGATGACCGATGTTCCCCCCTGCAGATCGAGTCCCAACCTCGGCGTCCAACCCAGCGCCAACGCCGTGATGACTCCGCCCCAGGCGAAGCCGACGATCAGAACTACCGGAAGCCACCGACGAGACACGCCCGGCTACGACCCCGAATCGGAAGAGCCGTCCGGGCCGACCCTACCGGCAATGGCATTCCGTTGAACCCTTATCCGGCCGTCTTCGACGCCCAACACCACCCAGTCGTCGCCCAATCCGACAACGACCCCGAGGAGTCCGCCGATGGTCCGGACCTGGTCGCCTACCTCTAGCGCCGCGGCCAGCTCTCTTTGGTTTCTCATGCGCTTGCGCTGCGGACGAATCATAAGAAAGTACATGAGGGCGCCGAGAAGCAGCAGGGGCAGCAGGAAACTGAAGCCATCGCCACCCTCGGTTTGCGCGATCAAGAACAACGGCACGATGTAACACCTCTCTAGTCGGGCCTTTGCGGCCTCTCCGGAAATACCTGACCCACATCGGGGCGGATGTAACGATGCTAGCCCGTAGATGAAGGTCCTGTGACGATACGCGATCCTGCGGGCCGCCGCGACTCGTCGAACCCGGCGTTCCGACGAGCGATCGCCCGGGACCTGAACTCTTCAAACCGGCCGGCCGAGATCGCCGCCCGAGCTTCCTCGAGCAGCCGGTGGGTGGCAGCCAGATTATGGATGGAAAGAAGCCTGGCCAGGGACAACTCCTTGGTGACGGCCAGATGACGCAGGTAACCGCGCGGATAGGTCAGACACGTCGGGCAAGGGCATTCGGGATCGAGCGGACCGGTATCCTCGGTAAACCGGGCTAGGCGGATGTTGAAGTCTCCGCTCGACGTTATGGCCTTGCCGTGCCGAGCCAGCCGGGTAGGCCAGACGCAGTCGAACAGATCCACACCGTGGGCGACCGCATCCAGTATCCCGTCAGGGTCTCCGAGCCCCATAAAGTAACGAGGCGCCTCCGGCGGGAGACCGGCTACGGAGGCTGCCACCGCCTCGCTGCGACGACCCATATCCTCACCCACCGAAAGCCCCCCTATCCCATACCCCGCCATTCCCAACTCCGCAGTGCGGCGAGCGCTCTCATACCGCAGGTCGGGCTCGGCGCCCCCTTGGACGATGCCGAATAGGGCCTGGTCGTTCTTCCGGTGGACCGCTACAGAACGCTCCGCCCAACTGAGAGTCAGCTCCATCGCATCTCGAACCTTCTCCCTCGGCGCCGGCAACCCTATACACACATCGAGGACCATGGCTATGTCGGGACCTAGTTCCTCCTGTACCCGCACCGCTTCCTCGGGCGTCAGAAAGACCTTGGACCCGTCATAGACGGAACGGAAACCGCATCCCTTCTCGGTGATCTTCGCTCCTAGGGAAAACGCCTGGTAACCACCGGAGTCCGTGAGTATGGGGAGGTCCCATCCCATGAATCCGTGCAACCGGCCCATCTTGCGGATTGCTTCCGAGCCGGGCTTCAGCATCAGATGGTAAGTGTTGGCCAGTACCATCTGCGTTCCCACCCTCCGCAAATCAGCGGAGTCGAGAGATCGAACCGACGCCCTGGTGGCCACCGGCATGAAGGCAGGCGTCTCGACTACCCCGCGTGGCGTGTGCAGCCGCCCACTCCTCGCATTACCGTCCACCGCCAGGCATTCGTAGGTTACCGGCCGGTCAGCCATTTATGATGT
>CAZEZF010000020.1:17985-26606 GCA_964516495.1 uncultured Acidimicrobiia bacterium | reverse complement strand
GGCACATCGATCCACTCGGAGTGCATTACATGGTCGGCTATGTTGTCGACGCTGATCGGACGGAACGTGTCGAGGCCGATCCGGAGTTCGACCCTGGCGAGGCCGACGCCTCTGCACTCCAAGGCCTCCAGGGTCCGCTCCGTCAGATGAAGCCCGGCGGTAGGGGCCGCCGCCGAGCCCACCCTACGTCCGAAGACCGTCTGGTAGCGCTCAGGATCATCAAGGTCGGTCCTTATGTAGGGTGGAAGCGGCGTCGCGCCGATCTGAGCAATGACCTCCTCCACATCGCTTGTCTCCGACTCGTGCGAGTCGATCTCAAGCATAAGTTCGACCATTCCTTCGGCAGGATCGGTTCGAACGGTGGCGACCAGTGGACCGATACGAAGTACCGATCCGGCCCGGATGCGTCGCGACGGTCTGAGCAACGCTCGCCACACGTCTCCCTCTCGACCGAGCAGCAGCAACTCCACCTTCCCCCCTGAGGGATCCCTGCGGCCATGTAGGCGAGCGGCGCGTACCCGCGTGTCGTTGACAACAACCAGATCACCGGGTCGGAGCAGTCGGGGAAGGTCGCGCACAGCCCAGTCGGTGAGGTCCGCCGCCCGCAACAACCTGGCCGAATCCCTTGGTTCTACCGGCGACTGGGCGATCAACTCAGGGGCGAGGCGATAGTCGAAATCTACTTTCTTCAAGAGTCCACAGGATAAGAAGGTATGTTCGAGGGTGGAGGCCTGTCCGGAACCGGCCGGACGGGCCGTTCCTGGTTTGTGCTGCCTTGCGGGGTGGCCAGAGAGCGTTCCAGGGAGGTGAGTAGGCGTATAACAGAGGGGGTTTCGAGGACGCGGTTACGGGAACTGCTGGAGGGTCTGAGTCGCAGGATACCGGCATCGAGGAGTTGCGTGATGGCCGCTCGGATAGCTACCGGGGAACGCCCTACCAATTGCCCGCCTTGCAGGCACCGATACCACGCATCAATTCAGGCATCCGGTCCGGGGGAGGAGGCACATAGGCGGCGTTGCTGGGTTGAAACTTCCTCCCCCTATCCACCCTGGTTCTTGACGCAACACACATCTCGACTCCGGGGTCCAACCGCCCATCCGATCCGCCCTTGCGGGGCCTTCAAACCGGGGTGTCCACCACGGCCGCTGATACTCCCCCACCCGATTACCCCTCGCTCAGGAGTGACCCCTGGGCGGACCCCGGCTCGGGTAGCCCCAGATGCTGGTAGGTGCGGGATGTAGCCACCCGACCTCTCGGCGTACGCGACACCAGACCTTGTTGCACCAGGAACGGCTCGTAAGCCGCCTCGATGGTCTCGGGTTCCTCACCCACTGCAATGGCCAGCGTAGTCAGACCCACCGGACCGCCACCGAACTTGACAACGATGGCATCGAGAATGAACCGGTCCACCTTGTCCAAACCCAGATCGTCCACCTCCCACACCAGCAGACCCGCCTGGGCCGTGGCAGAATCAACCCGACCCTCAGCTCGAGCCAAGGCGTACTCGCTCACCCTGGTCAGCAACCGGTTGGCGATACGGGGAGTCCCGCGACTACGTACCGCTATGTGACGAGCGCCGGAAGGGGTTACGGGTATTCCGATGATCAAGGCTGAACGCCTCACGATCCGCTCCAGATCGTCCGCTCCGTAGTAGTCGAGACGGTCCACCATCCCGAATCGATCCCGCAGCGGAGCGGTCACCGTCCCGATCCTGGTCGTGGCGCCCACGAGGGTGAAACGGGGCAAGCCGATGCGCAATGACTGGGCGGTGGGACCTTTTCCGACCACGATATCCAGCGCGAAGTCCTCCATAGCCGAGTAGAGCACCTCTTCTACAACCCTCGGCAACCGATGTATCTCATCGATGAACAGAACATCCCCATACTCCAGTCCCGAGAGAATGGCGGCCAGATCGCCGGGCCTCTCCACCGCCGGTCCCGAAGTAGACCGCAACTGGGTTCCTGTTTCCGAAGCGATGATCCTCGCCAGGGTTGTCTTGCCCAACCCGGGAGGACCGGATAGAAGCAGGTGATCCAGAGGGCGTCCCAACATCGCCGACGCCTCGATCGAGATGGAGAGGCGCTCCTTGATGCTCGACTGACCCACAAACTCATCCAGTGAACGGGGACGCAACATCGTCTCGCTGACCTGGTCGTCGCCCACCGCTTGAACCGCCATCAGGCCATCCTCACGCACCGCACATCCTTCCTCACCTGCGAGAGAGAACCCTCAGGGCGGCCCTGACCAGTTCCTCGACCGAACTATCCAGCGGAACCTCCTCCAAGGCCTCCCTTATCTCGGTGGATGCGTATCCGAGCGACTCGAGCGCCTCCCTGGCCTGTGACACGTTTCCGGAGGCGGCGGAACGGGCGCCGAGCGCCCCCAACTTGGGACGCAGTTCCAGGATCAGCTTCTCGGCGGTCCGTTTGCCGATTCCATGTACCGTTACGAGGGCCGCGACGTCATCGGTGGCTACCGCCATTCGGACCTCGTCAGGCCGGAGGGTGGCAAGGATCGACATCGCCAGGGCGGGACCTACTCCACTCGATCCGAGCAACACCCGGAACATATCACGGGTCTGTATCGTCTCGAACCCGTAGAGAGCCATCAGATCCTCTCGCACGACCATATGGGTGTGGAGAACCACTTCCTCGCCCAATTCGGGAAGGGCAGCCTGGTCTCTCGACGTGACGTTGACCTCGTAGCCCACTCCCCCGACCTCGATGACCAAGCCCGACTCGGTCCGGGCCGCCAACAACCCGCGCAGTCGACCTATCATCCTCCCCCTCCGAGGGCCGCTGTCAGCCGTCCGATCCGGGTCCCCACACTCTGCATGTGACATAGGGCGATCGCCAAAGCGTCAGCCACATCGGGGGGCGAGGGCAAGGCGCCCAGTCCCAAGCGGCGGGTCACCATCTGCTGAACCTGCACCTTCGTAGCCGAGCCGTCCGCGGTAACGATCGACTTCACCGCCGTCGGTGAGTATTCGAACACCTCCAGACCGGCTAGCGCCGCGGCCAGCATCACCACCCCCGATGCCTGGCCGACCCGGGTGGCGGTCTTTCGGTTCCGGTTTATGAACACCCGCTCCACCGCCACAACCTCAGGACCCACCTCCTTGATCAGGTCCCCCATATCGGAATACAGGACGACCAGGCGCTCCGACGGAGGCTGGGTCCGATCAGTGCGGATCACGCCCGCCGCCACGACCTCGACGCTGTTACCGGTTCCACTTATCGCCCCGAAGCCGGTGGTGGTGAATCCGGGATCTATACCGAGGACCAGCAAACGCCGCTCCGGCTGCCATACATAACGAACATACGTTCTATATTAGCTCTCGGGGGTGTCAGATCGGCGCCTTTGGGCGCGGACGGGGGATCATATCTCCGAATTGGGAGGGTTCACCCGCTGGGAACGGAGCCAATCGATAACCCGATCCCGATGAAACAATGCTCGACCGTCGATATAGACCGTATCTATCCAGCCTTCCCCGCTCAAGCGACGGGCCTGTTCGATCGAGAGACCAAGCAAGTCCGCCACTCCAGGGAGATCCAGGACCGGTGGATAGTGGGCAAAGTTCTTCAAGTCACCACCTCGACAAAAATACGCAGAAGTTCAACCCGACCAACGGTTACCATTTCATCCCGCAAACTGGTCCTTGACCCAGTCGATGACCTGGTTTCCGGCCTCTTCAAGACCCTGCTGCAGGGCAAAGACCACCAGCACTCCAACCACGATCCAGGCCAGGATCGTGGATGTCTCCGCGGTGCCTGCCTCTCGGGAAAACCGCTTCCACCAATTACGCATGGGCGAAAGACCCTTCCCTACCTAGCCTGACCTTCACCCCTTACCTCCTTTCCGAGGACGTTCAGATTGCGAACGGACGACAAACGCCTCGCCCGTTCCATCGCTAGCCACCGAATACGACGAACGGAATCGGCGCCGCAATAAACAGCATGGTTACCGGCGCCAATATGACGACTATCGGAATTACCATCAGGATTCGCCGCCGGGCCGCCCTCCGCCGCAGATCATTCCGGCGTCCGGCCCGTAGGTCCTTGGACAAGTCGAGTAGCGCCTCGGCAAGGTCGGCGCCCCGCTCCTGGGACGTCGACATCAGACGGTAGGTGCGAGCGGCCTGAGGCTCCGGGGTAAGCCTCTCCGCTCTCTCCAGAGCCTCCTTGAGGGACCAGCCGCGTTCATGCAACACGAGAACGTCCGCCAGTTCATCCACCATCACCCCTCGCGCCCTGAGCACGACATGGCGAATCGCTTCAATCGCCCCGCCGCCGACCCTCATGTACATGGCGATCAACTGGTTGATCGTGTACATCTCGGACCGGATGGAATCTCGTTGTCTACGAACACCCTCCTCCAACCTGGAACGACCGAGAACCGCGCCGAGTACTCCTCCGGCCAACCCGAGGACCGACACCCTCGCCCCGGAGTTCCCGGCTAACCACGAGATCGCCGCCAAACCGGTTGCGAATAGCGCGACGCGAGCCATTACCCCCATCCGGTAGGCCCGCGGGCGCTCGCCATCTTCCAAATCGGGATACAGGCCGGATTGACGAAGCATGAGAGCAAGCCGTTCCTCATCGATCGTGACGAAAATCCGACTGACCCGATCCAGAAAAGAAGCAACCAGAGGAGTCATCAACCATCGCCCCGTTCGTTTCTCCGTTGCGACACCCGGCCTTCCGTAGCCCAAGGGATCGGGGGCTAGGCCCAGCCCGGTCCGTGAACTCGCGATGTAAGGACGGACTCGTGGACCGAGGCGCCGTAACGGTCGAATAAAGCTGCCCACGCCGACCATCGCAAACGTCACGGAGGACGCCAGCGTCAACACGACAACACCCCGATTCATCCGGTCCGCCCATCCTGGAAACTTCGGTCGGGCCGCAACAGAACGCGCGGTTCGGTTATCGGACGACCGATATACCTCATCAAGGCCACCCCGATCAGAGACCACGCCACCGCCCCCAGCACAACTATCAGACCGCCGGGTGACTGGTAGTAGGCCCGGTACTCCGCGGAAGTAACCGTAAGGAAGAAGAGCAACGCCCACGGAATGATGATCACGACCCGGCTCTCGATGCGTTGCTCCGTACCATCCGACCTGATTTCCGCATCGAGCCTCAGGTCCTCGGTCATCTCGTCCACCAGATCCCGCAGAACCTTGGTTACCAGACCTCCCCCATGTTCATAGGCGAGGCTCAGAACTTCGATTACCCGATCCGAGGTCGCGTCCGCCAGTTCCTCCCTGATCATCTCCAGGGCGGGACGCACACCCATCATGCGGGACATCAATCTGAACCGCCCGAACGCCGGCCGCAGCACAACCGGAGCATTGTCGGCAAGATCACACAACGCCACCACCAGTGTTGACCCGGCGCTGATAGCGGCAAGCACCTCCCGAAGGGCGTCCGGCCAGGCTTGGTGGAGTTGTTGCAGTCGGTTTGCCCTCTTTCTCCCCAAGATGGCGGTCGGCAGGGCCGCCGCGGCGATCGATGGCGCAATCCCCAACCACCAGGCGTCGGTCGCCATAGTGACCAGCGCCAAAGCGAGCAACCCCGACGCAACCGATCCCATCACGAACCGGCTCACGGTTAGACCGCTACCGGCTTGGACAAGCCAAGGCTGACGACGGGAGAGGTAACGCCTGAACGGCTTGCCAAGCCGGACACGAGGTAACCAGCCGCTATACAATCCAATCCCGAGGTAAACGGTGACGGCGGTACAGAGCGAAGCCAACAACGTCATGGCTGCGGGCGCCAATCACCCGACAAGACGGACTCCAAGGCAACGCCATCCGGGAGTGATCTCTGAACTCTTTTGGCCGTCTCCGGGGACGGCAACCCACCCGTCCAACGTAGAGGCCCGCCCGGATCATCACGGAGAAACAAGCTCTCCGCCTCGAATCGTTGATTCCGGTCGGCTTGCCCGATCGCCACAATCTCCATTACCTGGCGACGGATCACCTCACCCCGGCCCCCGGTTTGGTCACGCTGAAGGTGCACCACGAAGTCTATAGCGGATTGGAACACCCGGTTAACGACCCTCTCGGTAACGTTCTCACCCGCCATGAGAGCAGCGTTGACAAGAGCGGCGACAGCCGACCGCGCCGAGTTGGCGTGGATGGTGCAGGCAAAACTGCATCCCGAGTTTACGGCGCGGATAAGTTCGAACGCCTCCGCGCCGCGCACTTCTCCTACACAGATCAGGTCAGGCCGCTGAGCCAAGACCACCTTCACCAGATCCCGCAGCGTGTAGCGCCGTTTTCCCTCCAGGGTCGGGGGGCTCGCTTCGTAGAAACTCCCATGGATGAGAGGAACGTCGATCTCGCGCACCTCCTCGCATATCCTCACACAGCGATCAACCGGAACTGCCCGAAGATAGGCGCTCAGGAGCGTGGTCTTACCGGCGCCGGGTGGTCCGCTGAAGAGAATGGTGGTAGTAGCCCGGGCTGCTGCCCCGAGAAAGACCGAGGCCGGTCTCGACACCACATCCTTGTCAACCAGGAACTCCAGATCGTGATTCTTGACCGTGTACTTACGAATTGTCGCCGACAAACGATCGGCTACGGGAGGAATCACCGCAGTCAGCCGGGCGCGTCCATCCAGCACCCTGGCTTGCTCTATCGGGTTCGAAGTGTCGAGGCGTCGGTTGGTGCCTGCCAGGATACGCGCCACCAGTTGGCGGTTCTCCTCCTCCGAGGTAGGGACATCCAGTACCTGTAGGCGACCGGAGAGGTCGATGAAGGTAATCCGCTCACCCTCGATGAACACCTCTTCTATATCGCGGCGATCGAGTATCGGCGTGAGAGGCCCATACCCCACCAGTGAGTCCATGAGCCGACTGGATACCTGCATCGGATCGCGAAAGGGTTTTACGCCATTGCCGGCATGAGCGCGACGTTGGTAGGCCGATACGAGCCGCTCAACCTCAAACCTGATCCCATCCTGATCTCGACGGGGATCCAGATCAAGTGCGCCTATGCGCTCGGCGGCCCGTCGGCGGAGAACGTCGTAGGCGCCCGTACTCATAAGTCCTTCCCGTCATGTCCGTTAAGCGCCACGTTCCCGAACCTATCGACCGTCTTACGAAAAGGACCTTTGGGAATAGCTGTGCCGTTCCATACCGAACGTTCCCGTCCCGGATCGTTGGGGAGCCAGGTGATGGAGGACGGGATGTAACTCCTCGTCAGTTCATCGCCCAGTTCACCCCGTTGGAAGGAACCGGTCGGAGAACCTCCGAACACCACATGGAGTCGAGCGGCGGTAAGCCTGCGGGCCTCGGAAATCCAACCGAGCGCCCGCGCCAATCCGATCGGGGTAGGTTCTGCCACATATACCGTCTCACCGGCAAGCCTCACCATGGCGCGCGCAACGTCGAATCGTCCATCCCTTGCGCCCAGCCGCGACAGATCCTCGATGTGGGCTGAGATCTTGACCACAAGTTCGTCGAACCATCGGGAGGCGGTCTCTATCAGGTCCTCCACCTCATCCACCCCCACGGTCTCCCACTCGGATGCCTCCGGTATCCCGGTAAGGACGGTCAAGCCGTACGGCCCCGAAAGAAGGGAGTCCTGCACGTTTCCCCGCAACTCGACATGGGAGTCGAGAGCGGTCAGCAGATTCGGTACGATCGGCAGGGAGAGACGCTGCGCAAGCATCGGAGTCACCGTATCGGCATCCACGATGAGGGTGTTACGACCCCTCGAGCTAAACGTGCCTCCCAGGGCGAGAGCGAAATCTCCCCCCAGGTCTCCACCCGCCACCGCCGTTATACGCCCCGTCAGCGCGGTTGGAGGAGTGTTTCCGCCCACGGTTTCGTACGGATCTAACGAATCGCCCATAGCCACCGCCGAAACGGCTTCCAGGATCTCCTCCGGACCGAGATCTACCGGCAATACCGCATCCACACCCACCACCCTCAGCCGATCACGGCCTTGATCGCCGGAAGCGGGATCGTAGAAACCGATCACCCGCTTGCCGTTCTCCCTGACCCTTTCCACCAGTCGGGGACTGAGATAGCTGGCAATGTCGTCGATAAGCAGTACCTCGTATCCGGGATCGAGAGCCTCACGCGCGGTCAAGACCGTTCCCTTGAGACGGGCGCCGCCGAAGTCACTGAGAAACCTCAGCAGTTCGGCCGCCCAGGCTCGCTGTGAGCCTGCGATCGCTATTACGGGTTCGGGTCCGATCACGACGCCGGCTCCCCATTCGGTACGACCGCTTCGGAAGGTCGCGGCTCATTATTGATCGGGTCCATGCCGGTCGATCTGACCAGATGCACCGCATTCCCATCAAGAGCCCCCGCTATAGCCAACGCCTCGTCCGCGCTCACCGCTACCACTACTCCAAAATCGTTTCCCAACGTTCTATTACCTCCCATCCTGATGTCAACCACCTCGATTGCGCTTGCTACGTACCTGCTGCCCCCCTCTTCAACGGCTATTACGTCCACTCGGTCACCTACATACAGATCAGCGCCAACCGCATGCGCAGAGGAAACCGGGATACTCATCGCTCTTCCTTCCTGCGCCGATACGGAGGCCCGAAGGTCCTCGACGATCAACGGAGCTCCGGCCGGTATGTCCCGCACCACGACGTATCCCA
>CAZEZF010000020.1:0-17975 GCA_964516495.1 uncultured Acidimicrobiia bacterium | reverse complement strand
TCGATCGCTTCTTCGGTGAGTACTCGATCGGCGAACGGACCATCGGCTTGAACAGACACCGGCGAAAGATCATCGGCTGCAAGCCGGCTACCCGCCGAGATGTCGCGGGAGGCGACCAACACTTCCAACGTCTCGCCCCTACTGCGCAATAAGAACACGTTCAGGAGCAGTGCGAGCAGTCCGGCCACGATCATTACCACATGACCGGCTGACACGCGACTGATCGGACTCCTTCTGAACCCCTTGGCGCCGGCCGGTCGCGAAGGGTTTAGTTCCGTGTCACGGGTGACCGCCATCCAGATCCCCTTCCATCTACTACCACTCGTTAGTTCTGTCAATCTACTACTTCTAGTAGCTGTTCATCCTAAAACCGATGAAAAATCTCTAACAAATAGAAAAGTAATGCTAAAGTAGAAGTCTCGGTTGTCAGTAACTTCCAAGTGTTGGTACTTCGACGAAGGGCTGACCCCGATGAACGCAAGCCTTGGTGCGGCCTTTGGTGCTTGCTATCAAGAATGACCGGAAGGAGACCTGCTCATGGGTGACCGGCGAACCAAGCAGGCTGGAAAAGAACACCTCGAAAGAAGTCGGTTACCTAAATCTCTCAGGTAGACGAACGGGCTCGGCGTTTGCCCCGCCTAGCGACGACTCGAGGGCGTAGCGTCAGGTAGGCGATGGCTTCCAGCGCAACCATCACTTCTCCTCGGGAAGCGCGTAGCGCCAGATGGTCTCGCGCTACATATTCGATGTCACCGACGAAACGTGTTTCCCCTCCCCGGCAGACGACTTCCACTCTTCGCCTCTTCAGTTGGAGCATGCAGACACGGGCCCGGAATGTCTCGACGCCCTGCGGGACGGAACGCCCGGGGGTCCTTCCGGGCGCCACGGACAAGGCATCGATGTTCGGTAAGTACACATCAGCCTGTCCGTTGACGGTCTCGAGGATCAGAAGATCGTTCCGGGCATAGGTTGGTTCACCCGCGAGTTCCCGACTCCCTACCTTGATCCGAATCTCGCTTCCCGACTGGATAGCCTGCCAGGCCACATCCACCAACCGGCGCCGCCGGGCGGCCAGCAGGGCGGCTTCCGCTTCCGCCACTTCAAACTCCCGACGAGCCCGCGCTTCCATACGGCGATGCAGACGCGGGTCAAAGGGTTCCAGACGCTCTTCGTAGCCGCTCATAGCCCCTACCGTCCGGAATGCGAAGTCGGCCCCTGCAACGGAGTAATCACTCCACTGCGACGAACAGACGCTCGGATGCGAAGGCGCCGATCCCCACCCGTCGGTCGGCGACCTCTACGGTCATCGCTCCATAGGGGTCACGCTGCACCATCCGGATGCGCGCCTCCGGCCGGAGGTCGTTCTCGTCCAGGAAACGCATCATCTCGGCGTCCAGTTCCAACTCTTCGGAGATCCTCTCGAGTTCAAGGGTCTCCCCGGTCTCCATCTGGGCCAAGGGTTTCATCGTCGGAGGCGTGTAGCCGGCGCCTGGGATCGGATTGCCGTGTGGACAGGTCTTCGGATCGTCCATAACCGACCACATCGCCTTCTCCACATCATCGGAGATCATGGTCTCCCATACCTCAGCCTCGGCATGGACTTTGGCCCAGGGCAACTTGAGAATCTCGGATAGGAAACGCTCCGCAAGGCGATGGCGACGAACGACCACCGCCGCCAGGTGTTTACCTTCGTCGGTGAGGCGTACCTCCCTATCGACTACGACCAATCCCTCCACCTGCATGCGACGGATCATCTCGGACACGCTGGCCGGACTCACCCCCAACCAGCCGGCGATCCGCGCCTGCAGAACAGGGATTCCCGCCTCCTCCAGTTCCCAGATAGCCTCGGCGTACTCTCGGCAGCGAACGGAGTAACCAGCGTCTGACATGCCCTCATCGTAGACGGAACCAGCCGAATCGTCATCCGGAACGGGATCAGGAACTCCTGACACTCCTGACGCCGGATTCGGTTGCCAGGTGGGTCATCGCAACGTCATGTGGCTCGATAGGCAGGGCGTCCACCACGAGCCGGTCAGGAATCACCCCCACCCGCAAGGCTCCCGCGGGAAGGCCCGCCAGCAGCCGGTCATAGTAGCCTCCGCCTCTGCCCAGCCGACCGCCCCGGTGATCGAAGACGAGACCGGGTACGAGAACCAACCCCACTCGATCTCCGGAGACGAGGGGCGCATCCGCAACCGGTTGCTCGAAACCGTATCGGTGACGTTCCAGGAGCGAGTCGGCCGGATGGAGGGTCAAAGGTCCTGTTGAAGGAGTCCTGGTCACCGCACAGGAAAGGCCGGCGCGGCTGATCACCGGCGTTACGTCCACTTCATCGGGGAGGGGAAGGTAGAGCACCAGGATCCCGTCAGGGGCCTCCCGATGACTCAGCCATGCCGTTATCCGGTCCGTGACGGTTTTCGACAGCGTCGCCGGAACGCCGGATTTCCGCTTCTTCCGGGCCCACCTGCGCCACTGCTGCTTGGTAGCGTCCGGCGCAGGGAGGTCGCCACCGCGCACCATTGATTGCGTCATAGCGCCGCTCGCGTGGCGTCGGCCAGATCTCCTCTTCGATCCACCCGCACCTCCGTGAGACCGAGCCAAGACGCCATACTCTGCAATTCGGTCGCCAGTGTCCCGCCGACGGCGGTCCTGTCAACATCCGACTCGGCATAGGCGGCCGGTACCCGGAGAACGCCCCCCTCCCGGTCCGTCTTGATATCGACCCTGCCTACCAACCGGCCATCCATCAGAAAAGGAAGCACATAGTAACCGTGGACGCGCTTCGAGCGGGGTGTGTATATCTCGATGCGGTAACGGAATCCGAACATTCTCTCGGTCCGGTTCCGATTCCACACCAGCGGGTCGAAGGGGCACAACAGGGCGGTTCCTCGATCGGTTCGCGGGATGCGCAGGTCAACGAGCGCATAAGCCGAGCGTGACCATCCCCTCACCCTCACCCCTTGTATCTTTCCGGCATCGACCAGCTGATCGACGGCTTGCCTTGTCGGACCGATCCTCATCCGGAAATAGTCGGCGATATCGGACACGGTACCGATTCCGAGAGCGCCGACCGCCTCCCATACCCGCGCCTGGGCGGCCTGCTCAGGAGACGGATCCGGGCGAGCGAGCACCTCTGATGGAATCACCCTTTCGGGCAGGTCGTACCACCTTTCGAAGTTGATGCGGTGGGCCACGAATACCCGGCCGGTGGCGAAGAGCGCGGCCAACGCTACCTTGCCCTTGCCGTAACCCCACCAGGACCCCGTCCTCTCGCCGGGATCCGAAAGATGCCTGGCAGGGATCGGACCACGATCCCGCACCTCGTCGAGAACCGTATCTATGAATCCGGGATGGCGCTCCTGGAGGCGTCGGATCATGTCCCACCTATGACGCCTCATTCTCTCCATCCGAGGCCTCATCATCGGGTGAAATCCCACCGGGGCGTAGGACTGCTCATGGCACAAGTACTCGAACATATTCCGGTCTTCATAGATCCAGCGATCCAACGCCGACCGCCGGTAGGCGCCGATCCTGGAAAAAACCGGCAGGTAGTGCGCCCGCGCCAATACGTTCACCGAGTCGATCTGGATAAGGCGAACCCGGCGGACAACCCTGGCGAAATGACGCTTATCAACCCGGCCTGACGGCGGCGCGTCCGAAAAACCCTGGGCGCGCAGGAACACCCTGGTCGCCTGCTCGTTGGTAAGGACCCTGGGTCTGGGTGGTATCGGCTCCTCCAATCTCGTACTCTGAGGCTAACGATCACGCCACCGGGCGCCCGACGCGAGTAACCTCAACCGTGAATGCGAGATTTCATCTCCGGGCTCCGAACCGCGTTGACCTTTGCCATTGCAATACCCGTCACCGCCATATGCGCGGTGATCGTCATTCTCATCACCTTTATCAGACCCACCTCACCGGTCCTCGACAACGTAGCCCGCTGGTGGGCCCGATCCTGGTGTTGGACCTCCGGCGTAGAACTGATAGTGGAAGGGTCGGAACATATCACGCCGGACACAGCCTATGTGGTGGTGTCCAACCACCTATCGGCATTCGATATCTTCGCCCACTTCGCGGCCTTACCGTTCCCTATCCGTTTCCTCGCCAAGAGCGAACTGTTCAAAATCCCGTTGTTCGGCGCCGCCATGCACCGGATCGGAATGGTGAAAGTCGATCGGGGGGCGGGCCGCGCCGCCCATCACGCTATCAATCAGGGAACTCGCCGAACGATGGACCGTGGATGGTCGGTGATGATCTATCCGGAAGGGACTCGACCGAGAGACGGGGTATTGCTGCCGTTCAAGAAGGGCGCCTTCTCCATTGCTCGCAAGCTGGAAGCGCCGATTCTCCCCACCGCGATCATCGGAAGCAGGGAGGTTTGGAAACCTAAGACCAAGCTGATCAGGCCGGGGGTGATTACCGTGCGGATAATGGCGCCGGTTACCACCGACGGTATGAAGATCCACGAGTTGGAAGGCCTGCGTAACAGGGTATACGACCAGGTCAAGAACGCTATCGACCAAGGTTCTCCGGTCGGACGGGCCGCCGACTGACACACGCCGCCGAGTCGCAAGGATCGGTCGGGAACGTTGATGACACCGCTATCAGGGATCGATGATTCCGGTTCTCAGGAGACGGGACCACGGAGATGGGTCCAACCTGCGGGCGCGGCGGCCCAACCAACCCAGATAGAGCAGCCCGACCGCTTCCTGCAGCAAACGGATCGGGTGCTGTAATAAGGCGTCCGGAAGACCGGACCATTCGAGCGCGGAACCGGAAGGAAGGTTCGTCCCCGCCAGGGGCCAGAGCAACAACCCCGGCAAAGCCCAGATCCCGTCCAACAGCAGATGGAACAGTATCCCTACCACCAACGCGACGGCTCGCCTCCGACCGATGGTGCGGGGTCGTGACATCCACATGCCCAAAACCGCTACCACTACCGCCGCCAGCAGGGAATGGCCGAGCCCTCTTTCGATTCGGCCGGATCCTTGATTGATCAGGATGCCGACCACCGTATCCAGCACATTCGGGAGAAGCGCTCCCGCCGCCAAGAAGCGAAGGTCGACCAGAGGATCCCTGAACACCACCCGGAATAGGAATACCGTCCCCCCGATATGCCAGAACACCATCAGTCAGACTCCTTCCGGCGTTTCGGCGCCGTCACCGCTACACATCGGTCGACGAACCAACAGGTGACGGAAGGACCCGGCCGGCGGCCCGACATCCGGGTAGACTTCCCTGCTCAGCGAACGGAGGGCCGATATGATCGGCCCTCCTTGAGCGCAGACCCAAGATGATCGGCATTCGGATCACAAAGGGGCGCTATGCGGAGGCAGTCGGTGGGTTCACCAGATTCTCGTATCTCACCGCGGAAGGCTTGGGGAACCAAACCTTACCAAGCGGACGAGCCATAGGTAGGTTAACCCTAATTCTTCATTCCCCAGACACACCGAACCCGAAAAAGCCACGTCAAGCCCGCTTTCATGGGCGTCCCGGCGTTCACCTTTCGGGTGAAGGGTCACACCCCGGCCAGGGGAGGCCGCCAAACAGCTATCCTCCCAGGTCAGAGAGTTCATTGCATCTCTCCCGGCTACCCATCCAAACCCCTGCATAAAAAATTGGGGTTAGGCAGATCCGGGCCTGCCAAGCAGAGTCCGCGCCGATCAGCCGACACCCAAACCGGACGCTTGAATACATCATCCCCAATGGAAGGAGTTCCGATGACTAATCCACCCCGACTGAGACTCCGCGGCTCGGACCTCGATGTCTACCCCCTCGCCCTGGGAACGAATCCTTTCAGCTGGACGGCGGACGAACCCGCCTCCTTCGCAGTACTGGATGCCTACGCAGCGGCGGGCGGCAACTTCCTGGACACCGCAGATTCCTACCCGGCCTGGGCGCCCGGTAACGAAGGTGGAGAGTGCGAGACGATCATCGGTCGTTGGATGGAGGCGCGGGGCGCCCGGGAAGACATGGTGATCGCCACCAAGGTCAGCCGCCATCCCGAATACCTGGGTCTGTCACGATCCACCATCCGATCGGCGGTCGAAGCTTCGTTCGAGCGCTTACAAGTCGACGTCATCGACCTTTATTACGCCCATTTCGACGATCCGGATACGCCTCTGGCGGAGACCATCGAAACCCTGTCGGAGTTGGTGGATGAGGGCAAGGTTCGGTACCTCGGAATCTCCAACTATTCGGCGGCCCGCCTCGAGGAATGGGCGAGCATCACCGAGTCGGGCGGATTCCACAACCCCATAGCCCTGCAACAGATGTACAGCCTGGTGGAAAGAGGCGTAGAAAAGGACACCCTGCCGATCGCCAGGCGTCAAGGATGGTCTTTCCTGCCTTATTACGCGCTGGCTCATGGTTTTCTGACCGGCAAATACAGCTCGGGCGACCGGATCGACAGCCCCCGAGCAGGGGCCGCCTCCGCTTATCTGAACGCCCGGGGAAGGCGCGTAATCGCCGTGATGGAGGAGGTATCCGCCGCACACGATGTCTCCCTACCCTCGGTGGCTCTGGCGTGGGTGGCGTCACAACCAGGAGTAGGGGTCCCGATCGCAAGCGCTCGCAACCCCGAACAGTTGGCCCCTCTCCTCGAGTCCACCAAACTAACCCTCACCGAGGATGAGTTGGCCGCACTTGACGAAGCCACAAGGTAGCCACCGTTACCATCACACCGAGAAGCTGCCAGACGGCCTACTTCCGATCAGGTCGCTGAACGGAACCGTAGAGGCGGCGAGGGCGTCACCGGTCGATGAGTCAGGAGAGCGATGCCTGATTACGGCAACATGCATGGATGGGACAGCCGAGAGTTTGTTGAGAACCCGGATAAGTTCGCGCCTGCCTACATGGGAGCAACCACCTTCGCCAAGACGCCGCTGGTGGAGGACATCGGAAAGGTGACCGCCCTGGCGCCGGATGTCGCCATAGTCGGCGCTCCACTCGACGACGGAACCACCTACCGGCCCGGCGCCAGATTCGGACCGAGGGCCATCCGCACGGCCAACAACAACTACGGGGTCTTCTACTCCCTCCAATTAGGGGTGGACATCTTCGAGGTCCTTGACGTGGTCGACGCCGGCGACGCCAACATCGAACCTTCGTGGATGGAACGAGGCTACGCCATGATCTACCGCAAGGTGCGTGATCTGGCAAGGACGGGAGTGATTCCAATCGTTCTCGGCGGCGACCATGGAATTACCTGGCCTTCCGCCACCGCCATCGCCGAGGTAAACGATCCGACGAGGATCGGAATGGTTCACTTCGACGCTCACGCCGATACCGGCGAAGTCATGGGCCCGATCGCGAACCACGGGTCACCCATGCGGAAGCTGCTCGAGTCGGGTGCGATAGGGGGACCGAACTTCGTGCAGGTCGGCCTGCGCGGCTACTGGCCGGACGAGGGAACGCTGGCTTGGATGAGAGAAAAAGGCTTCCGAACCCATTTCATGACCGAAATCGAGGAACACGGGGCCGAGGCGGTGGTGGATAAAGCCATCGACGAGGCCTTGGACGGCGCCGACGCCGTCTACCTGAGCGTCGACATCGACGTGCTGGATCCGGCCTACGCCCCGGGGACAGGCACGGCCGAGCCCGGGGGCTTGAGCACGCGGGAGCTTCTCAGGGCGATCCGCCGGATCGTGGGAGCGGTCAACATCGCCGCAATGGATGTGGTGGAGGTATCCCCTCCGTATGACCATGCCGACCTGACATCGATGGCCGCCAACCGGGTGGTTATGGAGGCCTTGTCGGCGCTTGCGGTGAAGAAACGATCAGGCCAACCGGTTCGAAGATCGTTCGATTAGCGGGCCGTTCACCTTTCTGAGATTACGGATGGGCCGAGGAGGGTACTGACGGATCCCCGGCCGGCCCGACTTCCGATGGTAAACTTACTGGTCGGCGGACGGAGGACCAACCCACCCCGTCGTGTTCAGCGCCGTCCGACGAGCGACCGTGTGGTATCACGAGAACGACCGGGATCACATGACCACGATGGCCGCGCAGTGAATGCAGCGGGGGATTGCGTCATCCTTGATCTCATCGAATTCGCCGATCGACATACCCAGATGGCAGGCGCCGCACACCCTCCCGTCAGAGATTTGTCCCACCACTACGCCCTTCCTCCGGACGCGCAGTCGCTCGTACAAACGCAACAGATCCGCGGGGACCAATTCCACCACCGCGGCCCGATGTTCGCGACGCCTGGCGAGTGAGGCGTCGATCGCGGCCTGCTGCACGGAGATCCGTTCCGCCAAGGCCCGCTCGGTCTGCTTTGCCGCCCCGGCTTCCTCCTCCAGCACCTTTTGACGCCCTTGCCTGCTATCCCGCTGCTCGAGCAGGTCGAGCGTCTCGTCCTCGATCAAGGATATCCGCCGTCGTAGGCTCTCTACCTCATCCCTCAGGTTGGTGGTCTCCCTCGCGTTCAACCCTCCGGCGAACAGACGCCTTTCCTGCTCGCTCAACTTCTGCTCGTTCGTCTGGAGATCGTGGTCCAATCGGGCCAGGTCGCGGTCGAGACTCCGCAACAGTCTGGTCGATTCATCAAGAGCCGAGGCCGCGGCGGCCGCGGCTTGACGCGCCCTCGCGTATTCGGCCAACTCCGGCATCGAGCGGCGGTCCGCCAAAAGCTGGTCGATCCTCGAATCCACCTTCTGTAACTCCAGCAGGTCACCAAACCCGGCTAACCCTTCCATTGAACCTCCCAAGGATCATCGTCGATCGCCACATGATCAACCCGCCCGTCCACTGTTTGCTCAATGTAAGAGTAGAGCGATCTGACCCCGGGCCGCTCGGTTGGTCCGTGTCCGGCGTCCACCACCGCCATACCCCTATCCACGGCTCGCCGCGCCTCGTGATGGGAAAGGTCTCCGGTCAGGTAGATGTCGGCGCCTACCTCCACCGCCTCATCCACATGGGATCCGCCCGAACCGGGCAGTACCGCGATCCTGGGTGACCCCAGGTTGTGGAGACCCGCGAACCTGAACCGAGCGCCCAAAGCCTGCCGCGCCACCCGGAGAAACAGACTCGTGTCTCCTGAGAACAAACCGTGCCGTCCGATTCTGATCGGATCCGCGAAGGACGGTTCCGTCAAACCGAACTGCTCCGGCGACTCGATAAGAAGGGCCTCCGCGAGGGCGTCGGCTGTACCCCCTTCGGCCGTATCCCAGTTGGTGTGGACGGAAATGACAGAAACATCCGCCCCGGCCAGCAATAAGGATCGCCCCTCCTGCCCCGGCGCCGCGGTCAGCGAACGCAGGGGGTGGAATATCAGGGGGTGATAGGTGACCACGAGGTCATACCGGCCGTCGAGAATAGCCTCTGCCACCTGTCCGGTGATCTCATGGACCACCGCCACGGCAGAAACCGCTCTGGTTCGGTCCCCGACTTGGAGCCCCACCGCGTCCCATGAGGCCGCGCAACGAAAAGGAGCGCGTTCGTCGATCACCTCGAGCACATCACCTACTTTGATCATCGGTAGGAATCGTAGGGGAACCGTCCGCCGAGGAGGACTCCCGGACCTGACTCAGGCGATACCGGAAACCTCCCAGACCCTTGCTTCCCATACTGCCCGGGAGCCGCGGGTCGTTACCTTTACCACTCCCCGGTCAACCAGATCGCTAAGTACCTGGCTCGATGCAATTCGGGACGGCAACGGAATGCGCCGCTCGGCCAGCTTCAAAACCTTCGAATACAGGCTCTTGGCAGTTTCGATGATCGAGATCTCGTCCTGGAGAGAGCCGGTAGGTAGAAACAGACGACCACCGGACGACAATCGGCGCCTCGCCTCTTGCAGCATACGGATCGGTAACTCGCTTCCGCGCGCCCCTCCGCCGCCTTTGGTGGGGAACCAGCCGCTCTCATCGGCCAAGGAATCGGGGATTCCGGACACATCCCCGATAATCACATCCGCCTTGACGCTCTGATCGAGCGGCTCGAACAGGTCGCCTTGGAAGAAACTGATCCGGTCACTGACCTGATTGGCTTCCGCGTTCATCCGACCGACCTTGATCACGTCGGGACTCTTGTCGATCGCGTAGACATGCTTGGCCCCCAGCTTGGCCGCGATGATTGCCAGTATCCCGGATCCGCAACCCACATCGATGGCGACCTCACCCTCTTTTATACGAAGCTCGCGCGCCACGAGGGTCGAAATGGTCGTGGGCCTGAAAGTGGTGTCCGAGATGTTGAGAGTCATCGGACCTAGCCGACATTTCCATAGAAAGTTCCCTTGCATTCATGCCCTTCAGGTCGTGCGAACCAGATGATAGCCGATGTTGACAATCCCTGATCCGCAAATCAATACCGAGGGTCAGGAAAGGTAACGTCCATCACGCGTCTGTACAATTACGTTTCCGTGCATCTTCTCAAGTCGAGCTCGCCTGTTCAGTCTCGAGCAAACTCCACATATGTTGACGCTTTGTCGGATTGCGTCATTGTAAGGCGGTTTCAGATGCCGCGCGAACCGTGATGGACCGCAACAGCCTCACCAACCGCCTGGGTTCGGCTCGTTCAGCGACATTGGGAACGCTCGGCCGGTCGGGACGGCCGCACCTGGTCCCGATCGTCTTCGCATACGAAGAGGGTTTCATCTACACCGCCGTGGATCAGAAACCCAAGTCCACCCTCCGGCTCCGGAGACTCATCAACATCGAAGCCAACCCGAATGTGTCGGTCCTCGTCGACCATTACGAGAACGACTGGACACGGTTGTGGTGGGTAAGGCTTGACGGGACGGCGGAGGTGGTCAGGTCAGGACCGAGCTTCCGGAAGGGCCTCGCGCTGCTTGCCGGAAAATACAACGTGTACACCAGAGAACCACCTCCGGGACCGGTGATCCAAATCCGAGTTGACCGGATCCGGTCATGGTCGGCGTCGTGAATGCCCGGCTGCGCAACAAACAAATAGAGAAACCAACCACACTGGTACCGTGGGTGCATGAGGTGTCTCCGGTCTTGCTCTTTCGACCTGCTCGAAGAACCGGCGAATCGACGCATGCGCCGGGAGGCGCCTTCCCGCATCATGAGTTCCGGGGTGGGGAGAGGACTCGGATGCTAGGGCCGTCTCGTGAATGAGGTTTGGACAACGCTGACACCCTTCCAGCGGTGGCGATCCGAGCGGGAATCGATTCATAACCAGTCAGGCGTCACGATGGTGATCGACACCGGAATCGGGCCCGGAACGACAAAGGACATCCTCGCCACATCGAGCACCTTCATCGACCATTGGAAGCTCAGTTTCGGCACCTCGATGGTCTACCCCGTCAAGGCATTACGGGAGAAACTCGATCTCGTCCTCTCCCACGGCATGGTCGTCTATCCCGGAGGAACCCTGTTCGAAGCCTGCGCCTTCCAGAACCAAACCCTCGAATACCTCGACACTGTCAAGAAACTCGGCTTCAACGCGGTGGAAATCTCCGATGGCACGATCGACCTCTCCCCTGGCGACCGGCTAGAAGCAATCAAGGGAGCTCTCGACCGCGGGCTTATCACGGTAACCGAAGTAGGCAAGAAGAATCCCTACCTTCGACTCACCCCTCCCGAGGTCGCCGAACAAGCCTTCAGCGACTTCGAGGCAGGCGCCCACCACGTCATCGTGGAAGGAAGGGAGTCGGGACGGGGCGTCGGACTATACGACGAACACGGTGAGATGGACTTTCGCGCGGTCGAAGAGATTCGGGCGGCCCTCGGTGATCTAGCCGGACGGATCATCTGGGAAGCGCCCATGAAGAAGCAGCAGGTATCGCTGATCCGACAGTTAGGCGCCGGCGTAGGTATCGGCAATGTGCAGCCCGGCAGTGTGCTGGCGCTCGAAGCCCTGAGGGCCGGTCTTCGCTACGAAACCCTGGAGCCCATGACAGTACAGGGTCGGGAACCCTCCGACTCCGGGGGACTCGGCAAAACGGGAAAGGACCCGACCGGTCGGCGGCGCCTCATGTGGAATAACCCCGTCCGGATGCCCTGCCCGTGAACCCACACCCGGAAGGCTACCTCGGCCTGGAGGGTCGGGTCGCGCACGGGCCGGCGGATGCCCTGGTGGAGTCGGGTTACTCCCTCGAGGTGAGCGACGCCGGTTTTCTCCATCGAGGTCTCGGTCTGGCCGACCTTGCGCACCTGATCGAGATATCTGATATCGGCTTGGTTCCCGGTGACGATTCCCGGCGACTCGGATCCGAACTACTGGCCATGTTCGATACCGCGGCGTCGGATTTCCCATATGACCCCGTTTACGGAGACGCCTACAACAGCCGGGAACGGGAACTGCAGAAACGCCTCGGCCCGGTGAGCGGATGGCTCCACACCGGGCGCACCCGCCGCGAGGCGGGACGGATCGCCTTCCGCCTGGCGTTGCGAAGGGCTTTGTCAGACCTGCACAAGTCCACATCCGATCTGGCGGAACGACTAGTCGAACAGGCGCGACGACACGTTGAGACCGTCTGGAACGATACGACCTATCTTCAACCCGCCCAACCGTCGACCTTCGGTCACTACCTGGCCGGTTTCGCCGAGCAAACCACCCGAGACCTGCATCGGATGGAAACCGCCTTCAAGTGGGTGAACGTCTCCCCGGGCGGATCGGGCGGGGTAGCGGGCACCTCGATCCCGATCGATCGCGAGCGTCTGGCAACCCGGCTGGGTTTCGATCGCCCGGCGCGAAACACCCGAGACGGCATGTGGTCGGTGGATACCCTTGTCGACGTAGCAGTCGCCGCGGTGCAAGCCGCCACGACGCTTGACCGCCTCGGCGAAGACCTCGAGGTGTTTGCCAGCCCTCAGTTCGGTTATGTGGAGTTGTCCGGTGGTACCAGCCGCGCTTCGGTACTCCTCCCCCAGAAGAAGAACCCTTATTCCCTATCCGTGATCAGGGGGGGAGTCGGTACCCTGATCGGTCGGGCTACCGGCCTGATGGTAACCCAGCGCACACCATCGGCCCGGACCGATAACTGGCTGTACGCATACGGAGAGACCTATCGTTCGGTTCGACTGGCGACACGCCTGCTTGCTCTCGGCGCCGAGGTGGTCGGATCGCTGATCGTCAACGTCCCGAGGTTGACCGCCTCGGCGGGCGACCACTTCTCCGTAGCCGCCGACCTGGTGGAGGGAATCGTTATCAACCATGGCCTGGACTATCGGTCGGCCTACCTGGTGGTTGCCCAAGCCGTGGCCGATGCCGCCGGCGACAACAGGACGGCGCTGGAGAATGAGGATCTGGTCCGGGCAGGCGCCGCCTTGGGGATCACCCTTCCCCCACGGCTCGACCACACGCTGCGCTCGGTAACCGATGCTGCAACCCTGGCCAAGGGGCGCGATGTCGCCGGAGGCGCCGCTCCCGCCCGTGTCCGGGACCATTGCCGGGCGATGGATAAGGATCTGACGTCCGCGCGACTCTGGTCTACGCGCACCCGGAATAGGGTTGAAAGCGCCGAAGACGCTCTGCTGTCCGAAGCGCGAGAGCGATGGCGGAGAGCGGTCTAGCCCGATTTTTCATGCAGGGGTTTGAATGGGTACCGAGCGAGATGAAATGAAACCACATGACCTGGGAAAATAGTTGCTTGGCGGCCTCGCCTGACACCCAGTGAAAGTGGTCTTGACATGGCCTTTTCGGGTTCGGTGTGTCTGGGACATGAAGAACCCGGGGGCCGGTATCCCGAGTCAGGAGAAGATCGCGAAAATCCCCGTGGTAAACCCCTTCCCGCCGGGCCCTCCCCCACCGCCAACCACCTTTGCCGGGACGCGTCCCCCCCATACCCCTGGCGGGGCTGTCCCGAACGAATATGATCCCTTCACACGGTCCGGGTCGACGTCGGAAACGGACCGCCGGTAATTACGGTAAACAACAACATACACAGGGGGTAGGACAGAAACGATCCCCAAATCCCGCCGACGGCGGCGGCTGAGAGACGAAGACGGATTCCGGTCGCCTAATCCGGCTCTTGCGGGATCATATAAATCAAGCGAACTGAAGAGTCAGGACACCGGGAGGGTGGTGAGTAACCCCCGATGGCTCCGCAGTCACCGACAACACCCCTGGTCAAGGCATCGCTGACCAACCAATCCATCCCTGTCTGAGCACCTTCTGAATTGAACGAAACAGGGCTTATACCCCGTCGAGTAACGAGGCAAGGACCTCCAGAAGAATATCGACATCCTGATCATCCACGTCGAGATGGGTCACGATCCGGCACGAACGCCGGTCAAGACCTGAAATCAAAACTCCCGCCTCCCCCGCCGACTCGAGTAGCTCGGGGCCGCTGGGACCTGCTTCGTCCAACCGGAACACCACGATGTTGGTCTCGACCGGCAGCACCTCCTCTACCAACGACATTTCCGCCAAGGCGTTTCCGATTCGCGCCGCCCGGTCATGGTCGTCCGCCAACCGGTCCACATGGTGGTCCAATGCATACAGACCCATCGCCGCGAGGATCCCGGACTGCCTCATCGCCCCACCCCACTGCTGTTTCCATCGCCACGCTTCCTCGATGAAGCTCTCGGCGCCCGCGAGAACCGCCCCTACCGCCGCACCGAGACCCTTGGTGAGGTCTATCCACACGCTGTCCATGTCACGGGCGAACCGTTCGGCGGGAATACCGGTAGCCACCTCCGCATTGAACAACCGGGCCCCGTCCATGTGGGTGGAAAGACCGGCGCCGTGGGCCGACTCGGCTACCTCGTCTATCAACCCGACCGGCCAGATCGCTCCGCCCGCCAGGTTGGCGGTCTGTTCGATGGACACCAGCCGGGAACGCGGCGCATATCGGGTTAGCGGTCGGATCGCCCGTCGCACTTGTTCGGCGGAGAAACGCCCCCTCGGTCCGTCCAGAGGATACGTCATCACCCCCGACAGCATGGCCGGACCTCCCGATTCGAACCCCACGACATGGCTGGAACGATGGCAGATCACCTCGTCGCTCGGCGATGTGTGTACTTTGATGGCGATCTCATTACACATCGAACCCGACGGCAGGAAGACCGCGGCCTCCTTCCCGAGCAGGCCGGCTACCCGTTCCTCGAGCCGGATCGTCGTCGGATCTTCGAAGCGCTGCTCATCCCCCACTTCGGCGTCCATAACCGTGGCCAGCATCGCCTTGGTGGGTTTGGTCTGCGTATCGGAGTAGAAGTTCTGCATCGGTTGCCGCCTCATGCGTGGCCCGTCATCGCCCGGCTACCACCTGGCGTCGCTCGGGACCTACCGACACCCGATTGACGGGAATCCCTACCTGGTCTTCTACGAACCCTATGTAGTCGCGAGCCGGAGCGGGAAGATCCTCGAACCTCCGGGTCCCGGTTATATCTTCCTCCCAGCCCGGTAGTTCGACATATCGAGGTCGGCAGCGTTCGAGGACGCGCTGCCGGCGCGGGAACTCGGCGAGAGCACCCTCCGACACCCTGTAGCCGGTAGCCGCTTTGACCGTTTCGAACCCGGACAACACGTCCAGTTTGGTGATGAACAACTCCGTAAGCGAGTTGACGCGGCGAGCATACCGAAGCGCCACGAGATCAAGCCATCCGCAACGACGGCGGCGCCCGGTAACCGTACCGTATTCCCTTCCGACTTCGCTCATGCGGTCACCCGCCGAATCAAACAACTCGGTGGGGAACGGTCCACTCCCGACCCGGGTGGTGTAGGCCTTGGCAACCCCGATCACGCTGTCTATCACCATGGGCCCCACGCCGGACCCGATGGAGGCTCCGCCGGCGGTCGGATTGGAGGAGGTTACAAAGGGGTAGGTACCGTGATCTATGTCGAGCAGCGTTCCCTGCGCTCCTTCGAACAGCACCTCCTTGCCGGCTTGGAGCGCCTCCCAGATCAGCCGGGACGTGTCGTCAACCAGCGGAAGGAGTGGCTCCGCATACTCCAGATACTCGGCGACGATTGCGTCGGAATCCATGGGAGGCTCGTCGTAGACCCGGGTAAGGAGTCTGTTCTTCTCCGAAAGAACCCCTTCCAGTTTGTCGCGGAAGATGTCCGGATCCAACAGGTCTTGGACCCGAATCCCGGTCCGGGCGTACTTGTCGGTGTAGGCCGGCCCGATACCCCGTTTAGTGGTACCTATCCGATTGCGCCCCAGATTGCGCTCCACAGCCAAGTCCAGCTTTCGATGGTACGGCATTATCAGATGCGCGTTGGCGGACACCCGTAGTCGGGAGGGATCGACACCCCTATTCCTGAGCATCCGTATCTCGGCAAGGAGAACCGGCAGATCGAGAACGACGCCGGAGGCGATCACCGGTACCACGCTCGGATACATGACCCCGGACGGCACGACAGACAGCGCAAACCGTTCGGAATCGACAACGATCGTGTGGCCTGCGTTGCTGCCGCCTTGGTAGCGCACCACATAGTCAGCGCGGCGGGCGAATAGATCGGTAACCCGACCCTTCCCTTCGTCACCCCATTGGGCGCCGACCACTACCGTCCCCGGCATCGCCCGCCTTCCCTCACTACGATGGAGCGGGCTACTGACCAACCCACGCCTCTACCGGTAATCAACGTGTCTACCTGTTTCATAAGTCTCACCTTACCGCCGCCTCCGGCGCCGGATTCCGGGTGGTGTCCCGCCCGAATCCCCCATTCCACGTATGTAGCCGACCGAGAGCGATCCGTCCGACCGCCGTCCGATGGAACCGGAGTGATCGGTCGGAAATCCGAATAGGGAGGCTTCTCGATGCAACCGATGCGTATCTCTGACGAAGAACGGCGCAGACGTATTGCGGTGCGCCATCACCTCCATCACCATCACCCCGCCGTCTCGGAAACCGAAGCATCCCTGGATCAGGTCGGGATGCACTCCAGCGATCCCACCACCGTCTACCTGAGCATCCGGGAGCGCGTCGACGGTCTTTCCGCGCCGGACATCGAAGAGTCCCTTTACGGCAGTCATCCCCACCTACACCGGGTACTGGGGATGAGGAGAACCCTCTTCGCGGTTCCGACCGCGCTCGTGCCTATCCTCCACTACGGATGCGGACTCCGCTACGCCGCCGCCGAACGGAGGAGACTGATCGGCTATCTGGAAGGTCAAGGACTGACCAGACGGGGAGACGCCTGGCTCAATCGGGTAGCCGACGTAACCGAGAAGACCATTGCCGAGCATGGGGAGATCTCGGCCATGGAACTCCGCCGACTGATCCCCGAATTACGATTGACCCTCACCTTCGGAAAAGGGAAGAAATGGGGCGGGAAGGTGGGCATCTCCACCAGGGTCCTGTTCCTGCTGGCGACGGAAGGACGGATCCTGCGGGCGCGGCCGAGGGGTTCATGGATCAGTGGACAATATCGCTGGACCACTACCGAGGTCCGCATCCCCGGTGGTATCCCGAAGATCGATCCCGTAGAGGCCAGAACCCGGCTGGTAGAAGGATGGCTTCGTACCTACGGGCCGGGAACCGAAGCAGATCTCCGGTGGTGGACAGGCTGGCCGCTCAGGGATGTACGGCAAGCCTTGGCGACCCTGGAAACCGCCGAGGTATCGGTGGCGGGTGGGCCGGCCTTCGCGCTCAGCGATGATCTATCACCGACGCCGGAACAGTCGCCATGGGTAAACCTCCTGCCATCCCTGGACTCCACCGTGATGGGCTGGCGGGAAAGGCGCTGGTACCTGGGGGACAACTCCTCTCCGCTATTCGACCGGAACGGTAACGCCGGTCCGACGATCTGGTGGAACGGACGGGTAGTGGGAGGCTGGGCCCATACCTCCGGTGGTAGCGTCGCATACCGTTTGCTGGAAGATATCGGATCACCTGGCAGGGAACAGGTGGATGAAAGGGCCTCCGCCTTGGAGGAATGGCTGGGCGCCACGCGGGTCACCCCCCGCTTCAGAACTCCGTTGGAAAAGGAACTCGTCGGGAAGCGTTAGCCTCCGGTTTCTTATTCTTGCTAGCCCTGATTCTTTCATGCCCCAGACACACCGAACTCAAAAAGGCCGCGTCAAGCCCACTTTCACGGGATGTCCCGGCCTTAGGGTGATGGGG
>CAZEZF010000019.1:0-39670 GCA_964516495.1 uncultured Acidimicrobiia bacterium | reverse complement strand
ACAGAGTTGTAGAACGAGGAAGCGAACTGGCTGACTCCCCCTCCCACCGTGTCCTTTATCTCCCCGCGGATGATGGTGGGCGCAGGAACATACCCGCCCTCCGAGGTTCGTTTCCCCACGGTCTGGTTCAAGGACAGGGTTTCGCCGGGCAATACGATCGTGCCGTCGATGGCATTCGCGAAACGCTGGATGTTGCTTACCCGGGGCTGGCAGCAGGGATGTTCGGTGGTGAACTCACTGATCTTGCCTTCCAAGCCCAGGCCGGCAAGGAACTCGGCGTTGATCCGCGGAGGTACTCCTGCGTCGAGCGGTAACACCGTGGTACGGCTCGGTCTCCGGGAGGCGTCCATGACCGCCTCGATGACGAGATCGGTGTCGATCAGGGCGCCGGGGAATCCGGGAATGATCCGAAGGTTGTCGTCTTGGTCGACTTCTATGCGAGCGTCAATCGGATTGGATTCGAATCCTGCTCTAAGCGGGTAGAGGTACTCATCGATTACCAACGGATCAAGGGTTATCACCATGCGGAGATGTGGTTCCCGCTCAACCCTGGAAGTGAACGCTCTCATCAACTGGTCCCTGGTCAGGTGGAGGGTGATGGCGGGGTCGGTTCTTGTCAGCGTAATCGGCGACTCCAGCAGCGCGGCGGCCTCGTTCAGGGCGGTTTCCACCGCGGAAACCGACAGGGAAGGACTTTGTTCAAGAAGGACGACCACTACGGAATCGGGTCTCGGCTGCGCGAGCAGGGCGGAGGTGAATAGGGGTCCGGCGTCGGTTCGATCAATCACCCATCCCGGGTGAGGGTACTGGGCGACCAGGGTGTTGTCTTCCACCACGATCGCTCCCTCGAATGGGCCTTGGAGGGTGGAATCGAGCCGGTCGAGAATGTTGGACAGGGCGGCGTCGTCAATGCCGCCAACCAGGGGCAGCGCCGGTCCGGGAGGATCCTGATTCCACCTGGAGGCTGCTTCCACCACCCAGGCCGGGTCACCGGATTCGAGAGCGTTCTCAAGAGTCGATCTCTCATCGATGTCGAAACCGACTGCGTTGGGAATCAGCTGGAATCCCCGATCGCCGACCATCACCTGGATCGGAGTGGACCCCATTCGAGTCTCCAAGTCCTGTAGTGCGGCCAGCGCGTCGTCAACGGTGAGAGAGCTCGAATCGGACCCCTGTCCGTTTGCGGGTTCGGTCTGGACCAGGGCGCCGTCCCGGCGCATCCATAGCAGTACCGCGAGGGCCACCAACAGGAGCCCAACCAGATATGGGAGCGCGCGAAAAGACTTGGACATTGGAATCACTTGAGGCCAAGCCCAATCATAAGCATCGCGGACGGATAGATCACACTTGTATGGCGCCGGTCGGCCTCCGGTTCGTCATACGTTGGTGCAGTGGGCGGCGGGCGGACGACATGACGGACCCCCGGGTAGGGGAGAATCAGGGCCGCCGAGAGCCTGACAGACGTTATTGCGGAGCGATCAACAGCAGGCGATTCGGATGTGCAGCCACCGACAACTTCTCAGGAGTTCCGAGAAGTTCCCCGTCCGCTTGGGCGAGGATACCGCCCGGGGGCGCCGCAATGCTCAGTGCAGGAACCCCGGTCCGCGCGGCAAGGCCGGTCGCTCGGCCCATGTCTCGCGCCGTCAGGGCTCGCCAAAGGATCGCAGGTAGGCGGCTTCGGCCCAACGATTCGGCGGTCAACACCGTCAATAGGCTCTTCTCCTCGGGTCCGAAGCGAATGGGGATCGGACCGAAGAACGTGTAGCTGTCGTGAACAGCGACAAATACCGCGACTGCGGTCGTCGAGCCGTCCTCGAACTCCACTTCAACCGGCTCCCGGTTCCCGGAGTACTCATCCCAGGCGACCGTGGTTGCCGAGAAGGCGTAATGGAGGTTCGCAAGACTGTATTTGCGGTATGGTTTCTGCTCGGCTCGTTGGACCACCGCAGCGTCGAACCCCACACCGAAGGAGAAGGTGGCCAGCCGACTATCCACCCGACCTTCCCCATAATCCAGAGTGAGCACCGCCGCCGGAATCGTTCGGGGCGCCGGGCCGGCGCAAATCAGGTCTACCGCCTCAAGAGGCTTGCGAGGAATCCCCAGCAGTCTGGCGAGTACGTTGGTAGACCCGGCCGGGATGATACCCATCGGAACAGAGGCGCCGCCGATCCCGTTAGCCAGCTGATGGACCACGCCGTCGCCACCCATCGCCACCACCACATCGAATCCGCGGGCGCCTGCCGCGCTTCCCGCCGCTCTCGCATCGGCCGCGGTCTCCGGCAATATTGTATGAACATCGAAATGCCGCCGAAGTCTGGCCGCTACCGACCTTTGCAGGCCGCCCGTGAACCCGGAGGCGGCCGGATTACTACACAACAAGGCTCGTTTCATACTGCAAGACTAGGCCGTCGGGAGGGTGCTTAAAAAGACGGGGGTGGGTTGGCCCTCCATCCGTTGACCAGGGAGTTTTACCATCGGACATCGGGCCGACCGGGGGTTTTTGGTACCCTCCTGGAGCGATCAGCTATTATCCGGCTTCAACAGCATTCGGAGTGACGTTCTTGAAGGCAATCCGCCCCAACGATATCCGGGAGGCGGCAGAAGCCCTGGAAGCCCATCCGGGGGCTGTCGCCCTTGCCGGTGGAACCGATCTGATGGTCGAGGTTAATTTCGGGATGACCCGTCCGGACACGGTGGTTACCTTGCGTCGGCTTCCCGAACTCCAAGAGATCTCCAGGAGGCGTATCGGGGCGGGGGCCACCTTCCGCCGACTCGAGTCGGGTGATCACAACGCGCTGGCGCAACTGGCTCGCACCATAGGGTCACCTCAGATTCGGGCCGCGGGAACTATAGGAGGGAACATTGCTACGGCTAGCCCGGCAGGGGATTCATTGCCGTTCCTGGCCGGTCTCGACGCCTACATCGAGCTCTACTCGACTTCGGGCGTCCGCCAGGTTCGATGGGACGACTTCTTCGTGGGTGTGAAACGAACCTCTCGGCGGGAGGATGAGCTTATCACCGCAGTGACGCTGCCCGAGGACCTCCCGGATCGGCAGGAATTCGCCAAGATAGGGCAGCGGAGCGCCATGGTTATCTCTGTGGTCTCGGCCTGTGTGTTCCGCTGGCGGGACGGGCGTACCCGAGTGGCGCTCGGTTCGGTCGGGCCGACCCCGATCCGAGCCCGCCAGGCGGAGGAGATGATCTCGTCGGAACCGAACCCAGGGCCGACTGCTCTCGAACATTTCGCCCGCCTGGTGTCGGAGGAGGTGGTCCCGATCACCGATCACCGTGGAACCGCAAGCTACCGGCGCTATGCGTCCGGCGTGCTCGCTCGCCGCCTGCTGGAAAGGTGCTTGGCAACATGAGGGTCGCGGTTACGGTTAACGGGGAGCGTCGCCGATTCGACACCAAGGGCTCGGAGAGCCTGCTGTTCGCGTTGCGGGAGTATCTACAGCTTCCGGGTTCCAAGGGCGCTTGCGAGCAAGGGGAGTGCGGGTCGTGCTCCATCCTGCTCGACGGAGATCTGGTATGTGCATGCCTGGTGATGGCGGTCGATGTGGACGGTTCCGATGTGGTCACGGTCGAAGGTCTGGGAGGACCGGAACTGCACCCCGTCCAGAAGGCGTTGGTGGATGCCGGGGCGGTCCAATGCGGCTTCTGCACACCGGGGTTCGTGGTAGCCGCCGCGGCGCTGCTGGACGACAATCCCAAGCCGTCATCGGATGAGATCAGAGAAGGCCTAGCCGGGAACATCTGCCGCTGCACCGGTTACGGCGCCATCCTGCGCGGATTGGAGGCCTTGGTGGGTAGCGACACATGACGATCGGGACACTGACCAGGAAGACGCGTGGTTCGGTTGGTGAGTCGACCGACCGAACCGATGGGATTCCCAAGGTAGACGGCAGCTATATGTATTCCTCGGATCTCTATATGGACCGGATGCTCTGGGGAGCGACGTTGCGAAGTCCTCACCCGAGGGCGATTGTCCGCAACCTCAACCTGAGCCGAGCTGTCGCAATGACCGGAGTTCATGCGGTGCTGGCGGGTGACGATGTACCGGGGCGTAACACCTTCGGGCTGGAGGAACCCGACCAGCCTATTCTCGCATCTGATCGGGTGGAGTACTGGGGACAGCCTGTTGCTTTGGTTGCGGCCGATGATCCGGAGATAGCCCGGAGGGCGGTCGAGGCTATCGAGGTGGAGTACGAGGTTCTCGCCCCCCTCACCGATCCGGAGGAGGCCGAAGCGCGTGATTCGGTATTTCACCGGCTCCGGTGCCGACGCGGGTCACAGGACGTGCGCGGTTCGATGGTGGTGGAGGGATACTACGAGGTAGGCATGCAGGATCAGGCCCCGCTCGGTACCGAGTCGGGCTTGGCCATACCTGACGGCCACGGTGGAGTTGACCTGCATATCGCCACGCAATGGACCCATGTCGATCACGAGCAGATCGTGGCCGGCCTGGGAGTGTCGGAGGACAGGGTAAGGGTGCATCACGCCGGGGTAGGAGGGGCGTTCGGGGCTCGTGAGGATGTGAGCCTGCAAATCCATCTGTGTCTTCTGGCGCTTTACACCGGTCGCCCGGTAAAGATGGTTTACAGCCGGGAGGAAAGTTTTGTCGGTCATGTCCATCGCCATCCGGCCCGTCTCTGGATGCGGCATGAGGCTGACGCGGATGGAACCCTGCGGCGCATCGAAGCCAAGATACTTCTTGACGGAGGCGCCTACCGGTCCACCAGTGACTCGGTGATCGGTAACGCCGTCTATCATGCCGCCGGCCCCTACCGATGCGACTCGGTGTCGGTCGAGGGGGTGGCCGTCCGTACCAACAACCCGCCCTGCGGCGCCATGCGCGGGTTCGGGGCGGTCCAGGCGTGTTTCGGTCACGAGGCCCAGATGGATAAATTGGCGGATGCTCTGGGGATGGATCGGCTCGACTTCAGGATCAAGAACGCCTTGCGTCGCGGCGATCCGTTGGCGACCTCCGGTCAGGTGCTCGACACTTCGGCGCCGGTGATGGAGATACTGGAACGGCTGAGGAGCATGCCCCTACCCTCCTCCGGCCCGGAGGACGATCCGCGGTTGCTCCCCGGAGGAACCGGGCTAACCACTCCACAGGCGGCGGTACGTCGGGGAGTGGGGTACGCCGTCGGTGTTAAGAACCTCTGCTTCTCCGCCGGGTTTGATGACTACGCGGAGGCTCGGGTCTGTCTTACTCCCTTCGGTGTCGAGGTACATACGGCGGCGGCGGAGGTGGGGCAGGGTCTCGGAATGATCCTCGCCCAGATCGCCCGCACCGTCCTCGGAATCGAGGATGTGGTCGTCTACTACGACGATACGTCCAAGATCGGATCGGCCGGGTCGACCTCCGCCTCTCGGCAAACCCAGATGACCGGCGGAGCGGTGCTCGAAGCGGCTCGAATGGTTCGTGAAATAGCTTGCCGGAGGGGTGGGGGAGACCAACTCGACGAGGTCGGTGTCTGGAGGGATGGAGTCTTGGTCACGCCCATGGCGGACCTCGTGCGTGACGAGAATATCGAGTATCACACCAGGTTCCACCATCCACCGACCGAACCCCCGGGGGAGAACGGTCTCGGCGACCTCCATGTTGATTTTGCGTTCGCGGCTCATCGGGCGGTGGTGGACGTCGATCAGGAGCTGGGACTGTTCCGGGTGGTGCATATCGACACGGTCCAGGACGTCGGTTTCATGATCAATCCCCGTTCCGTGATCGGCCAGATCGAAGGGGGCACGATGCAGGGGATCGGTCTGGCGACGTTGGAGGAATTGATTGTGGAGGAAGGCGTGATCAAGAATCCGACCTTCACCGATTACCTACTGCCCACCTTCCTCGATGCGCCGCCCATCAAGATCGACGTTATCGAGGAGCCCAGTTCGTTCGGACCGTTCGGCGCTAAAGGGGTTGGCGAGCCGCCGACCGTGTCGTCCACCGCCGCGGTGGTGGCGGCTATCCGCCACGCTACCGGCCTTGAGTTGATACGCACGCCGGTACGGCCGGAGCATGTAGCGCCGGTGTCCTGATACCACACACCGGTCCTCCTACCCCGGAGGTTGGTGAGGCAGGTCAGGCAGTCGTCGGCCTAGTGTCCTGAGTCGGGAGAAGATCGCGAAAAACGCCGCGCGGTTAGACCCCTCTCCTGCGGGCCCTCCCCCACCGCCACCACCTTTAGTTGAGACGCGTCCTCCCATACCCCTGATGGGGCAGTGATGGGGCTGTCCCGAACGAATATGATCCCTTCAAACGGCCCAGATCGACGTCGAAAGCGGACCGCCGGTAATTACGGTTAATTATCAACATACAGAAGGGGTAGGACAGAAACGGGTCCCTAGTCCCGACGCTGCCAGCGGCGGCTGAGAGACGAAGATGTATACCGGTCGCGTTATCCGGCTTTTACGGGATTTATAAACTAAGCGAACTAAAGATTCAGGACACCAGGGCCGCCGGGTGGGGGGACGCAGGGATAGGCGCCTACCGATCCGCGCCCAGCAGGGTCTGGAATCCGGTAAGGCCGGAGATCAGGTCATCATCCCCCAGCGCGTAGGAGAATCGCGCGTAGCCGGGCGCTCCGAAGGCTTCGCCGGGTACGAACGCCACCCCTATCTTGTCTAGGCACAGGTCGGCCAACTCGAGGGCTGTGGCAGGTCGCCGGTTCCCTACTGCGGCGCCTAGGACCCCTCGTACGGAGGCGAAGCAGTAGAAGGCGCCCGACGGCTCGATACAGTCGATACCCCTCGTCTCGTTCAACATCCGGTGCATGATCCGGCGCCGCCGGTCGAAAGCGGTCCTCATCCTGTACACCTCGTCCAGAGGACCCGATATCGCCGCTAAGGCAGCCATCTGGGCAACGTTGGATACGTTGGAGGTCAGGTGACCCTGGAGTTTGACAGCCCCGGCGATCACCTCGGCGGGTCCGATCATCCAACCGACCCTCCAGCCTGTCATGGCGTAGGTCTTGGCTACCCCGTTGACTATCACACACCGTTCCGCAATCGACGGGGTTTCCGTCGGTATCGAGGAGAAGGTGTCGTCGCCGTATACGAGATGCTCGTAGATTTCGTCGGTAAGAACCCATATGCCTCGTTCATCTGCCCATCGCCCGATGGCGGCCACCTCCTCGGCGGTGTAGACCGCACCGGTGGGGTTGGAAGGAGAAACGAAGATCAGCATCTTGGTGCGGTCGGTGAACTCCTTCTCAAGTTGTTCGACCGTAACCTTGAAGCCGCTGCTCTCGTCTGTTTCGATGGGAACCGTTACTCCGCCGGCCAGCTCGACCACGGACGGGTAGGTGACCCAGTAGGGGGCGGGAAGGAGCACCTCGTCACCCGGATCTATCAGGCAGTGGATGGCGGTGTACACGGCATGCTTGCCCCCGTTGGTGATCAGCACCTGCGATGCGTCGATGGCGTATCCCGAGTCCCGCAAGGTCTTGGCCGCCACCCCTTCGCGGAGGGCCGGTAATCCGGGCGCAGGAGTGTACTTGTGCATGGAAGGATCAGCCGCTGCGTCGATGGCCGCCGCCACGATAGGCGCCGGAGTGGGGAAGTCGGGCTCACCGGCGCCGAAGCTGATAACCGATTGCCCAGAAGCCCGAAGAGCCTTGGCCTTGGCCGTGATCGCCATGGTGGCTGATTCGGACATCGATTCGATTCGCTGCGATAATCCCCTCATTGGATGTTCTCCTAAATCGGTTTCCTGGGATGGAACGATAGACGTAAAGCTAGACATGAAAGTTGGTCATGAACGACGGTAGCGCCATCGATATACCGGCGAACCTGCTTCCGGGCGACGGTCGTTTCGGGTCCGGACCCACCAGGGTAAGGCAGGACACCCTCGACTCCCTTGCGCGGGTGGCCACCACCTATATGGGCACCTCCCATCGCCGGATGACCGTGAAGGTCATGGTGGGGCGTCTTCTGGATGGATTGGCGGAGTTCTTCCAGCTTCCTGCCGGCTACGAAGTGGTGATCGGCAACGGGGGCGCCACCGGCTTCTGGGACGCGGCGTGCTTCGGTCTTATCGAACGAAGGAGCCAGCATCTTTGCTTCGGCGAGTTCTCCTCCAAGTTCGCCCGGGCTGTCGAAGGGGCGCCTCATCTGAGTTCCCCTGAGATAGTCGAGTCCGCTCCCGGAACCCATCCCCTGCCGGCGCCGTCGGATGGGATCGACCTCTACGCATATGCCCACAACGAGACGTCAACAGGGGTGACCATGCCGGTAAAGCGGGTCGAGTCGACGAACGGTCTTACCGTTGTAGATGCCACATCCGCGGCCGGCGGGACTCCGGTTGACCTGCGTGAGACCGATGTCTATTACTTTTCTCCGCAGAAGTCTTTCGGCGCCGACGGCGGCCTATACGTCGCCGTGTGCTCACCTCGGGCGGTGGAACGCATCGAGCGGATCGCCGCTTCGGACCGATGGATACCCCCCTTCCTTTCCCTCGCCTCGGCCGTAGCCAACTCCCGCAAGAACCAGACCTACAACACTCCGGCTCTGGCCACCATCTTCATGCTGGCCCACAACGTCGAGTGGATGAACGCCAGGGGAGGCCTCGACTGGGCGGCGGAGCGCTGCGCCCGCAACGCCGCCGTCCTGTACGACTGGGCGGAGAGCCGTCCCATGGCTTTTCCGTTCGTCGCCGACCCGTCGATCAGGTCGCGGGTCAACGCCACTATCGACTTCAAGCAGCCGGTGTCGGGTGATGGCTTGGCCGCCACATTGAGAGCCAACGGAGTGGTTGACACCGAGTCATACCGTAAACTAGGTCGCAACCAGCTACGGATCGGCTTATGGCCGAGCATCCCGCCCTCGGATGTCGAAGCCTTGACCGCCTGTATCGACTACGTGATCGAACGAACCCTCAACTGAGTGGGCGATTCAACCCTTTTTGAAGAGCTTTTTGACTCCCGAGGAAATCTCTGAACCGACGGTAGAAGCCACCAGGGAGATGCCTTTCACCTCGTCGGCGCTTATCTCCGCGGCTGAGGATTCGTCCTCCGCCTGAAGCTTCGCCTCGATGCAGCGCACGAAATCCTTGATGAGCCGCTGAGATATCTGGTTGAGCAAGCCCGTGCGGCCGAACTGGGCCGCCGCCCCGGAAATGGTGATGTCGGCGTCGACGGACACCGTGGATCCGTTCTCCGCGGCTGCGACTGCGTATTTGACCTTGACCTGTCCACGAGACCCGCCTCGGCGGTCCACGCCCTTGCCGGAGATGTCACCGGTCATCGTATCCGGATCCGAGCTTACGATTGCTTCTCCCTCGAACCCGGCGGTCATGGGACCCAACCGGACAGAGACCATGCCACGGTAGCTTCCATCTCCCCGGTCTTCGGTGAGTTTGGCGCCGGGCATGCACTGAGCGACTGCGGGTACATTCTGGAAGAAGGCGAAGACGCTCTCCGCGCTGCTCGCTACTGCTATTTCTTGTGTGATCTTCACTTAACCTCCCCGGTCCGGTATGCATCGTAGTGAAGGCGAATCCGTAGTCACACTGTGAGGGGTCCGCTATATGGATTTTCTAGCCCTGATTCTTCATGCCCCAGACATACCAACCTGCAAAAAGCCAGTTCAAACCCACTTTGAGAGCGTGTCCGGTAATCACCCTGCGGGTGAAGGTCACGCCCCAGCCATGCAAGGCCACCGAGCAACCATTCTCCCAGGTCAGGGAGTTCACCAAGGCTTCTCCGTCGCCCACGCAAACCCATGCATTAAAAATTGGGGCTAACGAGGGGGGCGCAGGCGGGGATGCCGTCTACGCCATCCGATTACGGCCTTCACCAACGCCTCTATGGTCAGAGTGAGCAATCCGGCGACGACAATAACCACTACCAAAGGGAGATGGAACTCCCACCAGAAGGCCCGCAGGCGAACCTCCTCAAGATTCTGGTATATGAGAAACCCGACTGCGGCGACCAGTAGGAGGAGGGCGACCGGTTTGGACCAATGGATACGGGCATGGCGCCGTTCGGGCTTGTCGGGTATCGCCCCGTCCGGGTCTCTTCGATTCGCGGTCATCTCAGGCGGCGGACCATCTATCCCGGGCCGCGCGGGCTTCGGCAACGTTCACCCTCTTCAACAGCATGCCTCCGATAATAAAAAAAAGCACGATAGATAGTATCGCGGGTCGGCCCGAGCCGGTGCGATGACTTACGATGCTGAACACCAGGGGTCCCCAAATAGCTGAGAACTTCGAGAAGACGCTGTAGAAACCGAATAGCTCGGCCGAGGCATGCTCCGGAATCATGCTTGCGTACAGGCTGCGGCTCAACGCCTGCACACCTCCGAGCACCAGGCCGACCGCCACCGCCATGGAATAGAAGGGCAGGACCTCGCCGGTCGGAAGGAAGTATGCGGCTACCGCAATCAACGACCAGATAACCAGCGACCACAGTATGGCGTGCTTGGCGCCTATCCGATCGGCCAGCCTACCGAAGAAGAGCGCTCCGCCGAAGGCTACGAACTGCACGATCAGGAAGGCGATCGATACTTGGGCGATGTCGAGTTCGAGCGTCTCCGAGGCGTAGGATCCGGAGATGTTGATTATGGTCATGATTCCGTCGTTGTAGAAGATGAAGGCTGCTACGAACAGCAGGAGTTGGGGAAAACCGATTAGCTTCTTGGCGGTTGCCAAGGTACGTCCGAAACCGATAGCGGTATAGGCCCGCCACGGTCGCATGTCACGGTAGGCGGACGGAATAGGCGTGGATTCACCCGCCTCCGGCAGGTGACGCAGAGCGTAGAGCGTGAAGCCCATCCACCACACCCCGGCGCCGAAGATCGCCACCCGGGCGGCTCCGCTGATCGTCAAGCCGGTGGGGCCTTCGTCGCCGCTCAGAAGCAGCAGGCCCAGCGCGAGGATCAGGTATAGGCCGCCCCCGATGTAACCGTAGGCGAACCCTTTCGACGAGACCCGGTCGATGGTGTCGTCGGTGGTCAGGCCGGGCAGGAAGGCATCGTAGAACACGTTGGCGGCCACGAACCCGATGTGGGCGGAGATCGCCACCACCAGAAACCAGGGTACAGATCCATCGGGCACGAAGGGCAGGATGACCACCATGAGCCCCCCACCCAAGGCGCAGTTTCTCAGGAACCGGCGTCTAGCCGAGTTGAAGTCGGCGATGGCGCCCAACACCGGCATCATCACAAATAGAACCGTGGACCCGATCGACACCACCGCGGCCCAGATCGTTTCGGCCGACCACCCGTTCCAGCCACCTTCAGGCACTATGACGTCGGCGAAGAAGGGGGCTACTACCGCTCCGAGCATGGTGGCGAAGGCCGAGTTTGCCCAGTCATACATGGCCCAGCCGAATATCGTCTTGCGATCGTTCCTTACGAGCTTGGCCACTACGCTCCCGGCCGCTGCCGATCGAAACGCTAGCAGCCTGCGCTACTGTTCATATCTTGATTGTCGAACCTTGGCAATGATCCCTTTGCCGCCGTACCTCCGCCGTTTCTATGGTCTGTCGATCGTCTTTGCTGTCCTCAGGTTCTGCGCGAACAGGAAACGGTGGCGCCGCACCGGGGGAGCCCTCCGACCATCTCTTGGGCAAAGGTCAAGACATGTAAGACGGTATCGATTGAGCCCGAGTCGCTGTCGTTTGCCGTTGCGGGCGGTGGAGATCAGGACCTCTGCCCAAGTTCTGCGTTCTTACTCTCAATGTGCTGACGCCGCTCGCGGCGTAACTTGTGAGGTCCTTTCTGTCCTACACCCTCTGTATGTTGTTGGTTATGTTGATGAAGGTGTGCCGTGACCTTTGGGGGGATCACCCAGAATTTCGGTGTGACCTTGTGGCCGATGCATTCGGAGGTGTTGGCTTGGCTCATGGCGTGTATGACGGCCCAGGGCCGGGGCATCCACGTTGAAACCCGCCTATTCGGGTACTCAGGTATAGTCCCATCTGTTGGGTATGCGTATCCGGATGATGTTGGTTTTGGTGGGCGCCCTGTCGGTTGCCTCATGTAGCGCGCCCCAGGAACCGGTGGACGCTACCTTCCCGCCACACCAATCATTGGAGGTGGAGGACACCACCACTACGGCGCGAGCCGAACTCGTCACCACCACTGTCTCGGAATCCTCCACGGTTCCGGCCGTGGATCCGACCGAGGTTCCCGATTTGACCGAACCAGGAGCGGCGCCGACGACCACGGTAGCGTCGACCACAGTCCCGCCAACAAACCCTTCGGTTTCATCCACCACCGCCGCCACGCCTACTACGGAGTTGGGAACGTTGCGCTCACTGTCTTATGTGGAAGTCGCCGAGGTCGATTACCCAGTGGACCTGGCGCCTGTTCCTGGAACCGACCTGATCGCGATCGCCTCGAAGGAAGGTCGCATCTGGCTGCACGGCGAGGACGGTTTGTCGAACGAGCCGTTCCTGGATATCAGGGACCGGGTTCGTAATCGGGGTGAGCAAGGCCTGCTTGGAATCGCCTTTGCGTCCGACTATGCGGAATCAGGTCGGTTATTCGTCCACTACTCGGACCAGGAGGGCCGCACCGTCCTCGCGGAGTACCTGGCCGAGTCGGTTACCTTCGATGCGGATTCCGAGGTCGTTCTTCTGCGGATACCGCAACCGGCGGCCAACCACAATGGAGGGACGATCGCATTCGGTCCCCATGGTTACCTCTATATGGGGATGGGCGACGGGGGAGGCGCCAATGATCGCTTCGGTCACGGACAGGACGACGGCACCCCCCTGGCTGCGCTTCTGAAGCTTGATGTGGCTGTCCGCGGGGTTGTGACGCCTGTTTCCGATCATCCCTTCCCCGAACCGACCGTCTGGGCGATCGGGCTGCGGAACCCTTGGCGTTTCACAATCGACCACCTCTCCGGACAGATCGTGATTGCCGACGTCGGCCAGGATAACTTCGAGGAGGTGTCGGTGGCGCCCATCGATGCGCCCGGTCTCAACTACGGGTGGCCCATCACCGAGGGCCTGCATTGCTTCCGGCCGCCTTCGGGTTGCGAGGCCGGGGGGCTGACCTTGCCGGTCTTGGAGGTGGAGCATGGAGACGCCGGCACATGCTCGATAACCGGCGGCGTGGTATACCGGGGCGTAGAGATTCCCGAACTCTACGGTCACTACCTCTTTTCCGACTACTGCGGGGGTTACCTACGGAGCTTTCCGCTTGAAAGTCCGACCGACCCGCCCACCGACTGGACCGATCAGGTCGGTATCGCCGGGCAGGTGACAGCTTTCGGGACCGACGCCGCCGGGGAGGTGTATGTCCTCACCGCCGCCGGACCGGTTCTCCGCCTGGTAGCCGAACGCTAAGCCTCCCCAACCCCTCATCCAACTCTTCGAAGTGCGGGCGAAACCCGAGTAAGCGCCGTTAACCCCGATTTTTAATGTAGGGGTTTGGATGGGTAGCCGGGAGAGATGCGATGAACTCTCTGACCCGGGAGGATAGCTGCTTGACGGCCTCACCCGGTCGGAGCGTGACCCTTCACCCGTAGGGTGATCTCCTGACGCAGCACAAAAGTGGGCTTGACGTGGCCTTTTCGGGTTCGGTGTGTCCGGGGCATGAAGAATCAGAGTTAGGTGAGTACGGTATGGAACATGATGGAACGAACCTACCCATGACCGATGTCTACATAGCCGACGCTTGCCGTACCCCGATGGGTCGGTTAGGGGGGCAGTTGGCGGCGGTCCGTCCCGATGACCTGGCTTCCCATGTGGTGGGCGCTCTCATGGAGCGCAATCCCGGACTGCAGCCGTCGGTCATTGAAGACGTGGTGTGGGGCGCCGCCAACCAGGCGGGAGAGGACAACCGCAACGCAGCGCGCATGGCGGCCCTTCTCGCCGGTCTGGGTATCGAGGTCACCGGCCAGACGGTGAATCGTTTGTGCGGATCGGGATTGCAGGCGGTGATAACCGCCGCCCAGGGTCTGGCCGCCGGGTGGGGAGAGGTGATGATTGCCGGGGGATCCGAATCCATGAGCCGGGCCCCCTATGTGGTCACCAAGCCCGAACGGGCCTACGCGGTCGGGGCGCCTGAAATGGTGGACACCGTCCTGGGATGGCGTCTTATCAACCCGCGTATGCAACGCTTGTATCCGCCGATCACCCTGGGAGAGACCGCCGAAGAGGTGGCGATCAAGTACGCGGTCAGTCGAAGGGATCAGGACGAGTTCGCCCTGGTCAGCCACCGGCGGGCGATCGACGCCCAGGCCTCCGACCGTTTCGCGGACGAGATCATTCCCATCGAAGCCCCCTCTGGACCCAAGCGTCGTGTCTTATCCATGATTACCTCCGATGAGGGACCCCGCTCGGACACCTCCATGGAGGCTCTCGCCGGGCTCCGACCAGTGTTCAGGAAAGAAGGAACGGTGACGGCCGGAAACTCGTCGCCCATGAACGACGGCGCGGCAGCCCTGGTCCTTGCTACGGAGAAGGGTTTGGATAGAGCCGGTTTGGCGCCGATGGCCCGGGTTGCGGCTTCCGCGGTAGCCGGAGTGCATCCCGATCTGATGGGAATCGGTCCGGTACCCTCCACCCGCAAAGCTCTTGATCGGGCCGGTTTGGAAGTGGGTGATCTGGACCTGGTCGAACTGAACGAGGCTTTCGCCGCCCAGGCGGTGGCCTGTCGCGACCAACTAGGTATCGACCCCGACATCCTCAACGTCAACGGCGGGGCCATCGCGCTCGGCCACCCGCTGGGTTGTTCAGGCGCCCGGATTCTCACCACGCTGGTTCATGAGTTGCGGAGGCGGAAAGGACGGTACGGTCTGGCCACCATGTGCATCGGAGTGGGCCAAGGCATCTCCCTCATCGTCGAAAGAGTTTGATATCGAGGTGGTATCCGGCGGCTACTCCGACGGTTCGGGGGGAGGAGGTAGGCCGAGCGTCTCGTAAGGGTCTTCTGCCGTGAGGTCCCACCGGTCGAGGCCCGTTTCAGCTTCAAGAGTCGCTTTGTGGATCAGACGAGCGGCCTCGGAACCGGCCAAGCGGTCGGCGGCGTAGCGCACAACGTCTATCGCGGTCCGAGCCATGTGGTAGGCGTGTGGTACTAGTTTTTCCAGAGGTGAATCGGCGTACTCGTAGGCGCCGGCCTCCCGCCACCTCGACGACTGCTCGGCTGTGACGTTCACGAACATCGCTCGTAGTCGAATATTTCGGCTCGCCGGGAGCGCGTCCAGCAACTGGTCGAGGTCATGGGTGCGGGCGGGTCGGCTACCTGCAAGATGAATCAGCGCCTTGAGGCCGGTTTCCATCGCCATATGAGCGTCGGCGCACAGAGCGCACATTCGGTCTCTGGTCGCAAAGAGGTAGTAGCCGGCGTCGCGGTCCGCCAACGCGCTTTCTTCTGGTTGACTTATGGCAAGGTGAGTGCATATACCAAAAACGGCTCGGCGGGCGTTATGAAGCCTACCGATAGCTTCTCCCCGGTCGGAGGTTGGCATACCGATTTCCTTTCCCCAACGGACGCCGACCGGTTCCCGATGGTATAAGGTGACAGCATCCGCGGTGATGGCGGACTCCAGTGAAGTAGGGACACCTTTGGCGCGGTGGTTCCACTCCGGCCAGTCGGTAGCGTATACAAACACCCGGCGACCGGTTGCCGCCGAAGCAAGCTGTCCGAGATCGTCCGACCTCCGGTACCTGGTCGAATAGTCAAGGTCATCGTGGATTGCGACCAGGTCGATATCGCTGTTCGGTCCGGCGTCACCTCTTGCAACCGAACCGAAGAGAACCACCCTGGAGACGCCTTGGGCGGCTATGGCCGCGGCGGCCTTCCTGGCATCGGCCATACACGGTGGAACGGTTGCGAGCTTCACCATGTTTCTGATCGTACCCGAACCGGCTTTCAAACCGAGTCTGCGGTCACCGGTTCAGAGTCCCGGAGGGACCGGGGCCGAGCGGCGCTGCGGTTCGCGGCCCCCGACGTTCGTGCTTGCTGGTAGGGAGACGGAGCAATTCGGCAACCCAGGCGCAAACCTACTGGACCCACCTCGCAGCCCGAATCTCCGAGTCTTGACTCCCGCCTGCCTACGTGTGATCTCTATGCCTGCTTGGATTTCACCAATCGTCAACGTCGACTGGCAGAGAGGGATCAGGTAGGCGGTTGTCCCATCGTGAGATACGCGGAGGGTCACATGGTGCAATTACCATGCCTCATAATGACTACCGACCCGGCCCCCGGTATCGCTGCACGGATCTATATCGAAAACTGGTCTCCCGAGTACGGGGCGCCGCTTGAGGTTTCGGAGGAATCCGGATCCGAAGGCGCTGTGGATCCGGAGATCGAGACCTCTGACTGGAAGCCGATCCGCGGCGCCGATCTGATGGACGTCTCCGAAGTAGCCTTCGTCGACGGGGTCCGCCGGATCGAGGCGAGGATCACCATCGATGACCCCGTTGAAGGACCGACGCCCGGTGTAATGGGGGCGTTCGGGGTGGGCGCCGTGCTTTGGGAGAGGACCATTCCCCGCTCCACTTTTCTTGGATTGTCGGTCGAGCGTCTCATCGTGACGGCGAAGGGATACGATTCGGGACTTACTACGTTAGGAGATCTTTCGGTGACCTCCGAGTCCGTCCCGGGCGCCGATCCGGCCGACCTCCTCTCCCACTTGCAGAAACGGATGCGCGCCGCCGAGCAGTCCCTGGCCTCCTGTCTGGTCTCGTCCGGACGTCTGGTTGTTGCAGACGGGCGGAACCACGAGGTGGGTCCACGCGCCATCGTCGGCTATGTCAAAACACACCAGGTGAGGTACCTGCCGAGTGGCTACCGATCCCTTATCGGTGAGTTGGCGGCGGGGGAAAGAACCCCGCTATTCCTGATCGACTCCGCTTTCCTCCCTCGTTACTCCTGGTATCTACGGCTCGCCGATCTACCGGGCGGACATTCCTGGACCGGGATCGTCAGGTGCGAGGTAGCTGCCGCGATAGGAGTCACCCGGGCAGTCGAAGTAGCGGGATCTACTGCGGCGCTACTTCCCTCCCTGGCCTCCGAACGCCACATCGATCCGCGCGCGCCCCAGAACCTCGTGCCCATCTCCGCGCTGGAAAGGGAGCTCCGCCGACGGATGGGTGACCAGAACCTGGCTCGGCGCGCCCTGCTTACGGCGGTGCATGGCGCCCGGTCCGTTCCCGTTCCGGTAGGAGGGTAGGTATGTCCGACCACGAACCCGTCGGAAGGGTGATCGCCTCGGAGCATTCCACCACCCAGGAGTTCCGGGTGGTTCTGGACGAGGACAGCTACCTTCAGCTGGACGATCTGGTAATGGTCGAGACGGCGGTTCCCGGACTCGGTTCGGTGTCAACCTACGGCGTGGTAACCGAGTCGGAGAGTGTCTTCGAGGGGGCGTCCTTCGAGTCCGACACGTTTCGCATCGCGGAGGAGGGAATTCTCCCCGCCGCCAAGGTTCGGTCAGCCCGGGTCTCGATAACCCGGGTCGATCCGGAGGTTTGGGTGGCCCCCGATCCCGGCGGTGTCGTGTACCGGGCAGCCGGATCGCATCGGGAGAAAGCCCTGTACAAGGATGAGATGGGTCGGCCTCTCCCGGTGGGGATGGGTAGGGACGAGAAGCCGGTGTTTGCAGACATCGATTTCTTCGACGGGCGCAAGGGCGGTCATATGTCCATTTCCGGGATCTCCGGAGTAGCTACCAAGACGTCCTACGCCCTGTTCTTCATCAGGATGCTCACTTCCCACCCTCAAATCCTGGGGGAGGCCGCCGCCAACCTGCGAGTGCTTGTTTTCAATGTCAAAGGTGAGGACTTGCTGTGGCTCGACCACCCCAACCGGTTCCTTGATCAGGAGAACGTTGACAAATGGAACCAACTGGGGGTGCGGCCCACGCCCTTCGGTTCGGTGCGCTTCTGGGCGCCACCGCGCCGTCACTCCGGCGATGTCACCATCCCTGACACCGCGAGCCGCATGGAGGGGATCAACGCCTTCGGATGGACCCCTAGGGAGTTCATAGACGAGGGGCTTCTGGCTTTTCTCTTCACCGATGCGCTGGACTATCGCAACCAGATCTCATTTGTCGAGGAACGGGTCCGCCTCCAGCTCCGCAGATGGGCGGTTGATGTGGCGGGTGAGCCGGGTGCCGTGGTTTTGCGTAAGCCGCCACAGGGACGCCGCCACGATCCCGTTGAGGTAAGACCGGAACGCGGTGAAAGGGTGATAAGGAACCTGGCCGATCTGGTTGACGAACTCGACGAGTATCTGGATCCCCCCGATGACGAACCGGATATAGCGTGGTCGGGGCGTACCATGACCGGCACCATCTCCGCCTTCATGCGTCGGATGCACGCCGCATCCCACCGGCTCGGCCACCTGGTGCAGGCAGGGGAGAGCAGGCGGGTCGATCGTAAGGCTGCGCAGGTGACGGTCGTCTCCATCCAGAACCTCCACGATCTGGGTCAGCGTTTCGTCGTGGGGGCCATGCTGGAGGAGACTTTCCGCGAGAAGGAGCGCAGGGGGCACAGGCTCCCCCTTTCGGTGATCGTGCTTGACGAACTCAACAAGTATGCGCCGCGTGAAGGCCGCAGCCCTCTCAAGGAGATGCTCATCGACATCGCCCAAAGAGGTCGATCGCTGGGGGTCCTTCTGGTCGGCGCCCAGCAAACCGCTTCCCGGGTGGCCTCTGAGGTACTCGAGAACGCTTCTCTCCGGGTTGCCGGCCGTCTCGACGCCGCCGAGGCGGAGCGGTCCGAGTACGGATGGATGCTCCCCTCGACCCGGGCGCGGGCGCGTCTGTTCAAACCGGGCACGATGGTCCTGTCACAACCCGCCATACCTGTCCCGCTGGTCCTGACCTTTCCGTATCCGCCCTGGGCTACCCGCCAGGAAGAAGCCGAAGTAGCGGAGGATCCCTTCGAGGGTCTCTGAAATGCTCATCCTCCACACCTCCGACTGGCATATCGGTAAGAAGATCGGGCCCTTCGACCGGACCGCCGAGTACCGCCGGGTCATCGAGGAGATAGCCGACATCGCCGAGCGCGAACAGGTGGATCTGGTGGTGCACAGCGGCGATGTGTTCGAACGACCGCTACCTCCGATTCAAGCGCTCGAACTGGGTCTCGACGGCTTGGTTCGCCTGACAGGCAGGGGTCGGCGGCCGGTGGTCGCCATAGCAGGCAACCATGACTCACCCGCCCTGTTCGAGACCCTGTCCCGGTACCTGACCCCCCGGAACGTCCATCTGGTGGGCGAGATCAAGCCCCCGGACGCCGGTGGGGTCCTGGAACTCAACACTCCCGGTGGCCGGGCCGTCGTCTCCTGCTTCCCCTTCCTGCGGGAAAGCAGGACCTTCAACGTGTGGCAGCCACCCGAGGAGCATTACAAGAGCTACGCGGACCGGCTTCGCAGCATTAGCGCCGCCTATGCCCGCGCCGCCGAGATACGGGCGGGTGTCGACGCTGTCACTGTCCTGGTGGCGCATTTCCTGGTAGGAGGGGCAAAGGTGCACGGCCACGGCGCCCCGCGAGGAGAACGGGAACTGCACATGGGACAGGTCTACGCCGCCGATGCTCGGGCCATCCCCGCCGGGCCCCAGTATGTGGCGTTGGGCCATATCCACGCACCGCAGCCGGTCCCTGGAGCGCTGGTCCCTGCGGAGTATGCCGGTTCGCTGCTACAACTCGACTTCGGTGAGGCCGGGGAGCGGAAGAGGGTGGTGCTGGTGGAGGTCGAGCCGAACACCCCGGCCCGTGTCCGGGATGTGGCGCTCCGCCGAGGCCGTCCACTGATGCGTCCCTCCGGAACCTGGGAGGACATTCTTGCCGCCGAGGGGCTGGACGACGCCTACCTGGATCTGACAGTACTGACCGACGGACCCGATCCTGGTTTGGCCGACCGGGCCAGGGACCGGTTCGATTATCTGGTCAAGGTTCGGGCTGAGTACGCGCGGGCCGAAGTAGAGCGCCGGTCTCGGGAGGGACGCAGCATCGCCGATCTCTATAGCGAGTACTACCTGCATGCCGAAGGGGTCGATCCGCCTGCCGAACTGGTCGGAGCGCTCAGGGACTTGGTAGAGGAGGTGTTCGGTGCGACCGCTTGAACTGCGCCTCAGGAACTTCCGGTCGTTCTACGGGGACGACCACAAGTTCGACTTCCGGGACCGCCGTCTGATCGGGATTGTCGGACCGATCGGTTCCGGCAAGAGCACGATTCTCGACGCGGTCGCCTTCGCGTTGTACGGACGCACGCCCCGGATCGGCCGCGCCACCAAGTCCCTCATCCACCAGCGGGCCGATCATGCCGCGGTGTCGTTGCGCTTCGAGATCGAAGGTGATGTGTGGGAGGCCGTCCGGAACCTCCGGCGAACCGGTCCGAGCCAGCATGCCCTGTACCGGCTTCCCGAGGACAGGACCGGGGACAAGACCGATGTGCAACCGGATGAGAAGGTCGCGCTGGAACGCGATGTCAACCAACGTATCGAAGAACTGCTAGGCCTCGATTTCCACGGATTCGGGCGGTCCGTCCTGCTTGCCCAAGGCGATTTCGCCCAGTTCCTGAATGCTCGACCGGCAGAGCGGGACAAGGTACTCAAGGGTGTTTTCGGTTATGACCGGGTAGGTGAGATACGGGAACTTGCCCGAGATGCGGTACGGCGGGCGGACCACGAGATCGAGAAGCTGAAAATCCACATCGACCATGCGGAGGAAGCCAAGGCCCGGCTCGACCAGCGAAGGGACGAGCTAGCCGCCGCCGACCGGCGCCACGCAACGTTGAGGGAGGTCCGTCCGGACTTCGAGCAGTTGATACGGCGGATCCGAGGGGCCGAGGAACTCCGGGAATGCGCTGCGGAGCGGTTGGCCGTGCTGGATGAACGGTCCGGCGAGTTACCCGATCCTGTCGCAGGAGAACAGGTACTGCAGATGTCAGAGCTGGTCCGGGATCGGAGAGTCGCCGCCGAGCGGGAACTCGGAATCGCCACCGGACGGCTCGAGACCGCAAAGGCCGCCTTGGACTCGGACGAGTACCGGCTAGCCTCGCAAAGCCTTGATCGATCGGTACGTAAGCTCGCCGAATTGGAAGCGGCCCGCGATCGGCTGGAGGCCCGCTTGGTCGAACTACAGGAAGGGGAGGCGGAGTTACCCGATCTGATCAAGGGCATCAAGGACGCCGCGCTGGCCGAATACGCCTGGGCTCGACGTGTCGAAGCGCGGGGAGAGTGGGAGGACGCCGAAGAGCGGCTCGGAAAGGCGGAGGCGACGCTGTCCTCCGAAGAGTTCATCGGCCGCGAGCAGCGAGTCGGCGCCGCGAGAGATCTCATCATCCACCTGCGAACCAGGAACGAGGCAGTCGAGCGGGTCGCCCGGGAAGCGGAAGTGTGCGCCGTTACCCTCCGACAGGACGATAACTCGGAAGTGGCGGCCCGGTCGGCCCTGACGCAGGCGACCGTACAACGTCGGGAGTCCGCCGGGCGAGTCCGGGAAGCGGAATCTCGGGTCCGGGAGGCCGAAGGACGGCTGCATGACGCCCGCCACGCGGACATGGCCGGAACCCTCCGCGATCGAATCGAAGCCGGCGAAACGTGCCCGGTGTGTGAGCAACCCGTGTATGAGGTCCCTCTTACCACCGCGGTTGACACATCCGCTGCGGAGGCTGATGTGAGAGGTGCTCGGGCGGAACGGGGGATCGCCGAGGAACAGCTGCGTGACGCTACCGGGTTGGAACAAGCGGCCAAGGCCGAGTTGGGCGCCGCCATCGACCGGGTAGTGGAGTCGAGAGAGCGTCTACAGGCGGCCCATGAAGACGAGGAGCGGCAAGCACATCTGCTCAGGGAATGTCATGAGGAACTGGCCCACCTTATCGGGGAAGGTGATCCCGAGGTCCGTCTCGAGGAGGAACGCGCCGCCCTGGATGCAATCCGCGCTTCGGCCGGAGTAGCCCGAAAGGAGCGGGATGAGAAGCGGGCGGCTCTCGACGCGGCGATGGGAGAGGAGCAACTAGCGGAGAAGGCCCTATCGGACCTTCGAATGCGGATCGGAACCCTGGGATCCAAGCTCTCCCCCGAGTTTGGCGCGCCGGAAGCCGAACCAGGCTCGATACGGGCTGCGCTGTCCTCCCTTCACTCGGAATGGCGCCTGACCGTGTCCCTCGTCGAGGACACCCTAGGGACGCAGCGGGAGAAGATCGAAGCGGCTTCGGCTCGACAGGCTGAGGAGCAGGCCTGCGTGGAACTCTTCCGGACCGAGATCAAGGAAGCTAGAGCGAACCGTGACCGCGCCCTCAAGGTTCGCGACGAGGTTGTCGAGTCCGAGCGGAATGCGGATCGCCGGTTGTCCGAATTGCGTGCCGTGGTCGAGAGGCTTGGTGTCTTCCTGGAACCCGATTTCCGTGTTACCAGGGGAGATCCCACGTCGGTCCGGGCTGCCCTGGTTTCCCTGCATGCCGCATGGAAGAGGACCGCGACCGACCTCGAACGCACGGTCGCGGAGCAACAGGTCGAGTTCAGGACGGCCACCGAGCGCCTCGACGAGAAGCGGGCAACCTACCGGATCAAGGATTCCATCGAAGTGGCCCTAGCCGAGGTCAGAGCCGATCGGAAGCGTATCCAGGCCGGCATCGAACAAGACGAAGTCCTGGTAGCCGGGGTGGCGGAGTTGCGGCAACAGCGACGGACCCGGCGCAAAGACGCCCGTTTGAACCGGCGCTTGGCGCGTGACCTGACCGACTCCCGGTTCATCCGGTTCCTCCTCGACGAGGAGCGCGCCATCCTCGGAGGCCTGGGCTCCGAACACTTCCAGCGTCTCTCGTCAGGCCGGTATCGCTTCACCGAGGACGGAACGTTCGATGTCGTCGATCTCAACTCCGCCGACGCGGTGAGGAGGGCCGACAGCCTCTCCGGGGGCGAGACTTTCCTTGCTTCCCTGGCGTTGGCGCTGGGTTTGGCGGAGATGGTCGGGCGTAGAGGAGGCAGGCTGGATGCCTTCTTCCTGGACGAGGGTTTCGGGACCCTGGATCCTGAGCACCTCGACCTGGCGATGGAAGGAATCGAATCACTGGCCGCCCATCGGGAGCAGCGTCTCGTAGTCATCGTCTCCCATGTGCCGGAGATACGTGAACGCATCGAAGACCTGATGAAACTCAGCAAACATCCGATAACCGGCGATTCTGAACTGATGTCCTGAGCAAGAAAGACCGCGAAAATCGCCGCGAGTAGGGCCCCTCTCTCGTCGGCCCCTCCCCCTCCCGGCGGGCCCTCCCCACCGGCGGCGCCTTTGCCGAGACGCGTCCTCCCATACCCCTGACGGGGCGGTCCCGAACGTACTTTGATCCCTTCACACGGTCCGGGTCGACGTCGGAAGCGGACCGCCGGTAATTGCGGTTAGTTATCAACATACAGAGGGGGTAGGACAGAAACGGTCGCCGAGACCCGCCGACAGCGGCGTCGGGTGAAAACGAAGACGGATCCCGGTCGCGCAATACGACTTCTCACGGGGTACAAACCAAGCGAACTAAAGATTCAGTACCTTCCTATTGCACTGAGGGGCGCGATAGCGCTGCCCTGGGATGTCGTCATCCGAGGATGATCATCCCCAGAGCCACGATTCCGAGCCCGAAGCCCGTCACTTGGGTGCGAGAGGTTCGTTCACCCTCGAAAATCACCTGGAAGGCCAGCGTGAAACCGTAGGCCATCTGGAAGAACAGGCCCGCTACCGCCAGGTTCACCTGGGCGGCCAGGGTAAAGCTGGCCAGACCGATCGCTCCCGCGACGCCGATTATCAACGCCCGCGGGATGGCGCCTTTGATCGGTTTGAGGCGGCGCCCGCGAACCAGGATGAGGATCAGGAGGGTACACACCGCGACCGCCCGTCCCGGCACCACCGGCCACAGTCCGGAGTCATCGCTGGTAAGTCCCAGAAGGGTGGCGGTGCATCCGAAGAGAACCCCCGCGATCAGCCCGTACCGCATGGCTTCCCGATCCCATTCGCCGGTCGGGTTCTTGCTGCCGATCAGCCAGATGGCTGCGACGCCGACCAGCATACCCATCCCGACCACCGCCGATGGAAGGTTGCCGAGCAGCGAATCCACCCCTATCGGGATAACCGCTCCGGTGACGGCGGCTACCGGGCCCACGATTCCCACCCCGCGGGTGGCGTATCCCCGATAGAGGTTTACCAACGCGATGCTGGCGCCCAGTCCCGAACCGGCGCCCAGCAACAGATCGACATTGGTCGGTTGACCTCCCCAGATAAGGGCCAGCGCCAGAGCCGAGAGCATGGTGGATATGTAGATGGCCAGGATCGAAGCCATCATCCTTCCCCTCCTGCCCAGGTTGGCGCCGACATGGTCGGCAAACCCGATCACGATGGGTGAGATGAGTCCGATGAGGACGCTCACGGAGTCACGGGTTTCGTTGACGGAGAAGGTGTTGAGGGTTCATGATCCAGACCGGACGACGATCTCCGGCGCCGACTATTGGAAGGCGGCCAAGCCGGTGAGGGCTTGGCCCAGGATCAGGGTGTGTATTTCGTTGGTTCCCTCATATGTGGATACCGACTCGAGGTTGTTCATGTGTCGTATGACCGGGTATTCCAGGGTGATTCCATTGGCGGCCAGGATCGAACGGGCTTGGCGGGCAACATCCAGGGCCTCCCTGACGTTGTCGAACTTGCCGAAGGAGACATGGCGGGGATCGGCCGTCCCGGCGTCCTTCATCCGGCCTATGTGAAGCGCCACCAGGAGCCCCCGATTGATGGACACCATCATATTCACCAGCTTCTGCTGGGTGAGCTGGAACGCTCCGATGGGTTTGCCGAACTGGCGCCGGGTGACCGAGTACTCGAGAGCGGCTTCATAGCAGGCGCGGGCCGCTCCGATCGACCCCCATACGATTCCGTAGCGGGCCTCGGTAAGGCAGGAAAGGGGACCACGCATCGATGCTACTCCCGGAAGTACGGCTTCGTCCGGGAGCCGGACCTCGTCAAGCACCAATTCGGAGGTGTGGGAGGCTCGAAGTGACAGCTTTCCCTTGATATCACGGGCCGAGAAGCCGGGGATATCTGTAGGAACTATGAATCCCCTGATCGAGTCGTCGGCTCTCGCCCAGATAATGGCTACATCAGCCACCGAACCGTTGGATATCCAGGTCTTGGTTCCGTTGAGTATCCAATCCGATCCGGCTCGTCGGGCGTGCGTACGCATCGAAGCAGGGTCGGAACCGGAGTCCGGTTCGGTGAGCCCGAAGCAGCCGAGAATCTTGCCCGAGGCCATTTCGGGCAGCCATCGCTGTTTCTGTTCCTCAGAGCCGAACGCTCGTATCGGAAACATGGCCAGGGATCCCTGCACGGACACCATGCTGCGCAGGCCCGAGTCGCCTGCTTCGAGTTCCAAACAGGCCAATCCGTAGTCGACCGCCGAAGCCCCCGAACATCCGTAACCGTCCAGGTGCATGCCGAGCATACCCAGGTTTCCCAACTCGATCGCCAGGTCGCGGGGGAGGACACCCGCTCGAAACCAGTCCGCTATGTGGGGAAGTACCTGGTCATCCACCCATTGGCGAACCGTGTCGCGCAGCAGCCTTTCCTCCGGACTCAGGAGGCGGTCGATTTCCAGGAAGTCTCGGGGGTCAAGGGAGGAGGGGTGGTTGCTGGTGGACATTATCGGCTCTGTCTAGACGTTTGAGCGTAGGATTGTGGCTGTCCTAGGCAGGAGCAAGTCTATCTCCCTGCTTACCAATCATCGACAACCGGGATGAAGATATTGGACGCGTTCCGGACCTCCGTGGCAAAGTCCTCCACGCCGCTCCTGCTCAGCGCGTTGAGCAAGTCGGCGAGAGTCCTGGGCTGTTGCCTATTCGATTTCGCCTGAAGCTCCAACTCGTTGATCACCAACCTAGGCGCCAGGTCAAGCAGGTCAAGCAGGAATTCAGAGGGGTGAATTACATCGATTGCGAAGCGGTTCACGCTACCGGGTGGGAAGTCTCTGATGTTGAACGTCACCAAGGCGCCTGCATCCGCGCGTACTGCTGCGGCAAGCACATGACGATCCTTGGGATCGCAATCCAAGGAGTCGATCAGTGGCCGATACTCTGTAACAGCGGCTTCCGGAAAGGCAAAGTGCATCTGGGAAATCAGATGGGCTCGGGCTGTTGAACCGATGCCCGAATCCGCGAGGCTCCGGCACAATTCCTTGAGGATGTCCTGTGACCAAAGCGGGGTGAACAGTTCGCGCTCGCCGAACCGCAGGAGAGTATCGCGCAGGTGCGCCGGATACAGCACGCAGGTATCAAGGACGGCCGCAAACGGCATACCAGTCGTTCACCTCGTTCACCTCGTTCTTTTCGGTGTTGCGGTCCGTTCGTACATGCCGCTCTGTTCGGCGATTTCGACCATACGGTCGAGAGCCTCCCGTCGCTGTGTAGACCTGCTACTCCGGTAGTCGAGCACATCCACGAGCCGAACGCGCCGGTGACGTCCGGGTCGATCATATGGAATCTCGCCCTCCTCAAGAAGTTTGACGAGCGTCGGTCGGCTGATCCCGAGCAGGTCCGCCGCGTCCTGGGTGGTCAGCAACTGGTGGACGGGCGCGATCACCACGGCCTTTCCGCGGGTCATCGCGTCGACCACTTCACGTAGAGCGTCGAATATGGCGCGTGGTAGCACCATGTGCTCACCGTCGGCGCGTGAGATGGTTACAGACTCCGCGTCCGTTCTACCTAGGAGGTCGGAGAGCTCGTCAATGGGTTGTTCCGGTGGCAGAACGGTACGTTCATGCTCAAGCAGTGTGGTCATCCAAGGTCCTTCCTCTCCTAGCTTGATTCTAAGGACAAACGAAAGAATCGCAATTGATCTCTCCAGCAAATCTACGTCGAACCTGTGACATCCCGGAACCGGTCCGGATGGGGTCTTCGAAGCGAATGTCCATAGCGATCGCCATGGAGTCAGGGTGACGGGTGATGGATCGAATCGATCAGATGCGGAATCAATCGGCCTGAGGCTGCAAAAGGTCATGGAAGAGGGTCTCTCCGATCAGCCGGTTCGGATGGGCGTGCATGACATAGAATGTGTAGCGTGCTGTTAACAACCGCACGGTTCTGGAGCCGGAGTTAGGAGGGATCGGTGACCGCGCCAACCAAGATACTTCTCGACGAGTCGGAGCTCCCGACTCATTGGTACAACATCATTCCGGATCTGCCGTCCCCGCCCCCGCCGGTCCTGCATCCGGGAACCCTGGAGCCGGTTGGTCCGGATGATCTGGCGCCGCTCTTTCCGATGGACCTCATCCTGCAGGAGGTCTCGCAGGAGAGCTATATCGAGATACCCGAAGAGATTCGGGAAATATATCGGCTCTGGCGACCCAGCCCCCTGTATCGGGCCCATCGTCTGGAGCGCGCCCTCGGCACCCCGGCCAAGATCTACTACAAGTACGAAGGGGTCAGCCCGGCGGGATCGCACAAGCCGAACACCGCGGTGGCGCAGGCCTACTACAACGCCAAAGCCGGTATTCGGAAGCTGACGACGGAGACAGGCGCCGGACAGTGGGGTAGCGCCCTGGCCTTGGCATGCCGGATGTTCGGCCTTGAATGCGAGGTGTGGCAGGTAGCCGCCTCGTTCGATCAGAAACCCTACCGAGGTTCGATGATGCGTACCTGGGGCGCCACCATCCATTCCAGCCCCTCCGAGGCCACCAACGCCGGTAAAGCGATCCTGGCCCAGGATCCCGACAGTCCCGGAAGCCTCGGGATCGCCATCTCTGAAGCTGTCGAAGTGGCGGCGACCAACGCTGACACCAACTATTCGCTGGGGTCGGTGCTCAACCATGTGCTGCTGCACCAGACAGTGATCGGCCAAGAGGCCGCCGCCCAGCTGGCCAAAGCAGGCGACACCCCCGATATCATCATCGGGTGTACGGGGGGAGGTTCCAACTTCTCCGGGCTGTCTTTCCCGTTCATCCGCGAGAAGCTGGCCGGCAACATCAACCCGACGATCCGGGCGGTCGAACCGGCAGCCTGCCCGTCGATTACCAAGGGGGAGTACCGTTACGATTTCGGTGACACGATCGGGATGACTCCGCTCATCAAGATGCACACCCTGGGTCATTCCTTCGTGCCGGATCCGATCCATGCCGGAGGACTCCGCTACCACGGGATGTCTCCTTTGGTATCCCACATCTGCGAACTGGGTTTGATGGAAGCGGTAGCCATCGGCCAGATGGAGTGTTTCGAAGCGGCGCTGACCTTCGCCCGTTCGGAAGGCATCATCCCGGCTCCCGAACCAACCCATGCCATCGCGGCGGCCATTCGTGAAGCCGACGCTTGTCGTGAGTCCGGGGAGGAGAAGGTGGTTCTCATTGCCCTATGCGGTCATGGCCATTTCGACATGGGCGCCTACGATACGTTCCTGGCGGGTGAACTGTTCGATTACGAGTATCCGTCGGAGGCGATCACAGACGCATTGGGAAAGGTTCCGGTAGTCGCCTGAACGGTTCTAGGAGGGTACTGGAAAGCCCCCTGCGGCCCGACAGCCGATGGTTAACTCCCTGGTCAGCGGGTGGAGGGCCAAACCACCCGGTCTTTTCAGCACCCTCCTATCAGCAGCCCGGTAGGACAGACGCGGTTGCGCTAATCGGAGTAAGGGGCTCGGTAACGGGACTCCTCGTTCGGGTTGGCCGCGACCGGATCACAGAGTCAATGTCAGTTGCTCCGGTTCGGCCGGCTCGGATCGGGTGTCTCTCCGGTTGCGGCTCGTGCGCCTCCGGGGCGGTCCGTCGTGTGCTGCGACCATGCGTCCGATCATTCCTCCCAGTCGCTTGCGCATGGCGGATGAAGCGTAGGCCCGCTTCCCATACGTGTGGCGGTAGTACCTGCTGAGGTGGGGATATTCCGCGTCCGCCCAGCGTAGATAGTGGTTCTTCAACGGTCCTCGCAGGTGTAGGTACGAGCCGGTGACGAACCGGGCGCCGGCGTCCGCGGCGGCGGTGACTACTGCTTCCAACTGTTGCGGATGATCGGTTATCCCGGGCAGCACCGGCGCTATCAGTACCCCCGAAGGAACCCCCGACTCGTTGAGCCGCCGCACCGCGTCCAGTCGTTTGCGCGGATGAGGTGTGCCGGGTTCGGACTTCGACCACGCGTCGACATCCAAGGTACCCACCGAGAAGTCAACTGTCACTCTCGTCAACCGAGCCGCCTCTGCCAGCAGATCCAAGTCCCTCAATACCAGGGGAGACTTGGTGAGAACCGAGAACGGATTGCGGCGTTCGGTCAGCACTTCGATGATCTTGCGCGTCAGCTTGTACTTGCCTTCGGCAGGTTGATAAGGATCGGTGTTGGTGCCCATGGCAATGGGATGTCCGGCCCACCTACCCGGCGCCGTCTCGTGGCGTATGAGTTCCGGAGCGTTGATCTTGACGACGATCCTGGTATCGAAGTCCTCGGCGATGTTGAGGCCCAGGTAGTCATGACTGGGTCGGGCGAAGCAGTATGTGCAGGCGTGGCTGCATCCCCGATAGGCGTTGATCGTGTACTGGAAGGGAAGCACCCCTTGCTTGGGGATGTGGTTGATTATGCTGCGCGATTCCACTTCCAGGAACTCGAGACCGCGATAGGCGCCTCGACCCACCTTTCGGTCGATAACGGCGTCGAAGAGAGCGGGACGATTGCTCGAATCGTCGGTGGTGATCCATCGGAAGTCTGCCACGATGTCGAGTGTAGTCGAACACACGTTCGCTTTGCGGTTTAGGAGTGTTATCGGATTCCAGGAGGCGCCTCAAGAACGAGCTGTTGGCTCGAGGACAAAGGCCCCCGCGCCCCTTCGCCGACAATCCCCTGGTCACAACATAGCGGCCGACTCGTAACCGTCGTTCTCAGCACTCTCCGGTGTCCCGGATTGCTGAAAATTCGCTGATGAATGACCGTAGTCGGCGCCCGACTACATGTTTTCCCACCCGGGGGACCTGAGGCCGCGAAAAACATCCTTCCGGTCCGGCTGCCTTCCTAAGTGGGTCCCACCCCCAACCGCCGCCTCCTCGGCGTCGAAACGCGTCCCGCCATACCCCCCTGACCGGGGTAGTACGTTCAACATGATGCCGGCCCGGCCCGTCCGGTACCCAAGACAGGTCGCCTGGCGCTTTACGGTTACCTACCAGTATGCAACATGGGTAGGACACAAAACCGGTCCCCACCCACGAAACCGGCCACTCTGACAAAACAAAGAAAGAGTCACGACATTAGCGAGACAGCCGTAGGCAGCCGGTCCCGGAAGCCGCACCTTACCGAACGTTTCGGCGGTTCTCCGGATCCGTGTAACGTCATAGGGTCGAGCAACACACCTTGTGAAGGATGGCGGCTGAGATTCCTACCATTGATTATTCGCTTGGCGACCTGACCCGACAGGTCGACGCCAGGCTTGCATCCTGGGATGCGGACAACTTAGGGGCGCGGATGTGGGCCAAGGACCACCGCTTGTGGTCCCCCGTGGAGGCGCCCGAGTTGACCGACCGCTTGGGTTGGCTGTGGCTACCGGGGAACACCGCCGGTCTGGACGGGATAGAAGAGTTCGCTCGGGAGGTGCGTTCCGCTACTGATCGGGTAGTCCTGCTGGGCATGGGAGGTTCCAGCCTGGCGCCGGAGGTTTTCCAGTACGTCTACGGTAACGCCGAAAACCGCCCTGACCTTGTGGTGCTGGACAGCACCCATCCGGATGCGGTGCAGGCGGTGCGAGCCGGAATAGACCTTGATCGGACGCTGTTCGTGGTCGCCTCCAAGTCGGGTGGCACCATCGAGACGATTTCCCTGTTCCGCTACTTCTGGGGGCAGGTGTCGTCCGGATCGGACGATCCGGGAACCCGCTTCGTAGCAGTGACCGATCCGGGATCCGGTTTGGAGCGCCTGGCGCGTGATAGAGGGTTCCGTCGTGTCTTCCTTACTCCGCCCGAAGTAGGGGGACGCTACTCCGCTCTTACCGCTTTCGGGCTGCTGCCCGGGGCCTTGATCGGAATTGACATCCGACGACTGCTTGCCCGCGCCGCTGCCATGGCGGCGGCTTGCGGTCCGGAAGTGCCTCCTTCCGGTAACCCCGCCCTTCGTTTCGGCGCCGCTATCGGGGAGGCCGCCCTGTCAGGCCGGGACAAGCTCACCTATATATGTTCGCCCTCCGTGGCGGCTTTCGGCGCCTGGGTGGAGCAATTGGTGGCGGAGAGCACCGGCAAGGACGGGACCGGTCTTGTACCGGTGGTCGACGAACCGCTCGGTGACCCCTCCGTCTACGGTGACGACCGGGTATTCGTTCACGTTTCGGTGGAGGGAGACGATCCAAACGCCGAGGCGGCGTCCTTGGGCGCCCTGGGGGAGGCCGGTTATCCCATTATCCGCATCGTTTTTAGAGGGCCCTACGACCTGGGAGCGGAGATGTTTCGCTGTGAGATGGCGGTGGCCGCGGCCGGCTCGATTCTGGGAATCAACCCGTTCAACCAGCCCGATGTCCAGGTTGCCAAGAACCTTGCCGAACAAGCGATGTCGCCTCAAGGACTAGGTACCGTCCCGACTGAGGTAACGACTGATGATTCTATATTGCTGGGGCAGTCGATACGAGGCTGGCTGGATTCCGTTCGCGCCGATGACTACATCGGTATCCATGCCTACCTGCCGATGAACGGGCCTGCCGGGCCGATCCTGGACAAGATGGCCGTTGACCTAAGGGATAGGTCACGGGTCGCGGTCACTCTCGGATACGGTCCGAGGTTTCTGCACTCCACCGGACAACTACACAAGGGCGGCGGTGACAATGGGATGTTCCTACAGATCGTCGACCGGCCTGCACTCGAAACAGCCATCCCGGAGGCCGGCTTCACCTTTGACAAGCTGATAGAGGGGCAGGCGGCGGGGGACTTTCAGGCTTTGTCCGACCTCGGTCGCCGGGTGTTGAGGGTCCGGTTGGTCGGTGACCCGGTGGAAGCGCTGGGAAGGTTGAACTCCGCCGTACACGCCGCTACCCGAACCGGCCGCGGCTGATGGAGTTCTTGCCGCTGGCCGGCGCCTCGGCAGTGGACCGTCATCTATTGGTGGTCTTCGGCGCCACCGGTGATCTCTACCATCGGAAACTGGCCCCCGCGCTCTATCATCTAGTCCGCCAATACGGTCTGGGGAACCGATTCGAGATACTAGGGGTAGCCCGATCTCGCCTCAGTCGGCAGCAATTCAGGACCCTCTCCCGCACCGGTATCGAATCTTCCATAGGTTCGACCTCTACGGTGTCCGGGTGTGACTCGCCTGATGAGTGGTGCGATCGGATTGTTCATTTTCACTCCATCGGCGACGGCGGTCCAGAGGCGTACCGAGATCTGCGGGATAGGATCGAGCGACTGGAGGAGGAGCGGGGCCTCTCCGGCAACCGTATCTTCTACCTGTCTCTCCCGCCGCAGGCTTTTCCCGTTACGGTCGAATCCCTGGGGGCGTGCGGGCTGTCTTCGAGCAATGGGTGGACCCGCCTCGTGGTGGAGAAACCGTTCGGCGCAGACCTTGAATCGGCGGTGGCGCTCAACCGGACTCTCCACGAGAACTTCGACGAGAACCAGATCTACCGCATCGATCACTACCTGGGGAAAGCAACCGTCCAGAACCTTCTGGTGTTCCGGTTCGCCAACCCGTTGTTTGAGTCCGTATGGAACCGTGATCGTATTGAACACGTCCAGATCACGGTGGCTGAGGATGGAGGGATAGGTGACCGGGCCGGTTACTACGATCGATCCGGGGCGCTGCGGGATATGGTTCAGAATCACCTTACCCAGGTGTTGAGCCTGGTAGCCATGGAACCGCCCGTCTCCTTCGAGGCGGAAGCTATCCGCGACGAGAAGGTGAAGGTGCTTCAATCGATCCGTCCCCTCCGCCGGGAGGATGTGGTGTTGGGTCAATACGCGGCCTCCGGGAATGGGAAAGGTGGGCGCATCCGAGGCTATACCGACGAACCGCGGATAGCTCCCGGCAGCATGACAGAAACCTATGCCGCCCTGCGCGTCTATATAGATAGTTGGCGATGGCAGGGCGTTCCCTTCTACCTGCGAACCGGCAAACGATTACGCACCCGTCTCACCCAAGTGGTGGTGACGTTTCGGGAACCGCCCGTTCCGCTGTTCAAATCCTTCCGTCGGGCCCGGCGCCAAGGTAACGTTCTCTACGTCCGGCTCCAACCCCATGAAGGCTTTGACCTGCTATTCGATGTGCAGGAGCCTTCCGAGCATCCCAGGTTGGCAAGGATGCCGCTCGCTTTCGAGTACGAGAAAGCCTTCGGGAACCTTCCGGACGCCTACGAAACCCTCCTCCACGATGTGATGACCGGGGACCGAACCCTGTTCGTTCGTTCCGACGAGGTTGAACAGGCGTGGCGGCTCTACACGCCCTTCCTGCGTAATCGGACGCGACCATTCCAGTATCCGGCCGGATCGTGGGGGCCTGAACAGGCCGATTCACTCCTCGGACCGAGTTGTGACGGCTGGGCCGTACGGCTCCCGGATAGACAATGATCAACCGGCGGTCCGTTTTCGGGGAGAGCGGATGGAAGTGTTTGCTTCTCGTCGTCATCCTGGTCATATCCATAACCGCGTGCGGGGGTGATGGTGACCAAACGCCGACCACCGAGATGCCCGAGGTCGAGGAGGTCGCCACCCTCGAAGATGTCGAGCCGACCCGAACATCCGACACAGTGGCCAGACCGGCGTTCGAGGACGGCTTGCTGCTATTCACAGCCTGCCTGCGCCAGCAAGGCATCGAAGCGCCCGACATCCCGGTCGATCCCGACGGCCGCCCGATACTCTCGCAGGATCTCGTGGAGAACATCGACACCGATTCCCCCGAGTTCGCAGTGGCTTTTGCGACCTGCGTTCCCTTGCTGACCTCGGCATCCCCGGTTGATCTGGGCGCCGATCCCCAACTCCAGGCCGGAGTTATCGACGCCCTCCGCCGTTTCTCGTCATGCATGCGCGAGAACGGGGTGGAGGAGTTCCCTGATCCGGCCCCGGGGTGGGACGGCGCCGGTTCGCCATTCCCCGTTGCGGAGGCGTTCGACATATCCGACCCGGAGATCGACATCGCCTTGGATGAGTGCTCCGGGCTGATCTCCTTCCCGAGCATCAACTGATGTCGCGGCCCGGATGGGTGGCGATCTTCCTGACACTGGTCGCCGTGTTGGTCGTAGGGGTGTTTCTGGCGGTCGACCGCCTGGCAAGCGGCGATCAGCAGGAGACGATCATTGAGAAACCGGAGCTTGAAACCGTGGCGGCGATAACTACAGACTTGCATCGGTTGGAGGTTTTCCCCGCCACCCTTCGCTATGCAAATCCACGCCATGTGGTTGCGGTGACGGAAGGCATAATCACCAAGACTCCGGCCGAGGGTGTTGAGGTTTCCCGTGGTGATCCTATTCTCGAGATCGACGGCGAACCGGTGTTCATCTTCTACGGAGAGCGTCCCATGTGGAGGAGTCTGGGTCCGACTCCCGATGAGTCGCCGATCGAAGGTCCCGATGTCGAGCAACTCGAGCTCAATCTCAAGGCGCTCGGTTACCTGCCCCGCTCCGATCCGGACCCCGTCTTCGACGAAGACACAACCCGGCTTATCCGAAACTGGAGGGCCGATTCCGGGCTTGACCGCTCCGACTCCATCGAATTGGGCCGCATCGTGTATGTGGAGGGTCCGGTCCGGGTGGGTCGTAGCCTGGTGGAGTTGGGTGCTCCGGTGACACCCGGGGTTGCCATAGTCGAGGTTTCGGAGGTGACGCAGGAGGTACGGATGGAGCTTCCTGTCGACCGGAGAGACCGGGTCTCGGTGGGATCCGAAGTGGTCGTCCGGTTGCCCGGCGACTTGTCGGCTACGGGTTCTGTTCAATACGTCGGATCGGTGGTGGTTTCACCCGATGATCGACGAGGGGCCGACTTCGTAGAGGTTACGGTGCGGCTGGACGATCCCCTTCTCGGGACGCAGTTCCACGGCTACCCGGTCGAAGTCGAGATCGTCGCTGACCGGGCAGCCGGAGTTCTGGCCGTTCCGATCAAGGCCTTGGTCGCCCTCTCCGAAGGAGGCTATGCGGTCGAGGTCGAGCGCGACGATGGGCAGATAGACCTGGTAGGAGTGGAGACAGGTATGTACGCGGATGGGCTGGTTGAGATACGGGGCGATCTCGACGACGGTGACCTGGTAAGGGCGCCCAAGTAGCTATATGGATCCCGAATCGTCATCCTACGGTCCGGATGCTCCTTCGATCGAACTTACCGAAGTGACCAAGGTGTATCCGGGTCCGCCGCCGGTCACCGCCCTAGCCGGGGTAAGCCTTACCATCCGATCCGGCGAGTCGGTAGCGGTGGTGGGTCCTTCCGGCTCCGGGAAGTCCACCCTCCTGAACCTCATGAGTGGGCTCGATCAGCCTACTTCCGGCTCTATAAGGGTGGCCGACCAAGACTTGTCGGCCCTATCCGATCGTTCGCTGTCCGGTATCAGAGCGAGCATGATCGGCTTCGTGTTCCAGGAGTTTTCTCTGTTGCCGGGGACTTCCGCCCTGGAGAACGTGGCCGAAGGATTACGCTACCGAGGGGTTCGGGGTACCGTCCGGAGAAGAGAAGCCGAAGGCGCTCTGCGCAGGGTGGGGTTGGGACACCGGATCGATCACTTACCGGACCAAATGTCCGGGGGGGAACGCCAACGGGTGGCTATCGCCCGCGCCCTCATAGGGGATCCGGTGGCTATCTTCGCCGACGAGCCCACCGGCAACCTGGACAGCGTCACCAGCCGGGAAATAACAGAACTCCTGGTTGCCTTGAACCGCGACGGCGCCACCATCATCGTCGTTACCCATGATCCCGAGGTGGCGGGTTGCTTCCCCAGGCGGATTCTGATGCGGGACGGGCTGGTGGTGTCGGAGGATACGCCTTGATCAGCCGACTCCGGCTTGTTGACGCCTGGGAGTTGAGCCTGATGGGCCTCCGCTACCAATTGGGCCGCACCGTCCTGACCGCCTTGGGGGTAGCCATGGGGATTGCCGCCATCGTGGCCGTGTTGGGTATTTCGGCATCGGGGCGGGCCGCGCTGCTGGCCCGGCTTGACCAACTGGGCACCAACCTCATCAGGGTTACCCCCTCCACCGGGGTGTTCGGCAACGCCGACGGGCTTCCTCCACAGTCGCCGGCGATGTTAGGAAGGGTGGGACCGGTGGAGAGAGTTACCACCACCGCCCTCCTTGATGTGGATGTTCTGGTCAACGATCTCGTTTCTCCTCTGGAGACCGGTGGTCTTTCGGTTCTGGCGACGCCCACCAACCTGCCCGGCGCCCTTAACACGCCTCTTCTCGCCGGAAGGTTCTTGGATGACGCCTCCTCCACTCTTCCGGTAACGGTGCTGGGCCGAGTGGCGGCGGAGCGGCTGGGGATCGACAACCTGACCGGCGCCAGGCGGGTCTACATCGGAGAGGAATGGTTCGAGGTGATCGGCATCCTGGCGGAAATGACCCTGCATCCCGACATCGAGCGGGCGGCGTTGATCGGCGAGCCGGTAGCGCGTGATCTGTTCAATGAGGACCTCAAACCGACTGCCCTCTATGCCCGTGTCCATCCTCACCATGTGGAATCGGTTCTGGAGGTGATTCCCGCCACCGTCAACCCGGAGAATCCAGATAGGGTGGCGGTAGTACGCCCGGCCGACGCGCTGGTGGCCCGGCGTCAGGCGGAGGCGGCCCTCACGACCTTGCTGGTGAGCCTGGGGAGTGTAGCGCTGCTGGTCGGCGGAGTGGCGATCGCCAATATCATGATTATGGCTGTCCTGGAGAGGCGGATGGAGATCGGCCTGCGCCGGGCTCTGGGCGCTACCAAACGCCACGTCCGGCTCCAGTTCATAGGCGAGTCAACGCTGCTGGCGGGCATCGGAGGCGTGCTCGGTGTCGGCATGGGCGCCACCATCACTGCGGTCTTCGCCGTCAGCCGGGACCTAACCCTGTCCATACCGGTGTCGGGAATGGCGGGGAGTGTCCTCATCGCTCTCGTGGTGGGCGCCCTGGCCGGAGTGTATCCCGCTACCAGAGCCGCCCGTATCCCTCCCGCCGAGGCGGTGCGTTCCGCCTGATCGGGTTTGATAGTCGAAACTCGATGCTCACCGGTGTGTCAGGATCGTCTACAATGACGGATTCAGGGCGTTTAGCTCAGATGGAAGAGCGCTTCCCTTACAAGGAAGAGGTCGGCGGTTCGAGTCCGTCAACGCCCACAGTAGTTTCAGAGTGCTCATGAGGTCCCAGTAAACCGCATCTGACCAGAACTTTCACACGCAGGGTCCTCGAACTAAGACCGTAAATGGGTTCATGCCGATGTATTTCCGCTGGTAAAGTAACATCCCAGGTCATATCTGACTGTTAGCGATCCATCCTAAAGAGGACAATCGTGAGTCAGCCTAGGACACTCACCGCAGCCTTCGGCTACGCCGGGGCGAGCCGGGTCTCGGTGTCCCTCTATATGTCCCACACATCCCCTCGTGTGAGCGGGCACTTCACGCGTCTTCGGATTTTCGCAGAGTTGTGGCTGGTCGCCGTTGAGCGTCAGCAGCTCGCGGAGAACGTTTCGTCCGAGATGTCGGCCGCCCAGCCGTATGCGGCAGCCACAGCTACGTTGAGGGATTGGTGTGCGTCGGCGAGCCGTTTGGGGCGGGCGTTGTAGAGTCGAACGACACTGTCCAGTGCTAGAATCGGGCACAGTGGAGTTGTGCAACCGCATCGCTGAGGCGCGCGAGCTTTCCGGCTTGACCCAGCAGCAGGTGTCCGCGGTTACAGGGCTGGGCCGAACCGTGATCGCGAGGATTGAGGCAGGCTCCAGGAAGCTCGCCGCGACAGAACTCGTGTTGCTCGCCGAAGCACTCGACCGGCCCGTGGATTGGTTCTTCAACGCCTCCCCGCCATCAGTAGTGAGTCGACGGTCTGACCCAGCTGTCGGCGGGCGGTCGAGGGTGCTTGATTCGAGGGTTGAGCGGATCGCTCGCGATGTCGCCTTTCTCATCGATGAGGGTGAGATACCCCAGGTCACAAGGATTGCGCTGGATCCTCCTTCGACCGTTGAAGCATCCGAGAATGCCGCTGTGAAGTTGAGGGGGAAGCTTAATGTGCAACAAGGACCGCTGCTGGACCTTCAAACTTTCGCGGAGCGCGCTGGTTTGTTCTCGTTCTCTCTCGACCTTGGCAAAGCAGGCGGTGATGCTGCATATGTGGCGGTCGGAGACCTAGGCGTCGCGGTCATCAACGGCGCGCTCGAGCCTGGACGCCGCCGCTTCAATCTCGCTCACGAACTCGGTCATCATGTGTTTCAAGACGCGTACGCACCGGAGGTCGGACTCTCTCCGCAGGATGAAAATGAGAAGCTGATTAACGCGTTCGCGATCCATCTCCTCCTTCCCCGGAGTGAGGTTCGAGTGATCATGTCAGAGTTTAAGGGAAATCCTCGTCTCGCTGCGGTGGCAGCAGCGGTGCGCCATCGGCTGAGTTGGACAGCTGTGTGTGCTCAGCTGCGCAATCTTGGCGCCATCGATCCTGGGACGTTCGAGGAGCTTACGAACCACCCGCCTTCGCGGGCGGACTTCTTAGAGCTAGGGGAGTATTGGATTCCTGAGCTCGACCCGCCGCGCGTACCACCGATGTATGGCAGGAAGGTCCTCGCGGCATACCGGCGCGGGAAGCTAACCGAGGCGCGTGTCTTGGAACTCTTGTGGGGGACGGTCGATCATTCTGAGCTTCCGGCACAAGAGGAGGCGCCGCTTGAGGCATGGAGGCGCGAGTTTGAGCCGCTCGTGTGAGTCCATGTCTGATCTTTGACAACACGCCTTTGAGTCACTTTGCTCGCGCCGGGAGGTTGCCCATGCTCGAGGCGATCGTCAACCCGTATCGATGCACAATGCCAGTCGAAGTCCAAAACGAGATTCTTGCGGGAGTTACGGCAATACCGGACCTCGCGGACGTGCTGAAAGCGCAGTGGTTGCAGCCGGTTGACCTCTCAGGGATAGACGAGCTCGCTGCATTTGCTCGCTACAAGACACAACTAGCTAGGTGGCGGTTTGAACGAGAACACCGGCGAGGCCGCCGTATTGGCATGGGCGGCGGTTCACGGAGGCGTGGCGATCATCGACGAGCGTGCCGCTAGCCGGATAGCACAACGGGATGGCATCCTGGTCCACGGCACGCTGTGGCTTGTCGTTCAAGGAGTCCAACGGGGCGAACTGGACCGTTCTGCGGCTGAAACACTGGTCGATGAACTGCGAGCGACGGACATGCGACTACCAACCGATGGTAAGGGACTATTCGCCTGGGCGTTACGAGCAACGACTGCTCCCGTAGCGGCGAGAACGGACCTCCTGAATGGTCTCGTAGACGCTGTTGAGGGCTGCGGCGACGGCGTCCAGGTTGTTTCTTGCGTGTCGGCTGTAGCCACCCCCGCTCCGGCAGGCCGGCGGTTGTATCGAGCCCGCCGGAACAGTTGTCCGCATACGCCCCACAGAGACGGCAATCTGCCACGACGTGTCGCGGTGGCGGCCTAACAACTCATAGACCAACTCCGGGCTGGTGCATCCCGTCAAGGGATGATGAGGAAATGGAAGAGGATCTTCATACGTTGGAAACTTGGTATGAGCGTGTAAGGAAGTACTGATTGAGTTCGGGGGATAATCTGCTTTCGAGTACCAATCTTGTGGACTCAAGATCAGGCGATGAGGCAAGCTGAGGGCATGGCGGAT
>CAZEZF010000018.1:0-40571 GCA_964516495.1 uncultured Acidimicrobiia bacterium | reverse complement strand
CCCCTCCCGAGAACTGTATGTGTGTACCCGAAACAAAGTACCTCCACCACTGTTCTGCTCATATAGACCAAGAGTGATATCCCTGCAATGGCTGTCCATCGAGACCAACTCGATCCGTTGACCGATGGGCCTTAGGCCGGTAACGCCGGGGATCATCGTCGATCCAACTTTACGAATGGACGCCATGACCGCAGGATATCAGCACAGATCGAACCGCCGACACCGTCAGACCGACCTCCCCGAGCGTGACCGATGAAGAATCGCAGTCAGGTGTGGACTTCCGGACCTCCAAGGGGCGTCGGATACACCGGTTACGGTCAGTTGACCGTAAGATGGCGGTCACATGAGGCCATCACGCACCGCTATAGTGTCGCGCCTCCGGTCAGGTTGGACCCTCACCGCCCTAGTAGCTCTGGTGGTACTGGCGGTATGGATGCCGGATCTCAACCTTCCGTTAGGCGACAGCGACGATGGGCGCATCCTGGCCCGTTTCGGGCTCCAGGCGCGCAACTACTGGGAGCATGGAGCATCGGAGTCCGGTTACGGCGCCTTGATAGAACCGTATATCAGAGCGGAATACGGTGTACTTCCGGGTGAAGTCCCATCGAGGGAGGCGGTGACCTACGCCCACCATCCTCCCCTCCAAACCTTTACCGTCATCCTGTCGGTAGGCCTATTCGGCGACAGCCTGGTCGGTTTGAGAGTGATCGGTTTCTTGATGGGATCGGCCACCGTGCTGTTCATGACACTGCTGCTGCGGGTTCGGGGAGTCCCTTGGGTACCCACCCTGCTGGCGGTATGCGCCATGGTCTCAACCGGCTTCTACTTCGTATACGGTCGCCTCGGGGTGGGCTATTCCCTGATCGTAGCCTCCGCCGCAGCCATCGCCTACCTGAGGGAATCCCCTGATCCTCCCCTACCGGTTCGCGCCGGAGCGGCGGTGCTGGCATGTTTCTGCGCCATGCAGTCCTGGATAGCGATGGCCGCCATCGCCCTGCTGGGTGTCTGGCTTTACTCCCGCAAGGGTTGGAACCCTATTACAAAATGGGTAGCGGTCGGAGCGATCGCCGGGGTGGCGATCACCGGAGCGTGGCTACTCAACGCCACCGACCCGGCCGAACTCGGTAATCGAGTCGCCTTCAGGGTCGACACGACGAGGGGAACCTTCGGGGAGTTCCTGGCCAGGCAGTGGGACTTCGCCGGACGGTTCACCCCCATCTGGTTCCGGGTACTGGCGCTGCCGGCGCTGGTGGCCGGACTGGCCGACCGCAGGACGCGCGTTCCTGTCGCGATCACCCTCGGAGTGGCTGCGGCTTGGACTTTCGGGTTGCAACAGGGCGCCTGGATTCACCTGCTTTGGAACTTTCCATGGCTGGCGCCGGTGACCATCGGGCTGGGGGCGCTCATCGACGCGGTACGCCGAGTGCTGGTGTATCGGGCGGCGCGGGCGGCGAGCGTCTTGGCGGTGGTCATCCTAGCCATGACGCTGTATGGAGTGGCCACCGGTCCGACCCACGACAAGTACCTGATCGTCCCCGCGGAGGCCGGGCGGCTCATGGAGCGGCTATCGATCGCTCCTCCGCAAGGAAACGTGTGGGTTACGCCGGGAATCGGTACTCCGCGCTGGGTCTCCTATTACCTGGATGCTCCGGTCTGGACCCTGCGGTCCGAGACCCGGCAGGCTTTGCGGCCGGAAGACCTGATCCTGGTGCGCGCCGACCGGGTTCCCGACGACTTCCCCGAAAGCTCGTTGGACGCCCCGGTGATGAACGAGGGCCGGTACTACCTGATAAGCGGGGAGATACTGGTCCGATGACTCACTCGGGTGATAAGGGAAAGGCGCCGGTCGTCGGGCCGCGTCCGGTTTGGGTGCGGGGTAATGATTGGCGGGGGGTCGGGGTTCCGGGTGTCGGCGGGTTTGTTCCGGTGTTGCCGGTGTCGGTGGTGGTTCCTTATTTCGAGGCGCCGGAGGCGTTGGAGTTGACGTTGGCTGCTTTGGAACGCCAGACGTATCCGCGGGAGTTGTTCGAGGTGGTGGTGGTGGATGACGGTTCGAGGGTTCCGTTGGGGGTTCCGGATTATACGGATCTAGATGTGAGGGTGGTTCGTCAGCGGGATTTGGGGTTTGGTTTGGCAAGGGCTCGTAATACGGGGGCGCGAGCTGCTTCGTATGGGATTCTGGTGTTTTTGGATTGTGACATGATGCCGGAGTCGGGATGGTTGGCGGCCCATGCTCGTTGGCATCATGTGGTTTCCGATGCTTTGACTCTGGGGTTTCGGGCTCATGTGGAGGTGGGGGGGGTGGATGCGGGGATGGTACGGGACCGGTCGGGTTCTTTGGAGGAACTGTTTTCCGATCGTCGGTCGGATCGGCCGGAGTGGATCGAGTTTCATATGGCTCGTACCAATGATCTGACATCGACGGCGGATGATCTTTTCAGGGTGGTTACGGGTGGGAATCTCGGGGTTGGAAGGGACTTCTTCGAGGAGGTGGGGGGGTTTGACGAATCGTTTACCCAGTGGGGTGCGGAGGACACCGAGTTCGGCTACCGGGCTTTCACACGGGGCGGGTTGCTGGTACCTGAACGGGAGGCTTTTTGCTGGCATCAAGGGGTAGGGGCCACCCCCAGCAAAGAAGAAAAACAAAGCCTGGAAATGCAACGAGCCAAGATAACCCACCTCATAGCCCACTACGGATTCCGGAATGCTTCACCCGGACGCTCCTTCACAATTCCCCAAGTCGTCGTATCCGTGGAAACCGGCGACACGCCGACGGAACAGGTGTTCACGGTGATAGAAAACCTTCTGGCGAACCGGCTGCACGACTTGGTAATCCGGGTGGAGGATCGGCCGGAGGACGAGAGCTTCGAGTTGATCCGCCGTCACTTCGGACCCGACCCCCGGGTCCGGTTCGGCCCGCCGGACGAGGCTCTGAATGACTACCCGACCGCTCCCTTCCATATGTTAGCGCCTGCCGGGGCAGAGCCGGATCGCAACATAGTTGATGTATTGAGAGCTGAATCGGGCGGAGCGGTGCAGGCGATGATGACTATGTCGGATGGTTTACAGGTATCGATGACCCGTACCTGGGCCCTCCATAGGGCTAGGCGTAGCGGCTTGAAAGTCGAGCAGATGGGTGTCAGGGTCTCCATCAAGTCCGGGCGCTTGGTACCGGTGAAGGCCGGAAGGGGCCTGAAGGCGAGTTTGACCACTCTGGGGCGCCGGTCCCATTCCCGTATGCGGAAGACCTACTGGGCTCTCAGGCGTTTACGAGCCAGGGTACTCGGTCTCTTCAAGGCCATGCTCCGTATACGGAATCCTCGCCAAGGGTGGCAGTTTCTTGTATGGCTGACAGGGGCTATCCGTAGCCGGTTGCCGTTGTCCTCGAAACCATCGGAGAGCGTCCTGCCTTCTGCCGACTACCCCTTAGGGGCGGAAATGGTAGCGCTCGGGGAACGGGCCGAAGCGGTGTTCGAGGAATCCCAGCGGGTACGCCGTCTCCTTGACGGGCATCATACCGATCTGGTACTCGCCGACCGCGCCGAAACGGTGGGCGAGTACCTTGATCCTGACATAGGGCTCGTCCTTCTGGCCGAGCATCCGACCCAACTCTCGGTTCCGGCTATAGACCCCCGAATGACCAACCCGGTTGGATGGAGGCGGGAATCCGATGGGGGGATCGGCGCCCTCGGACCATTGGAGATGGCGCCGCCGGGCACGGCAGCGGACCGGGTGACGCAACCCGAGGATCGGGAGTATATCCGGGGTTTTCGCTATGTCGTTGATGTGGCGGCCTTTCATACCGATCCGATCAGCCGGGCGGGTGCGATCGCCGCGCTCGCCGCAACCGGGGCGGTAGTGTGGATGGCCGAGGCAGACCCGAGTATGGAGGAGGCTCTCGGTCCGGAACTCTATCGACTGATGCGGGACGAACGCATAACCCGGGCGGATCCGAACGAGCGGGAAGCCCTTAGCATCGCAATGCGCAGGGAGGCCCTCAGAACACACTCACTCACCGCTCGGGCCCGCCAGGTCATCTCCGCTGTTCCGATACTTGATCAGCCCCGCTTGCCGGAGGTGACCGTACTCGCGCTTGCCGCCGGCCCCGAGTTGCTTCCCGGCCTGCTCGCAGCGGTTTCCTCCCAGACCTATCCACGCCTGGAAACGGTGCTGGTGCTCCAGTGTGACCGGTTCGGGCCGGACGTCGAACGAACGGCCATCGAGCATCCTTCAGTGGATCAGGTGGTGAGGGTTAACAACACCGAGAGTGTGGGATCCGCGCTCAACAGGGCGGTTTCCGTTTCCCGCGGCACGTTGATAACCCGGATGGATGACCGCAACCTGTACGGACCCGAACACGTTTGGGATCTGGTCGTGGCCCGCGAGTACTCGCAGGCCGAAGTAGTGGCGAAGGGTTCGGAGTTCTTCTACCTGGCCCGACCGGACCGTACCGTGCACCTGGGTCCCGGTCAGGGTGAAGCGTTCGTTGCCCCCACCGACCGTCTCGGGGATGGAGCGATGCTCGTCGCCCGCCACGACCTGGCGGCGGCGGGAGGATGGCGCCGCCGCCAAGAAGGAATCGGATTGGCCCTCGCCGAGGATGTTGTCTCCTTAGGCGGCGCCGTGTACAGAACCCACGGCGCCGGTTTTGCGGAGGTGATCGACGACTCGACGCAGGAGGACCCGGGCAGGAGCGAGTCGATCCTCCTCGAGGCTACAGATGTTTGGGAAGGTTGGAACCCGGGACGGGTGGGTCTAGACCACAGGATCAGGCCGGTGACGGAACGGACAGGACCCTCCGGTAAGCAGATACCGACTCCGGAGGACTCGGCGCCGGTCGTCGGGCCGCGTCCGGTTTGGGTGCGGGGTAATGATTGGCGGGGGGTCGGGGTTCCGGGTGTCGGCGGGTTTGTTCCGGTGTTGCCGGTGTCGGTGGTGGTTCCTTATTTCGAGGCGCCGGAGGCGTTGGAGTTGACGTTGGCTGCTTTGGAACGCCAGACGTATCCGCGGGAGTTGTTCGAGGTGGTGGTGGTGGATGACGGTTCGAGGGTTCCGTTGGGGGTTCCGGATTATACGGATCTAGATGTGAGGGTGGTTCGTCAGCGGGATTTGGGGTTTGGTTTGGCAAGGGCTCGTAATACGGGGGCGCGAGCTGCTTCGTATGGGATTCTGGTGTTTTTGGATTGTGACATGATGCCGGAGTCGGGATGGTTGGCGGCCCATGCTCGTTGGCATCATGTGGTTTCCGATGCTTTGACTCTGGGGTTTCGGGCTCATGTGGAGGTGGGGGGGGTGGATGCGGGGATGGTACGGGACCGGTCGGGTTCTTTGGAGGAACTGTTTTCCGATCGTCGGTCGGATCGGCCGGAGTGGATCGAGTTTCATATGGCTCGTACCAATGATCTGACATCGACGGCGGATGATCTTTTCAGGGTGGTTACGGGTGGGAATCTCGGGGTTGGAAGGGACTTCTTCGAGGAGGTGGGGGGGTTTGACGAATCGTTTACCCAGTGGGGTGCGGAGGACACCGAGTTCGGCTACCGGGCTTTCACACGGGGCGGGTTGCTGGTACCTGAACGGGAGGCTTTTTGCTGGCATCAAGGGGTAGGGGCCACCCCCAGCAAAGAAGAAAAACAAAGCCTGGAAATGCAACGAGCCAAGATAACCCACCTCATAGCCCACTACGGATTCCGCGGCGCCCCGGCCGGGAGAACCTTTACCGTCCCCCAATATGTGGTGACCGTCCAAGCCGGGTACGCGCCCATCGATCGGATCGCGAAGATTACCGAGCAGATCCTTGCAGACAAGGTGCATGACCTAGTGGTAATCATCGAGGATCGGCCCGACGATACAGGGTTTGAGTGGCTCCGTCGCGAGTTCGGACCCGACCCCCGGGTCCGGTTCGGCCCGCTGCACACGGTACTGGATGAGTTTCCGATCTCTTCGTTCCATGTGACGGTCCCGCCCGGCGCCGAAGTAGGCGCGAATACCATCCACACCCTTCGTAACCGGCTTGGTTCGGCGGTCTACGGAACCATGAGCCTCCCTGACGGATCGCGGGTGTCGATAACCCGTACCTGGGCCCTCCATAGGGCCCGGCGAGCCGGGAAGTCATTAGCCGCCTGGGGCGCCTCGGTTGCGACCGAATCCAAGAAAACAACGCCCACCAAGTCCATCTCCTACCGTTCCCGTCCGGCTACCCGGGGGCTCCGCCGCGCCGGATCGAAAGCCGGACGCGTGCTCGAGGAATTGAGGAGAGTACGCAGCTTCGGTCAAGCCCGGTTGTTTACCAGATGGTTGGTCGGCGCCATCGGATGGCGTCTCCGGGGCGCTACCCGTTACCGACGGTTGCGTAACCGTCTCCGAAAGACTGTTACGGGGGGTGTTGATGACCTTGGAACCGAGCAGGTGTCGTGGTTCGAAAGGCCCGGCGCAGGGTACTCGTTAGGGGCCGAGATGGTCACCCTAGGTTCCCAAGCCTCGGATGTGTTCAGGGACTCCATCAGGGTTAACCGCATCGTCGAGGGGAGAAAAGGGGAGCTGTTGGTGGCAGACAATCCGGACACCGTCGAAGAGGACGGGACTCCGGTCGTGTATCTGTCGGAGCAACCCGCGGTACTGTCGGTACCCGCGTTCGACCCGTTGACGATCAATCCGATCGGATGGTCGAGAACCCCTCGCAAGGAAATCGGCGCGCTCGGTCCAACAGGACTACTTCCTGCCGGAAGCCGAGCGGATCTCACGATTGGTCGCGGTGATCGCGACACGCTGCGCTCCGTGCGGTATGTGGAGGATGTAAGCGCGTTCCACCCCGATGTTACGGCAAGAGCCGCCACCCTGGCCGCCGTGGCAGGTTTGGGGGTGGTGGTGCACCTGGTTGACCGGGATCCGGATCTCGAATGCAGGTTGGGGTCCGAACTCTACGGGTTGATGTCCGCACCCGATATCCTCGAGGCGGATCTTGATGAAAGAGAGTCGATCAGCGTCAGGATGCGCCGGGCTGCCTTGCGGGAACACAGCCTCCGATCGCGGTCTCGCCAGATCATCACAGCCGGGCTTCCCGACCCGCCGACCCTGCCCGAGGTGTCGGTGCTGGCGGCAACCAAACGTCCTGGGATGATCCACGGTCTCCTGGCTTCCGTGTCCGCCCAGACCTATCCCAGAATAGAACTGGTTCTCGTCTTGCACGGCGCCGGGTTCGCCCCGGATATCGAAGCAGTGGTTTCGGATCTTGATTTTCCCACCCAAGTCCTGCGGATCGATGGCGGCCATCGTTTCGGGTCGGTTCTCAACCAGGCGGTATCGGCATCCGGCGGGGTCCTTCTCACCAAGATCGATGACGATGACCTGTACTCGGAGGAACACATTTGGGACTTGGTTCTAGCCCATGAATACTCGCAGGCCGAACTGGTGGCGAAGGGGTCCGAGTTCGTGTATCTGGCCCGGTCCGACCAGACTATCCATCGCTTCTGCGGGAGAGGCGAGGCTGCTTCTCGGCTGGTGTCGGTAGCCGGAGGGACGATGCTCATTTCCCGCCACGATCTCGATGCCGCCGGTGGTTGGAGGCGAGCGCCGCGCGGTGTTGATGTGGCGCTTATCGAAGACGTGAAAAGAGGCGGAGGAACGGTGTATCGAACCCACGGTTTCGGCTACGTTCTGGTTCGCCATGGCGAAGGTCACACCTGGGAGAACGACGATAGCTATTTCCTCAGACACGCTGAAGGGGTGAGACCCGGTTGGGCGCCGGAGTTCGCGGGGTTCGCCCCCGACGCCCGCCTACCCGGATTGGCGCTCTAGCCCTGATTCTTCATGCCCCGGACACACCGAACCCGAAAAGGCCACGTCAATCCCACCAAGCGGCTATCCTCCCAGGTCAGAGAGTTCTTTGTATCTTGCTCGGTTACCCATCCAAACCCCTGCATGAAAAATTGGGGCTAGGAGGCGTACTGAAACCTTCAAGTTGGCCCGACATTTACCAACCAGCACCAGGGGTCGAGGCATCACGGTCCTACCCATCCCCGTCCTTTCAGCAGCCTTCCAGGAAGGCTGTCGAATCCGACAAATGCATGTTGTCCCTTGCGGTTGAACGACCGAGATACCCGACAGTTGCGCTTCCCGGGACATGTTGTCGCCGGGACCGTTTCGATGGCCTCAGGGTTTTGTCTCTTTTTCTCCTACACTCGGAGGCCGTGATGAAACGATTCATGCTTGTGGCGGCGTTCGCCATGTTCATACTTATGGTCGGCGTTACCGGTATCCAGGCGGCGGATGACACCGTATTCGTGTTCGAAGGCGCCGGATGGGGACACGGGGTGGGTATGAGCCAGTGGGGGGCCTACGGGCAGGCGGTGGCCCATCCCGACCGGTCCGGCGAGGACATCGTTGCCCACTACTACCCGGGTTCTGAGGTAAATGCGATGAGTGATCTCGATCTCCCCAACGACCTGCTCACAACCCTCGACCGGCCACTCTGGATCAATCTGGGTTCCCACATAACCCTGCTGGAGTTCACAGCCGTCGGGGGACCGCTGGACCTCTGTCTTTTCGGCGACGGAGAGGGTGATTGCCCAAAGCCGGAACAGCCGCAGGAAGGCGAACGGTGGGAGTTCCGCCGTATGGCTCGCAACCAGTGCGGCTTCTTTCAGGCCGGGGAGCTACAGGGGACCTCAGGCGCCTGCCGAGCTTCGATCGCGTGGCCCGAAGCGGATGGGGTGCAGCTCAGGTATGGGGATGGAAGGGCCAAGATATGTGCATCGTCGAGTAGTTACGAATGTGAGTACCGCCATGGGGAACTGAAAATACGAGACGATCCGGAAGAGGTGGGTTTTCATGTGGTGCTTGCGGTATCCCTCGAAGAGTACCTGCGGGGTGTGGCCGAGTTGTTGCACGAGTGGGATGAACCCGGTGTCAACGAAGCCCAGGTAATAGCCGCTCGATCGTACGCGGCTTTCAAGTTCTTCCAATACGAGACCGGGGGGCGTCCCGGGAACCCGGAAACGGATCCCGGTATAAGCGCCTCCCGGAGGAACTCCTGCTGGTGTCACATGTATGACAACACCCGCGATATGAACTACATCGCGTGGGCCAAGGAATCGCGGCCCGACGCCGGACCCTGGCTGGAGGCTGTCGAGAAAACCCGAGGCCGGGTGCTTACCTACACCGGTGAAGGGTGGACGCGATACACCAAAGGGGGGATTATCCAGGCCTTCTTTTCCGCATCCTCAGGCGGTGTCACCAGCAGCAACCGTTACGGGTTCTTCTCGGAATGGAACGGAAACGCTCCCCGGGCCACGCCGTGGCCATACCTTACGCCTGTCACTGACCCCTGGGACACGGCGCCGGTTACAGGTAACCGGCATGCCTCATGGGAACGGCGGGTAGAGGCCGCGTCGATCGCTCGTTCCCTGGGTTGGGAGTCTGTTACCGATGCACGGTTGGAGACACAGGCTTCGGTTAGCGCACCGGCGCGTATCCGGTTCGACGGGTATCGGGACGGTAGTCCGGTCTCGGTAACCGTAGCCGGCGCCTGGATCCGGATTGCTCTAGGTCTCAGGTCCTCCAATATCACGGCCATCGACGGTGAGCTGTCAGGTCCCTCGGAACCGGTGGATACGGTTGATCCCCCTCCGGCGCCTTTGGAGGAGGATCCTACGCTGGATATCGGGAACGAAGGTAGCGGTTCATCGATACCCTACGATCTGCTTCCCCCCTTCCCGGATGCGGTCAATACGGCTCATGCGGAGGGTATCCAGGAATTACGGCAGCGGAGCATTACCCTGGGTTGCGGAAACGGGTTGAATTACTGCCCCGACGACGTTGTTACGCGGGGCGCCTTGGCTACCTTCCTGCTCAGGGTTCTGGACCTCGAACCGGCGGACGGGAATCGGTTTACCGATGTTTCCGCCGGTCATCGACACCGGGGATCCATCAACGCCATTGCCGATCTAGGCCTGACCAATGGCTGTGGCGCCGGTAACCGGTACTGTCCCAACGATCCGGTCACCAGGGAGACCATGGCGGTCTTCGTGGCCCGCGCCCTGGATCTCAAGCCGGGCGCTCCGAACGGCAAGAGGTTCTCCGACGTACCCGCGGATCATCCCCGCAGCGGTGAGATATACGCCATTGCGGACCGAGGGATCACGGTGGGTTGCCAGGACGGCGGGAGGTTCTGTCCGGATGAGCCGGTCACCAGGGGATCGATGGCCACCTTCATTGCTCGAGCCTTTATCTGGAAAGGGACCTCACCTCCTAGTTCTTAGGAGGAGGAAGCCCAGCCCCCACGCCAGATGCATGGTAGGGATCACCATGGGCAGCAGGCCCGCCGCATGGTCGCGTCGTCGGATCATTTCGACAATCGTCGCCGCGGCGAGGAAGGCGGCGTATGCGGAGGGGACCACCCACCAGAGAGGGAACCCGGCCGCCCCGGCAGCGGCCGATAACAGGAGGCCGATCACCAGCAAAGGGGGGGCGGTCTGGCGAACGACCAGAGAACCGGGGTTGCGTAGCAGCATTACCCGCTTCCAACGTCCGTAGTCGAGGTACTGGCGCCACAACTTGATGATCGACGACCGTGGGCGGTAGGTGACCTGGAGTCGGGGATCGAACCAGACGATCCCCCCGGATTGGCGAATTCGGTAGTTGAGTTCGTAATCCTGATTTCGTAGGAGGCCGGGGTCGAAGCCACCCACCGCCTCTAGAACATCCCGAGGGAAGGCGCCGAGGTATACCGTGTCGGTGGGACCCGGTGTCGAAGAGTAGCGGAACCGGGCGTTCCCCACCCCGAAAGGAGTGGTCATGGCGATGGCGATAGACCGTTCCAGGATTGTGGTTCCTTCAGCCGTCTGGCGGCCGCCGACATTGGCGGCCCCGGTGTGTTCGAGAACTTCTACAGCAAGACGGATGTAGTCGGTGGGTAGCTCGGAATGCCCGTCGCAACGTACCACCACGGTTCCCGTGGAAGAGGCGATGGCCCGGTTGAGACCGGCCGCCGCCGACCGGTCCGGGTTGTTCACTATCCGAAGGTTCGGATTCCGGGCCGCCCGTGATCGTAGGAGGTCCGACGTTCCGTCGGTGCTCATCCCATCCGCCGCTACCACCTCGATTCTGCCCGGATAGTCCTGGCTGAGGACGGTGTCCAAGGTGTCTTCGATGTACCCGGCCTCGTTACGAACCGCCATCACTACCGAAACCGATGGAAACTCGCGCCCATGCTCTGGTTCGTGCATGTGGCTCGATTGTGGCAGCCTAGGATCCGTATAGCGCTCATCCCGTTCGCCTGTCGATACGTTGATAGATTCAGCACCGGCGAAACGGGGATAGTCTGGTCGGAGACGGGTCGATGTTCGGGTCGGAATTTGTATTCAATCCTTCGGGCTTGCTTGCCATGTGGGCGGCGGGACTATTCGGAACAGGGGCGTTCATAGTACGTCTCCGCATTGCCGGGACCGGATATTCGTGGCTGACGGTGGGGACAGCCGTCCTGATCGGGGGAGGCGCCTGGTTGTTCGATCCCGGCGCGCTGGCGGCCTCAGCCGTTCTAATCGGGTTTGCCGCGGGTTTGGCCGCGGGACGACCCCCGGTGGCAACGGTCGCGATGGGAATATCGGCGGCGGCGTTTCTCCTGGTGGCGGGGCTGGGAAGGACGCCTTTGCCGGTGCTTACCGGCAGCGTGGCGCTGGGGGCGGTTACCTCCGGAATGCTACTGGGCCATTGGTATCTGGTGGACCCTCGCATTCCGCGCCGCCCGTTGCAGGGTCTGGCGGCAGCCGCGGCGGTGGGCGTCGCGCTTGACGCCGCCATTTATCTGGCGCCGGTAATTCCGGGATCGGCGAATGGTGTCCTGGCGTTGGTTGCTCCGGTTATGGCTGTTGTCAGTTGTGTGCTGCTTATCGCGGTGTGGTTCTCTCTAAGGTATCCCTCCTATTCGGGGGTGATGGCCGCCACCGGTTTGGGATATCTGGCGATCCTGACCTGTCTAGGGTCCATCACTACGGCGAGGGTGGTGGCATAGGGAACACCGGTTCTCAATTAGATTCCGTGCGACAGCCTTCCGGCTGTCCTGATAAAGAGGAGAAATCCGTGGAAATAAGGTTCGTTCAGTCTCTTCCGGTAGGTATATCCGAGGTCGGGATTCTAGGGTTGGGTCTCCGGCCCGGCCCCATCCGGCAAGAGGAGGTGACCGGTTACGTCTCCTCCCTGGGTCCGGGATTCGAAGGAGCGATGACCAGAGCCCGGTTCGAAGGCAAAGCGGGCCAGAGTTTCACCTACCAGACCGGGGATCCCTACCCCCATACCGTGGTAGCGCTCGGTCTTGGCAACGAGCCCGACGACGAGGTGTTACGGCAGGCGGCGGGTGTCCTCGGCAGGGCGGCCCGCCGGGAGACAGCCGTGGCGACCACCTTGGTTCAAAACGGCCCGGCCTCCGCTGTGGTTGAGGGATTTCTCATGTCCCAGTATTCCTATGATCGATATCTGAGCGAACCTTCCCCGGTTCTCACCGAGACGCTCCTCCTGGTTGGAGAAGATCGACCGGAGGAAGCCGAAGCAGGCGCGGTTGTCGCAGAGGCGGTTTGCCTCGCCCGTGACCTGGTCAACACCCCCGCCCGGGATAAGGGACCGGACCATATCCGGCGGCAGGTCGACGGGTTGGTGGGCGAGCTCGGGATCAGATTGGCGGTCCGCGACGAGGCCGCTCTGGTAGAAGGAGGCTTCGGGGGGGTGCTCGGGGTGGCGGCCGGATCGGATCGGCCTCCTTGCCTACTGGAACTGTGGTATGAACCGGACGGCGCCACCGAATTGATCGCCTTCGTAGGCAAGGGCATCACCTTCGACTCCGGGGGATTGAGCATTAAGCCCGCCAAGGCGATGGAGACCATGAAAACCGATATGTCGGGGGCGGCGGCGGTGATCGGCGCGATGCAGGCAATCGCCCGTCTCGGCATTCGGGTCAAGGTGCTGGGCTTGGCGCCACTCACCGACAACATGCCCGGACCCAAGGCGACCAAACCGGGAGATGTGCTCACCACCCGTAACGGCAAGACCATAGAGGTCCTGAATACCGATGCTGAGGGTCGCCTGATCCTGGCCGACGCGTTGGCTCTGGCTGTCGAGCGCCGACCTGGCCTGATAGTCGATCTGGCTACGCTCACCGGCGCCTGCAAGGTAGCCCTCGGAGACAAGATAGCCGGGATTATGGGCAACGATGACCTGCTGGTGGAGCGCATCACTCGACTGGGAGGGGTTGAAGGTGAGCGGATGTGGCCCCTTCCTCTACCTGACGACTACCGCTCGCAGTTGAAGACACCGATGGCCGACATGAAGAACATCGGAGGGAGATGGGGAGGCGCCCTGACCGCCGCGCTGCTTCTGGAGGAGTTCGTGGGTGACGTACCCTGGGCCCATCTTGATATCGCAGGCCCGGCTCGCTGGGGCGAAGACGAGCACTACCAGGTCAAGGGCGGTTCCGGGTTCGGAGTGAGAACTTTGGTGTCTCTGGCGGCGGATGTGGCTGAGAACGGGGTATAGGCAGGCGCCAAACCCGGCCCGTATCGCCGGTCGCGCCCTCGTGTGCCTCTTTGTGTTGACGACTCGCCCTATGCTCTTGATTGCCGGAACAGGCCGGTTGATGTTCGGCGCGGCTTGCAACCCACTAGCCTGATCCGCAGGAGGGTACTGAAAAAGACGGGTGTGGATTGGCCCTCCGTTCGCTGACCAGGGAGTTTGTCATCGGACGTCGGGCCGGCAGGAGTTTCTAAGTACCCTCGTAGCACCTCTTGCCCCGATCGGCGTAACGAGGGCATGACGAATCAGGGTTGGACAACTACGAAGGGAGACAATGCGGCGAAGGTTCTTGTGGGTGCAAGTATGGCTGGACGTCGCGACCCTCACCGTGGCGATCGGTCTGTCGTCCCTGGTCAACTTCGGCGCCCTGTTTCCCTGGGTTTTCGAGCCACAGGTGGTGTCTCTCCTAGCCATCATGTACGGCGCCCTGGCGGTAGCGGAGTGGACCGGTTCTATGTTGATGGCAGGCTACGCTCCCCGCCCGAGCTACGGAAGGGCGCTGGCGTTGGCCCTTATCATTCTCGGGATCACCGCTCTCGCTCTCATCGCCACCCGGGTCTATTTCTCCAGACCGATGATCGGCTGGACCATGGTCCTGTTCCTCCTCGGCGCTTTCGGGCATCGAGCTCTTCACCGCCGCCGCCCCTGGATGGAGTCAATGGTGCTGGTCACCGACGAGAAAGGACTGGTGGATGACCTTCGAGGCGCTCCTCATGCCGATGTTGTCTCCGTTCTCGATCCGGGAACGACTGGCCGGATCAAGCCTCTGTCGCCCGGAATGGTGCTGGGTATCGACCTCAAATCGGTGCTGTCCGACCGGATGGCCCAGTATGTCTCGTCATGCACGCTGGCCGGTTTCGACGTCCGTCCCATGTCAGATATCTACGAGACCCACACCGGTCGGATGCCCTTGGTGGCGCTTGCGGAGGGTTGGGAGCTGTCGGCGCCCGTCCTGCGCACCGCTCCCTACCTGCCCGGGAAGAGGCTATTCGATATAGCGGCCGTGCTGGTGACCGCTCCGCTGACCCTGTTGGTCGGGGCGGGGGCAGCCCTCGCTATCAAGGTGAGTTCATCAGGTCCGATCATCTTCCGCCAGGTCCGCATCGGGCGGGGAGGCGTTCCCTTCACCCAGTACAAGTTCCGCTCGATGTGGGCCGGTTCCGACCACGCAGGACCGTCCTTCACCAGCAAAGGAGACGAGCGTATCGTCCCGATGGGTCGCATCCTGCGGAGGCTGCGTCTTGACGAACTCCCCCAACTCTGGAATGTTCTCAAAGGAGACATGAGCCTGGTGGGTCCTCGCCCGGAACAGGAAGAGTTCGCGCAGCGCTTCAACCGGACCATCCCCTTCTACTCATACCGGCACATGGTCCGCCCCGGGATGACCGGGTGGGCGCAGGTGAACTACGGCTACGCCGACGGTGAAGCTGACACGATCGACAAGCTCACCTATGACCTCTTCTACCTGAAGCACATGAGCCCCTGGCTCGACTTGGAAATCCTCGGACGGAGTTGTTGGACCATTATCAGCGGTTTCGGAGCCCGGTGAACCTTCCCGATCTCGACCTTGGGATATCACAGAAGAACTCAGGAAACCGGCCGGCGGCCTCTCTGCGCGGGAACCCGACCAAACGCACACGGAGGTCCTCCTGGATGAGCTCATCAGTCTGGCTATCCTGACAGGGTTCAGGTCGGTCAACCCCGATTTTTCATGCGGGGGTTTGAAAGGGTAACCGAGAGAGATGCAATGAACTCTCTGAACTGGGAAAACAGCTGCTTGACGGCCTCGCCTAGCCGGAGCGCGCCCTTTCACCTATAGGGTGATCGCCTGACACGCCGTGAAAGTGCGCTTGACGCGGCCCTTTCGAGGTCGGCGTAACGGGGGCATGAAGAATTGGGGTTAAGGTCTCATCACCCAAGGAACCAAGACGAACATGACGGTACGACGCAAGACCATCGACTTCATCATCGTATTTGACCACGATGCTCGAAGACAGATCAGCCTCGAAGAGTTCCACGATACCAACAAGGCTCTTGAAGCGTATGTTGCACGCGAAGAGGAGTACCGGGACAACCCACGAGTGGAGGTCGTCCTGGTTGGTTCGGATTCGATAGATACCATCAAAGTCACCCATTCAAACTACTTCGAGGACACGGCCGACGCGCTTAAAAACCTGATTGCCCACTTCAAACGACAGATGTACTCCAGCAGCCGGAATGAGCCACATTAGTAGCGGTGAATCCCAAGCTACGTCTCGCTTACCTGCATCCTCTGATCCACGATGGGGTACAGCTATGGATGGACGGGAAACGACGAACGGAGAATCAAGACACAAAGTAGTTGTACGGCCACACCGTGGTAGGGCGAAAACGGCGGGTCTGGAATCTGGAATTCAACCATCTGGGCGAGTGGGTACCGAGATGAAGATCGAAAGAGAATACAACAATCACCAACTGGGCGCCGAGATAGATGTAGCGGTGAGCGTCGGCAGGAGCAATCAGGACTTGTTCGTACCAGTGAAGGGTCTGTTGGTAAGGGACTCGACTGTAACGGCGCTATCAAGGCAACTGGTGGATCACCTGGGTCTCCAACAGACTCATTACGGGTGGAACCCGGACCTCGAGGTTGTTTACATTGCTTACACAGGTGTGGACTTGGCGTTGCAAGGAGATGATGGATGGGCGCTGTTCCGGAACCTTGAAGTTGTCAACATGGAGAATCTGATCTGAGAGATCTTCTCTCGGCTCGAAGAATGGCAGGAGGCGAGGACCCCGACGTGCTGATCGGCAAAGACATAATAGATTGCGGCGCCCTACTCCTCTTCGAGAAAAAGTTCGTATTTACCATGGCGGTTGGTCCGAAGCTTGAGCCCTTGGTACCTATTGAGAAGAGCGTTTTGGAACCTCAGGCTACGGCCCACGCCTAGTATTCGGGACACATTGATCGCGCCGAGTCATGCTCGGACATCAATCAAACACTGTTACTCAACCTGCGACGTATCCCACTTGAGCCGAGAGTTCAACGGCCGGTGGCCGCACAGGTCTCGTCGTAGTCCACCAGGGTCGGAGGGTTACCAGGATCGCTGCAGGCAGGGCATCCGGATCGCTTCCCGTAGTTCAGGGACTGGAAACGTTGGGAGAGAGCGTCGTAGAGGAGTAGCCGCCCTACCAGAGGTTCTCCGATCCCGAGTAGCCATTTGAGCGCCTCGGTAGCCTGCAAAGTACCCACTACTCCGGGGAGCACCCCCAGGACACCGGCTTCGTCGCAGTTGGGCGCCAACTCGGGGGAGGGCGGCCGGGGGAAGAGGCAGCGGTAACAGGGTCCCGAGGCGGGGTCGAGCAGGCTCACCTGTCCTTCGAAGCGGAAGATGGCGCCGTGAACCACCGGGATACCGGCGCGGACCGACGCATCGTTGAGAAGGTAACGGGTGGGGAAGTTGTCGGCGCCGTCTACAACCAAGTCGTAGCCGCCCATGACATCAAGGACCGTTGCGGCGTCGAGTCGTACATCATGGGGAATCACGGTCACATCAGGATTGAGTCCGCCGATAGTGTCACGGGCTGAGAGCACCTTGCGGTGGCCCACCGTTCCCACGTTGTGCAGAATCTGCCTCTGTAGGTTCGTGAGGTCTACCCGGTCATTGTCGACGATTCCGATCGTTCCGACTCCCCCGGCCGCGAGATACATGGCCGCCGGTGACCCGAGACCACCCGCCCCCACCACGAGTACCCGGGCATTGAGAAGCTCTTTCTGTCCCTCGGTCCCTACTTCCGGGAGGCGGATGTGCCGGTCGTACCGGACCTGTTGCCTGGTCGTCAGTCCGTCCGGCAGTTCCCAGGCGCCCCCGGCGGCTTTCCATGCCTGGAATCCTCCCGCCAGTGAACAAGCACCGGCGTAACCCATCTGATCAAGGGTCAAGGCGGCCAAGGCGGAGCGGGCCCCGGAAGCGCAGTAGAGTACGATGGTCCGGTCTCCGCTCAAACCGGGCGGCCCGGCTACCCGAGGTATGGTTCCTTCCAGGACGCCCCGGGGAATATGGACGGCTCCCGGGAGCCTACCCTGTTCCCACTCGACCGGCTCCCGGACGTCGATCAGAATGACTCGGTCCGGATCGAGGGTCGCCAGCTCGGTGGCCGACACCTCGCGGATCTGTCGACGGGCGGCCATAACCAGATCAATGTAAGAGACACGCATAGTGACAACCATCGTAACCCGGCGGGTCCGGTGTTTGATCCTGAATGGCATGCCTAGGCGGAAGGATGGGCCTCGGCCAACTTGAGGTTGGGCTATTGCCGTAGGGTAGTCGGCTTGGGCTTCAGGTTATCGGTCCGAGCAAAGGGACGAGCCTAGACATAGTTTCTCCGGCCGGCTGCTCGATTTTCAGATCGGCGAGGGAGTCGAAGTCGGTGGGGCCTATGTTGATGATCACCAAGGCAGCCCCATGGCGGGAGGCGGTCAACGGGACATCGGCCGCCGGCCAAACCGAAAGCGTGGTGCCGACCGCCAACACTGCGTCTGCCTCTCCGGCCATGGCATACGCTCGGTCCATCTCCCATGCGGGCATGGCCTGGCCGAAGGAGATCACGGTCAGCTTGATGATCCCACCACAATGGGGACAGTGCGGATCGTCGTCCCCGTTTTCCACCCGCTTGAATACCTCCTCGGTTGGCCAAGCTGCCGGGCATTTCAGGCAGCGGACCGTCCATACGTTGCCGTGCAGTTCTACCGTTTTCTCGTCAGGTAGTCCCGCAGCCTGGTGGAGACCGTCGATGTTCTGTGTCACGCAACCTCGAAGGCGTTTCATGAGGAATAGGTCCATGATGCCCAGATGGGCGGCGTTGGGTTCAGCGTCGCGGATCGGGGAGGTTGACCACCTGATCCAGCTCCGTTTGCGGGTCGCGGATGACGACAGGTATTTGGAGAATGTGAAGTCGTCGGGATCAACCGATTTCCAGAGTCCCTGGGGCCCGCGGAAGTCGGGTATGCCCGACTCGGTTGAGATACCTGCCCCGGTGAAGGCCAGAATACGTCCGGCGCCTTGGAGTAGGTCGGCTGCTTCTTGGATTGGATCTGCCATGGTGAGAGATAGTAGGCCGATTGTTCCTGATGGGGGCGCCCCGTCCGGGTTACAGGTTCACCACGCAGCTATCTTCCCAGGTCATGTGGTTAATTTCACCTCTCGGTTACCCATCCAAACCCCTGCATGAAAAATTGGGGCTAGGACAAACCAGTTCCGTGCCACGACATGAGCCCACATCAAAAGAACAAACAAGATTCAGGGCGCTCCGGGGCTAGTAGCGGGCGATTACGTTGGGTAGGTCACCAAACGGTCGGAGCCGGTACTGGTCAATCAACTCCTCAAGGGTGTCTAAGGCGTTGTTGTGGTCATAGCATGCGTTACGAAGCTGTGGCAGGGCGACATGGTAAACACAGTCGAGTTCGCCGGTTCCTCTGGCTATCGCGGCGAGTCGGGAGGGGAGCGGTTCTGCTGTAACGGCGACGATGTGCGGTTGACGACCTCGTCTGTGCCGTGTCAGTACCACACCCTCGTGACGTATGTTCTGGACGCGATCGGACCGGATGGTCCATTTGCACGACACCGAGAGTGGAGATGATGACTATCGCCTGCCCTGAGGCTGATGGTGATATCGGGTTTGATGAGGTAGTCGGCGCCCAGTGACGACCTGAGGGTGGGGTCGGCCTCAGCTGCTTCGTTGACACGGGCCAGATGCTCGTATTGTATAAAGGAAGTAATCTTCTCGCTACCCACCTTCCAGTTTCGTCCTTGCGGGAGACGATCTTGCAGGACCTGTCGGATTGTCGCCTCGAATCTCCTTCCGGCTGTCTGTCCGGGTACGTTAGTCGGTCGGGTGACTCCGAGCTCTTCGAACATCGTGGCAGCGATGCGCACGCTGGGGTTGCTGACGCCGTCGGAAATGTTGGGTTTCCCGTTGGCGCGCCATCCGAAAAGGTCGAGGATCGCTGGTGGTACTGCGTTGCTCACGTTCAGGCGAACACGGTGGCTACCAGATGACGGGCGATAGCTTCCGCCAAGAGCGGCGGTACGGCGTTCCCGATCTGTTTCGCAATTTCGATCTTGCTGCCACACCATGCGAAATCATCGGGGAAGGACTGAAGCCGCGCCGCTTCCCAGTGACTAATAGAACGGTTCACGCACTTGTCGGGATAATCGGATTCCCATTGCGGGTGTAGGTAGCGACCCTTTTCGGGCTTGAAGAACTCGGTTCGGATCGTTAGCGACGGTTTGTCCCATTCCATCCGTCCCATCACGTCGACGGTTCCCGTTGGTTTGTTCTTCCAGCAGTTGGGCAGGAGATGATCGGGGAGGTCGAATCGTCCCCCTCCGGGTGGTATGAGTTCGTAGCGTCTCCGCGATAGTTCTCTTGGGTTACGGGAAAGGTGCAACTCCGACACCTTGAAGGGACCGGGAAGGCCGGACTCCAGCCGCCGGGCTGGTAACGCGGTGGGACCGGTCGCGAAGGGGATCCCCGCAAGAGCATTGCGTACTGTCGCCCACGGGGACTCCGGATCATCCTTCTTGTGGGAGGCAGGTGGAAGAGTGGGGCTACCCCGTCGCGATCCGACGACGATGGCCCGTCGCCGTCGCTGAGACACTCCGTAGTCGGCGGCGTTCAATACCTTGGCGGTGAGTTCGAACTCCCGCAGTGGACCGTCTTTCGACCAATCCACCAGCAGCCGATACTGGTCGGATTTGAGAAACTGCGGCACGTTCTCGAGAACGAAGGCATCAGGACGAGCAAGTTGAACAACGCGGGCGTACTCCCGCCACAACAGATTGCGGGGATCGTCAGGGTTCCGTGTTCCCAGGTTTGAAAAACCCTGGCAGGGAGGGCCTCCCACGACCACATCCGCCCTAGGGAATAACTCGTCGGGAATTAGGGCGATGTCGTCACCCATCACATGGTCGCCGAAGTTAGCCGCGTAGGTAGCCGCCGCCGAGCGGTTCCACTCCACCGCCAGAACCGGATCGAACCCGGCCTGACGGAACCACTCGGTGAGACCGCCACACCCGGCGAACAGGTCAATAAGCCTCACAGACGCCATCCTTGCCCGAACATAGAATTACATCCACGTCATTCCAACGTACCTATAAAGATAGCGCGACCATGGGACACTACGGGTAGCGTCTGGGTTGTGTCCCAGTTGGTACCGCCTTCGGCCGCCAAATCGTCTCAGATGAGCCGAGTGAGAAGTGTGCATACAGCTCCCGAAATGGCTATCCGACGCGAACTGCACCGTAGAGGACTCCGATACCGGGTGAACATGTCCCTTCCCCAAATCGGCCGCGCTCGACCCGACGTCGTGTTCACCCGAGCCCGGGTCGCCGTGTTCGTCGACGGTTGTTTCTGGCATCGATGTCCCGAACATGGAACCTCACCCAAAACCAACGGCGGTTGGTGGCGCCGTAAACTCGACGCCAACGTCGAGCGCGATCGGGCAACCGACGCAACGCTTGAAGCAGCCGGCTGGACGGTGATACGGATATGGGAACACGAAGACGCTGTCGCCGCAGCCGACCGGGTCGAAGCGGTGGTTCGCAATCCATGAACCCGACACCCACCCACTACTTCGGATCGGCAAGGCTTTCCTTGGCTGTTTTCCGTATGGCATCCAACGCCGGGAGCAGCTGATTCGTAATAGGGCCGGAAAGGGGGACTGTCATGGCTTTGCCAGGTTTGGCGATGGCACTCCGGTCAGGATCAGATGACAATCCGGGGGTAGTCGATTGGCAAACCCTCTACGGCTTCAACCGCCACGCGGGGCATGATTACCAGCCGCGAACTCTGCGGCGTGGCGTTGCTTCAAGACCGGAGGCAGTAACGACAGTTGGCGTAGATCAAGCGGGGGTACCCGGTCCATTACCCACACCTTTCCTCGGCTGTAATGGATCAGACCTTCCCGACACAACACCGGAAGGAAGAGGGGGTGAGGGATCGAAGCCATCCGCTCTGCCGCAGTAATTATCCGGAGCAGTTCCGTGACTGGACCGGGGCCGATAACCGCTGTCCAAAATGTGCGGACGTAGGGGTGGGATGGTTCGAACCCGGTGGTGGAAGCAGTCGGTATCAGGCGGGGAGAGATCAGACACCTTTTCTGACCGGGTAGGCGGCGGGCAGCGCCCGGTGACGGCGCGATGTCCGTGGCGACGGGAGGACGATCATTCACACGGACTGTTCCGGGCGCTGCAAACCGCATAAGTTATTTATACCTAATCGACAGATGGATATCAATAGATAAGCTAGGTTTATTTTGTCATTCGTAAGATTCCAACCCAGCTTCTGTCAGGGGCCGTCACTTCCTACCATGATTAACAGTGGTTGATCCGGGTTTATAGGCTCTCCGGGGGCCGGATCCGTAAACACCACCCGATCCACCTGATCGGCGTCGGCCGCCGGCTCGTAGACGATATCAACCGCCAGGTCGTAGGAGGTTCCCTGCCGTAGTCCATCGATCAACTCGTTGACCGCATCAATGCCCAGTCCGATCAGATCAGGGACTACGGGAGCGGTCCCCGATGACACCTCCAAAAGAAGGGTTGATCCCTGGTCCGCTTCCTCACCCGGCGCCGGCGAGGTGGCCAGGACCGTTCCGGCCGGGCTTGGTGCATCGGTCTCGACGATTTCGGGCAGCAGGCGGGCCGCGAATACCGCTTCGATAGCCGCTGCCTCGGTCATGCCCACGACCTCCGGTACCTCCGTGAAGGGCACCTGGTTGTAGATGCTTATCCCCAGGCTGCTCGGGAACTCCCCGGACGGATACTTGGCGAGCACGACTTCCATGAACTCCTTCCAGATAGGCGCGGGAACCGATCCGCCGAATACCCGGGTGTAGGTTTCGCCGTTTATGACCACGTCTCTGAGAGCGATCTGTTCATCCGGATAACCGACCCAAACCGCCGTGGTGAAGTTTGGAACGTAGCCGACAAACCAGGCGTCCCGGTAGGCTTGATGGGTTCCTGTCTTGCCGGCTTGGTGGACCCCGTCGATGATCGCCCGACGGGCTGTACCGCAACAGACCACCCTTTCCATCGGCCTCCGGACCGCGGCCGCCAGAACAGGTTCAAGGGCCTGGTAGGTGCGTACCTCCCGCTGGTAGATCACCTCTCCATTGCTGTCCACGATCCGGGAGATCAGATACGGTTCGGCATGGACTCCGTTGGTAGCGAAGGTACCGTACGCCGACGCCATTTCCAGGGGGCTGACCGCGCCCGCTCCCAGGGCAAGGGAGTAGACCTCGTCAAGTTCGGATGTGACGCCCAGATTCCGGGCGGTCTGGATTATGGCCTGGGGTCCCAACTCCACCGCCAGTTGCGCGTACACAGTGTTGACCGACGATTCGGTTGCCTGGGAAAGGGTTATCAACTCATCGACCCTACCCGCATTGCGTACCGTCCAGACATAGCCGCCGTCGGGTCCGCAGGGATCTTCGCACTCGATCTCGAGGGGGGTTCTTGCATCCCAGTAAGACTGGAGGCTGCCGCCCTCCTGCAGGTAGGCGGCCAGCACGAAAGGCTTGAAAGCGGAGCCCGGGTTCCGCCTGCCTTGGATCGCCAGGTCGAATTGCTCCTGTTCGAAGGGAAGACCGGATGACATGGCCAGCACCGCTCCGGTGTGGTTCTCTACCATGGCGATCGCTCCGGTAGGGGCGCCTCGGGCGTCTCCGGAACCGTCGGACGGTACCGGAAGCCACGACTGGAGAATCCGGTTGGCCGCCTCCTGCATTTCGAGGTCGACCGTCACATAGATCTCCAGTCCTCCCCCGCCTTCACATTCTTCTTCATGAGCGGGACATCCGAATACCGCTTGGCGCCGTTCTTCGTTGGTTTCCCCCAGGATCCGGAATTCAGGGTCGTTCAGGATCTGTCGTCGGACCTCGGCGACTACATGGTCGGCGGGGCTCTCGAAGGGTAGGTGTGGTTTGATGACGAACGGGTCTTCCTTGGCGACGGCGGCCTCATCGAAACTGATAAACCCCGACGTGGCCATAGCGTCGATGACGTCATCCCTCCGTTCGTGGGCCCGCTCCTCCTGCCGCCTCGGGTCGTAGAGGGAAGGATTCCGAATCGTCACCGCAAGCGTGGCCGACTCGGCGATCGTCAACTCATCGAGGTCCTTGCCGAAGTATTCGCGAGCGGCGGCTCTCACCCCATATGCCGACCATCCGAAGTACACCGAGTTCAGGTAGAACTCGAGAATCTCCGGCTTCTCGTATCGTCTTTCCAGCTCTATCGCGTACAGAGCTTCGAGGATCTTGCGTTGGATGGTCAATTCATCGCCGACAATGTTCTGCTTGACGATCTGTTGGGTTATTGTCGATCCACCGCGCCGGGACGTACCGGTTACATAGTCGCGCATGGCGCTGATGATGGCGGTGAAGTCGATCCCGGTGTGTTCGAAATAGTCCCCGTCTTCGGCGGCGAGCACCGCGCTCTGAAGTGAATAGGGTATTTCCCATATGCGGGCCGGTTCCGAAACCCGTCCTGCGTGCAGTTCAGCCAGCGGTACCCCATCTTCGGTGAAGAGGCGGGATACGCGGGATAGGTTGGGAAGTACCAGCCGAGCGGCCTCGGTCTCGGTTTGTGGTAGCCACCGGTCGACAAACCGTTCGAAGGTACCGTACGAAGCGTTGACAGCCAGGAATCCGAACAAGCCTATCCAGGTGGCCATAACGAAGGTAATCGCTACGCTGAGTACCAGAGCCAATGACCATCTACGACCGATTTCGGTCCGTTCTATGTCATGTATGGTGGGTTCGCTCATGAAGCTCGCTAGTAGTTCGCCTAGTCGGTCCGAGCCTGGCTCGTGCAGGCATTAGGATTCCGAATCATCGACTAGTCAGGATACCCAGGTCAGTGTCCAATCCATCGCAGTTACCGGTCCGGTCTACTTCGAGCGGATTGGAGATCGACGTAGTCTACCGTCCATATCCACATGGTCCGCTGGGAGAGCCGGGCGAGTATCCGTTCACGCGGGGTCCATATCCGACTATGTACCGAGGGCGCTTGTGGACGATGCGCCAGTACGCCGGCTTCGGGACCGCCCAGGAGACCAATCAACGTTTCAAGTCCCTGCTGGACGCCGGGCAGACCGGTTTGTCGGTGGCCTTCGATCTCCCGACCCAGATGGGCTTGGATTCCGACTCCGCCTTGGCGGAGGGAGAAGTGGGCAAGGTGGGAGTAGCTATCGACTCGCTGTCCGATATGAGAACTCTTCTGAACGGGCTTGCGCTAGGAGAGGTAACCACTTCGATGACGATCAATGCCACCGCGCCGATCCTGCTGCTCCTCTACCAGTTGGTCGCCGAAGAACAAGGCGTAACCCCCGAACGCATCCGGGGAACGGTCCAGAACGACATTCTCAAGGAATACATCGCCCGCGGAACCTATATCTATCCGCCGACGGCTTCGATGCGGCTGGTTACCGACCTGTTTGAATACTGTTCTTCCGAGTTGCCCGAATGGAACACCATCTCGATCAGCGGTTATCACATCCGCGAGGCGGGCGCCACCGCGTCCCAGGAAATCGCCTTCACATTGGCCAACGGGATTGCCTACGTCGAGGCGGCGGTGGCTGCCGGTCTGGACGTGAACCGGTTCGGGCCTCGGCTTTCCTTCTTCTGGAACGCACACAACCACTTTTTTGAGGAGGTAGCCAAGTTCCGGGCCGCCCGGAGGATGTGGGCGGCCATCATGAAGGAACGTTTCGGCGCGACCGAACCGGCCGCGCAGCGGATGCGGTTCCACACCCAGACAGCCGGATCAACTCTCACCGCTCAACAACCGGAGAACAACATCGTGCGTACCACCGTACAGGCATTGGCCGCCACCCTGGGCGGGACCCAGTCGTTGCATACGAACTCGTTCGATGAAGCGCTGGGTCTTCCGACGGAACGTTCGGCCACCATTGCCTTACGGACCCAGCAGATACTGGGCTCGGAATCAGGTGTCGGTGATACGGTGGATCCTCTAGCCGGTTCCTATTATGTGGAGAGCCTTACTGATCGGCTTGAACTTGCCGCTTCCCGGATCATCGACGAAACGGACCGTCTCGGCGGCGCCGTGGCCGCCATCGAACAGGGTTTCCCGCAAGGGGAAATCGAGGAGGCTGCCTACCGCTCCTCGCTGCGGACCGAACGGGGGAAGGACATCGTGGTAGGGGTGAATGAATATGTCGACGACCACGGACCTGATGTGGCGCCTCTAACCGTTGATCCCGCCATCGAGCAGGCCCAGCGGGAGAGGCTGGCCAGCAATCGCTCCGGTCGAGACGGCCGGACGGTGGAGCGACAGTTGGCAAGAGTGCGGGAAACAGCGGCAACGCGGGAGAATCTCATGTACCCGATGAAGGAAGCCTTACGTGTGGGCGCAACCCTTGGTGAAGTCTCCGACACTTTGCGACGGGTCTTCGGAACCTATGCTTCGGGCTGATCGAATGTCAATCTCGCCCAAGCCGGTACGGAGCGGAGTATGAACCATCAAGCAGCCCCCCTTCGATTCCTGGTGATCGGGGCGGGGCCCGCAGGCTGTGCGGCTGCGACTACCGCCTCCAGCCACGGCGCCGACGTCACGCTGGTGGAGGATTCGGTGGTGGGTGGGGCGGCCCATCTTCGTGACTGCATTCCTTCCAAGACGATGGCGGCCATGTCGGTCAGGATGAGGGCGATCAGCAACGCCGCGGATCTGGGCATCATGGAAGGGGGGGCCGGAGTACACCTTGATCGTCTGGCTGATCGGATCCGGAGCATCACCGGGGTTATCTCGGATCGCTCCATCAAGTTCCTCCGTAGCCAGGATATCGAGATCCTTCAAGGTCGCGGGCGTTTCCTCGGTCCTGATCTGGCTGTTGCGACCGTTGAGGGAACCGAGCGAATGATTCCTTTCGACGCTGCGCTGATCTCGACCGGATCGACCCCGCGCATACCCGGGTGGGCGGAGGTTGACGGAGAGCGGATCCTCACGACCCGCCATGTCTACGATCTGGCGGCGCCTCCCCGGCATGTGGTGGTGATCGGGTCGGGCGTGACAGGAGTGGAGATGGTCCACATCTTCGAGACCCTTGGTTCGAAGGTGTCGCTGCTGGTAAGCCGTCATCACGTTCTTCCACACCGGGACGCCGAGGTGGCGACCGCGCTGGAGGCCGACTTCCTGGAACGCGGCGTAACCCTGCTTAAGGGCGCCCGAGCGGTCGGTATCGACCGCACCGAGGAAGGGGTGACGGTGCTTGTCGAGGATGGCAGGACTGTGAAAGGGACCCACGCTCTCCTGGCTGTGGGAGCGGTGCCGCTCAGCAAGGATCTGGGGTTGGAGGAGATCGGGGTCAAGACCGACCGGGGATTCATCAAGGTCGACGAGTTCCAACGTACTTCGGTACCCAATATCTATGCCGCAGGAGATATCACCGGCCAGATGCTGCTTTCTTCGGTCGCCAACCAGCAGGGACATAACCTGGCCCGGCACGTTACCGGCCATCCCGGCAAGTCTATTGACTACTCCAAAGTGGCCCAGGCTATATTTACCGAGCCGGAGATCGCCTCCGTGGGTCTCGAGGAGGCGGATGCGGCGGCGGAGGGTCGCAAGGTAAGGATCACGAAGGTGCCGTTCACCGCCAACCCACGCAGTCTGATCCATGGAAACACCAGGGGCTTCGCCAAGGTGGTTTCCGATCCGGCTACCCGGGTGGTGTTGGGCGGGACGATTGTGGGTCACCGAGCGTCGGAGCTGATCGGAATCCTTGCTCTGGCTACTCGCGCCCGGGTCAAGGTCGAGATCCTTCGGGAAACGCTGATGGTTCATCCGACTTTGTCGGAGTCGATATCCGATGCCGGAGATTAATTTTACCCAGAGTTAATTGCGTCTCGCTCGGTTACCCGCTCAAACCCCTGCATAAAAAGGGTTAAGGGTTTGAACGGCGGTTATCTTACGATAGCCACCACTTCGTTATTACGTACCGTGTCGCCCGCTTGAACCTTGAGTTCTACCAACTCTCCGTCGATCGGGCTGGTGATCTCGTTTTCCATCTTCATCGCCTCCAGGACACATATCTGGCGTCCGGCTTTCACTCGATCCCCTGCTTTTACTGACACCTTGACGATGGTTCCCTGCATCGGCGACACCACGAGTCCGGGCTCGGCGGAATGCGACATGGACCGGGTTCGCTTCAGCGACGGCCTACGGGTGGGACGGTTGTTTCCGGTGCGGGTGGGGGCTTCGGGCGCCCAGTAGGTTACGTCGAATCGTCGACCGCCTACCTCGACGGTCATGGTCTGTTTGCTGGTGGCCGCTTCTTCGGGTAGGGATTCGCCGCGGTCGAACGGTTCCGGGTCGAGGCTGAGCTCGGTTTCAACGAACCGGGTGTGGATTCCGCCCCCCTCGAAGGCAGGATGGGAAAGGACCGCTTTGTGAGCGGGAATGGTGGTAGCCACCCCGGCCACATGGAACTCGTCTAGGGCGCGTCTGGCCCGCGCGATGGCCTGTGGCCGGTCCCGACCCCATACAACCAGCTTGGCCAACAGATTGTCGTAGTACTGGCTGACCGATGTACCGGGCGTTATCCATGAATCAACCCTGACTCCAGGTCCCCCCGGTTCCCGGTATGCGGTCACCGTCCCGGGGGTGGGCCGGAAGTGGGCGCCCGGATCTTCGGCGTTGATTCGCAACTCGATGGCGTGTCCCCTGACCGGGGCGTCTTCGAAAGAGAGCGACCGACCCGCCGCTACCGCCAACTGCTCGGCTACCAGGTCTATTCCTGTGACCATCTCCGTCACCGTGTGCTCCACCTGCAAGCGGGTGTTCATTTCCAAGAAGTAGAAGCTCCCATCCGGATTGAACAGGAACTCCACCGTACCGGCGTTGACATAATCGCAGGCGTCGGCGATAGCCAATGCCGCTTCGCCCAGCGAATGGCGTTCCTGGTCGGAAAGAGCCGACCCCGGAGCTTCCTCGATCAGCTTCTGGTGGCGGCGCTGCACCGAACAGTCCCGCTCCCCCAGAAACTTCCTGTTCCCGTGCCGATCCAGGATTATCTGGGCTTCGATATGGCGGGTCCGTTCCATGTATGACTCGAGGTAGACCACCGGGTTGCCGAAGTAGGCGTCCGCCTCCCGACGAGCGCCTTCGATCGCCTCCGCCAACTGCCGACGGTCGGTAGCCACCCGCAGCCCCTTACCACCGCCTCCGTGGGCGGCCTTGACAGCAACGGGGTAGCCGATTCGGTTGGCGATGCGAGCGGCTTCGGTGAAGCTCTCTATCGGATCGACAGTGCCGGGCACCGGCGCCACACCGGCCTTCTCGGCGGTCCTTCTGGAAAGGATCTTGTCTCCCATAAGCTCGATTGCCCGGGGTGGCGGCCCCACCCAGGTGATGCCGGATTCGCTGACGAGGCGGGCAAATGTGGCGTTCTCAGCCAGGAATCCGTATCCGGGATGGATAGCCTCGGCGCCTGCCTCGCGGGCGACCTCCAGAATCCGATCCGCATTCAGGTAGGAATCGGACGCCGGCGCCCCGCCGATATTCCACGCCTCATCGGCTAGATGAACATGGAGGGCGTCGCGATCCAGTTCCGAATACACCGCGATGGTCCGCATGCCGAGCTCTTGAGCGGTCCGGATCACTCGGACCGCTATCTCGCCTCGATTCGCAACCAGCAGGGAGTTCATTCCGTCCGCACCTTCAAAGGGGGATGTTCCCGTGTTTCTTGGGCGGGAGGGTGTCTCGCTTATTACGCAGCATCTCGAATGCCTTGACAAGCTGGGCCCGTGTCTGGCGCGGCTCTATCACATTGTCCACCAAACCCAATTCGGAAGCGACGTACGGGTTGGCGAAGTGTTTCTCGTATTCCTCAACCAGTTCCGCTCTTTTCCGGTCGGGGTCGGCGGCGGTCATGATCTCTCGGCGTTGGATTATGTTGACCGCCCCTCGGGCGCCCATTACCGCGATCTCGGCGGAGGGCCAGGCATATACGAGATCGGCGCCCACCCCCCGTGCGTTCATGACCAGGTAGGCGCCGCCGTAGGCCTTGCGGGTGATGACCGTCACCCGAGGCGCGGTGACTTCACTATAGGCGTACAGGAGCTTGGCGCCATGTCGGATGATTCCTCCGTGTTCCTGCTCGACACCGGGGAGGAAACCCGGTACGTCAACGAAGGTACAGATGGGGATGTTGAAGGCGTCGCACATCCGCACGAAGCGAGCCGCCTTCTCCGACGCCTTGATATCGAGGGTTCCGGCCAGATGCATAGGCTGGTTGGCGACTATCCCCGTCGAGTAGCCGTTGATGCGAGCCAAACCCACCACGATATTGGTGGCCCAATGTTCGTGAACCTGGTAGAAGTCACCGTCATCGACAACCATTTCGATGATCTCCACCATGTCGTAGGGCTGGTTGGGCGAATCGGGGATGATCGAATCGAGTTGGTCATCGGTCCGGTCGGGCGAATCATCCGGTTTGAAGTACGGGGGCGGCGCCATGTTGTTCTGCGGCAGAAACGAGAGCAGGTACCGGACCTCTTCCAAGGCTTCCGTTCCGGAACCGCTCACAAAGTGGGTAACCCCGGAGGTGGATGCATGGGTGGTCGCCCCGCCTAACTGTTCAAAGGTCACGTCCTCGCCGGTGACGGCCTTGATCACGTCGGGACCGGTGATGAACATGTGGCTGGTTCCATCCACCTGGTACACGAAATCGGTGATTGCCGGGGAGTAGACGGCGCCCCCGGCGCACGGACCCATGATGACGGAGATCTGGGGAATGACTCCCGAGGCGCGCACGTTGCGGTAGAAGATCCTCCCGTATCCGTCAAGAGCCTGTACTCCTTCTTGGATGCGGGCGCCGCCCGAGTCTTTGAGGCCGATCACCGGCGCCCCGACTTTCATGGCCATGTCCAGTACTTTGGTTATCTTGTCGGCTACCGCTTTGCCGAGGCTTCCACCGAATACGGTGAAGTCTTCGGCGAATACGAATACGGTCCGGTGGTCGATAGTTCCGTAACCGGTAACCACCGCGTCCCCTAGTGGTCGCTGGTTTTCGATACCGAAACCGCGCGCCCGATGGCGGACGAAGGTGTCGATCTCCTGGAAGCTGTCTTTGTCCAGGAGCAGAGCGATCCGCTCACGGGCGGTTAGCTTTCCCTTCTCGTGCTGGCGATCGGCGGCCCTCCGACTGCCCGGCGCCTCAGCCTTCCGGCGAAGCTCCCGGAGTTGTTCGATCCGCTCTTCAGTGCCCACGGACATATCCTCGTGTAGTCGTTCGTTCGTAATGGGCGGATTGGAAACCAGCCGATAACCAACCAGCCGTCGCCCTTTCCTTCATATTTCTGGGCGGCTTACCCGGTCGCAGACGCATGGACCGCGCAGCGCCCGTACCGGTACCTCCCAATTTAGACCACCGGGATCGGATGATGGCTACACCCACGAAGTCAGGAGCATCCGTCTTTATCGACCCCGATTTTTGATGCGGGGGTTCGAATGGGTTACCGAGAAAGATACAATGACCCTTCCGACCTGGGAGGATAGCTGCTTGATGGCCTCGCCTGGCCGGAGCGTGACCCTTCACCCTCAGGGTGAACGCAGGGACAACCCACGATGCTGCCCTTGACATGGCCTTTTGAGTTCGGTATGTCGGGGCATGAAAAACAGGGTTAATAGGCAGGACACACATCTTGGAATGGCGCCCTGCCGGAACACCTATCGAGAAAGGTCATATCTATCAGCCGGTCTACTCCGACGTTCCGTCTCGGAGAACACGCAGGTGCTCGGCCACCGCCGACATGTCATGGTCCCCGAAACCGGCGTCGATAGCATCAACCACCTGTGACCGGTTGGTGATCGCCTGTGGTAAGACCGCCCCTACGGAGTCGGCGAGTTCGAGAACCAGATCGAGGTCCTTCTCGGCCAATACCATCCGGAAGGCGACGGGTACCTCACCAGGACTCAGATAGGCGTCTCGTCGGTAGTGAACGAAAGGCGCCGCGATAGCGCTGTTGGCGAAGACCTCGTAGGCCGTATCACGTTCGATCCCGGCCGCCTCCGCCATCACCAGCGATTCGGCCACCGCCTGGCCGAGACCGTACACGATCGAGTTGACCGCCAACTTGATGGTGGCCCCGGCGCCGACGGGACCCATATGGAATATGCGGGAGCCCATCGCCTCCAATACCGGACGCACAGCGGCGACATCCTCGGCCCGACCACCGGCCATGATCGTTAGCGTTCCGGCCTCGGCCGGCGCCGTGCTCCCGGATACCGGTGCGTCCACGAACCAGGCGCCCGCCGACTCGACCGCCGCCGCGACTCGGCGGGATTCGACCGGGCTCACCGTGCTCATATCAATACATGTCGTCCCCGCCCGTACAGAACCACACATTCCGCCCCGACCCGTGTACATATCTTCAAGGACCGAACCGTCGGCCACCATGGTGATCAACACATCAACCGCCGCTGCCAGCGCGGCCGGCGACTCGGCTATCTCGGCGTCGATCTCGTCAGCCATTCTTTCGGACTTCGCTACAGTCCGATTCCATATAGTGAGAGGAAATCCGGCGCCCGCGATGTTGGTAGCCATCGGGTACCCCATCCGACCCAGACCGATGAAACCTACCCTGGGATCGGAGGTTCGGCTCATGTAGACGCCAAACCGACCGTGAACCCGCCCTCTACGCCGCCTCCCGATAGGCGCGGCGCCGGCGTGTTACGATGATCGTGGTTCCTCATTCGAATGTGTTTTCCACCGTAGCCACAATCCGCTCTACGGACGGGATGGTGGCGTCCTCCAGAACATCCGCCGACGGCAACGGGACATGGTCGGTACTGATCCGCACGATCGGCTGATCCAGATCATAGAAGGCCTCTTCGGCAATTATGGAAACCACCTCCGCGCCCCAGCCGCACAGGCGAGGGTTCTCCTCCACCGTGTAGACCCGGCCGGTATCGATAACCGCATCCAGAATGGTCAGGGTGTCCAGCGGCACCAGACAGCGGAGATCCACCACGGTGGCTTCGATACCGCGGTCAGCAAGTTGATCCGCAGCCGAAAGCGCCTTGGGCGTCATTGCCGCCAGGGTGAGGATCGTAATGTCTGATCCTTCCCGGACCACGGATGCCCTACCCAACTCACCGACCAACTCCCCCTCGGGAACCGGACCACGGGTGGCGAAAAGGCCCTTGTGCTCGAAAAATACCACCGGATCGGGATCCCGGATCGAGGCGGCCATCAACTCGACCACATCGCGAGGAGTCGAAGGCGCCACCACCTTGAGACCCGGTACCGCCATCGCCCAGTTCTCAAGACTCTGCGAGTGTTGAGCGCCGAAACGAACCCCGCCGCCATTGGCCGTCCTGATCACCAGGGGTAGGGTCACCTGCCCGTCGGTCATGTAACGGGTCTTGGCGATCTGGTTGGCGATCAGATCCCAGCAGGTAGCGAGGAAGTCCGAGAACATGATCTCAGCCACCGGTTTCAAACCGTTCATGGCCGCGCCCATGACAGCGCCGATTATCGCCTCTTCGGAGATGGGGGTGTCCCTGACCCGCCGGGGACCGAAACGCTCGAGAAGACCGGGCGTGGTCTTGAACACTCCCCCGGCGGCCGCCACATCCTCGCCGATCAGATAAACCGTACTGTCGCGCTCCATTTCCTGGGCAAGGGCATGAGCCACTGCTTCTCGGTAGGTGATCAATTCCGCCACCGCGAACCTCCATCCGCCCACACCTGGGTGTTGATCGACGACACGGACGGGAGCGGCGCGGCCTTGGCCTCGTCCACCGCCGACCGGATTGCTGTCTCCACTTCTTCCTCAATACCCGCCAGGCGCTCCTCGGCCACCCCGTTCGTAGCCAGCCTCTCCCGATACAGGGGAATCGGATCGCGGGCCTTCCACATCCTCACTTCCTCATCCGGCCGGTAGGCGCCCGGATCGGCCCGGGAATGGCCGCCATGCCGGTAGGTGACGGCCTCGATAAGGCTGGGGCCTCCCCCGCTTCTCGCCTTACCGATGGCCGAACTCGCCACCGCGAACGTTTCGTCCGCATCGTTGCCATCCACCATTATCCCTTCCAGGCCGTAGGCGCCCGCCCGATCAGCCGCGGGGCGCTCCACCGCGGTGACCGACCCGATGGGTGTGTACTCCATGTACAGGTTGTTCTCACAGACGAAGACCACCGGCAGGTTCCATACCACCGCCAGATTAAGGGCTTCGTGGAAGGCCCCTATGTTGGTGGCGCCGTCTCCGAAGAAGCAGACGGACACCTGCTCGCTGCCACGCTCCACCGCCGCCCAGGCCGCCCCCACCGCGATCGGGAGATGAGCTCCCACGATTGCGTAGGAACCCATCGCTCCGGCCGGCGCCCATGTGAGGTGCATGGAACCCCCCTTCCCTCCGCACACTCCGGTAGCTCGACCGAGGAGCTCCGCCATAAGGGGACCGGGCGGGGTACCCCTGAGAAGGGTGTGGATATGTCCCCGGTAGGTGCAGAAGGTGAGATCGGTGGGGTTCATGGCCGCCGCGAACCCGGCTGCGATCGCCTCCTGTCCGGTCGCCAGGTGGGATGTTCCCTTGACCAGGCCTTCGAGGAACATCTGGTAGGCATAGTCTTCGAAGCGGCGCGCCTCGAGCATCATCATGTAAATACCTAATCGGGTTTCGATATCCTGCGTCAACTCTGCTCCGGTCCGTGTCTCAAAGCTCATAGGTCACCATCAGTTGCTCGGCTAGGGAGAGGGTAACCATCTCTACGCCCATCCGCGAAACACTCGGTAGCTCGACCCTCTACATAGAAACTTGTTCACATTTGCAATGATGACGTTGGAACTCTCCGCGACGAATCTGTTGATCAGGCAAGACGAACCACATCAACCAAACGGTCCTATAGTCCGAGTCGGCGTCGTTCAAGTTCGATGATGCGTCGTTCGTATTCGGTTTGGGATACGGCTTCGTTGGTGGTGTCGGTAGCTACCGGCTGCCCCGTCAGCATGGCGAACCGGGACGGAGCGCACAGCGGTGAGGGGCAGTAGGCGCTGTCGAAGCGGGCGCCCCGCTCGACCAGGCTGTCCATGGCCGGTGTCCGGACCAGCGGATGCTCGTAGGCGCCGGTGAAGTGCGGCGCCAACTGGTCGGCCATGACGAGCAGGATGTTCGGATGCATGTTTAGGCTACCTGTGGCGACTCACCCCCGTGAAGTCCGACCGTCACCCTCCCATATTGACCTGTCCTGCGCACTATCACCCTCGCGGGAAGGACTCACCGATTGGAGCGTCAATCTAACCGATGGTCGACGACGGGGGATAGCTACCTCGTGATCCTCATCCTCTGCGCCTGAAACGGCTCGCCTTATCGGACCAATCGAGATAGGCCGACCACCACGAGTGATGCGATCTCGCTCGCACGATGCGAAGCTGCCAGTTGATGAAGCGCTCGCTTGCTGAGTCCAAGAGAACCGGCGCTCCAGGCCGTGGACACTGCGACAGTGTTGAGGTCTTCGAGAGCACGTTCAATCCTCTCGTCCTGGGGATGCGTCGGAAAGTCAGGAGGCGCCCAACTCAAGTCATCAATGCCGAGACACCGTGCAACCAATGCGGCAGCTCCACCGAAACCTGCTGACACATAGAGGGGCTGTCGTCTCTCAATTGTAACGATTGCCTCTTCGATAATTCCCGGCGCCGATCCTTTGAAGCCTGTCAACTTGCCGCCCACAAGCACCCTGGCATCTGTGACGGCGCCCATGTAGCTCCTCATTGCGCTGTAGGCACGAGTCGATTCATCATCGACAAGGGGAGACCGACCTTGTGCCCTTGATCTCTGTATCCCTGATATCTCACATCCTGTAACATCCAAACACACCACCCGGCCCTTGGTTCCTAGTTCTCGGTCAAAGTTGTTCAGTTCAACTCGGGAGAGTTTGCGGTGTTCGGGTGTGGCTAGGCATAGCCTGATAGCTTCCTGTCCATTGCCATAGCGGTGAACTTCGTGCATCAGGATTTGTGTGAACCCCGAAGGCCTGATCCGCCCTCCATAGACGAGACTTCCTCCTGCGACCAGCACAGCCCGAGCCAGTTCACCAACGGCTAACTCGGCATGAGCCTGCGACAATCCAAGCCGGTCAAGATCATCACTGTTAGATACAGAAATGCCGACTCGGATTCCTTGAAGCGTGTTCCGCGGGATCAGTTCAGTCGCCACGAGATATCCTGCGCGAGCGGCCGGCGTATGTCCGCGGAGTGACAATGTCGATTACGTCAGCGGCGCCTGCCAACGTGAGGAGCTCGTCGATCACGTTCGTTTCCTCCGGTCCAAGAGAGGTGGATCGGGATGCATGACCAATACGGGACCATCATCCACGAACTAAGAAACAACCCTACTGACCCGCGTGGAGGATTGATGGCTGTCCAACTCCCTTCCGTAAACGGCAGGAACAACGTAAAGCTGCCGGCTAGGTTGAGTCGGAACAGACGGTACGAATGGCTCTGAAGTCGGCTACGCATCGTATCATCGATATCCATCGTCCGGGCCTTTGGTAGCCGGGTGGGTAGAGCAGGCGATTCATCGCCGCGGCCACAGGGAGCCGGTATCTGGCTCCACGTCCAATCTCCGAAAGCGAAACAGCCCATGCTGATCACGGTCTTCAAGAAGTGAACTAACTGTATCCAAATCCACGAAGAACAGGCAACGACCAAAGAACCCGACGATAGCTTCGCAGATAATAATCATAATGATATGACGTTCATATTGGCCTTGGCTACTTTGGCTAGGTTTTCAATAGTCTTTATCTGGTCTTTGTCTGTGCTGATGGTGATCTGAGTGGTTTGGTTGATGTGGCTGACAATGCCGTCGTCGATGCGGTTTGTGAGTTCACGTAGGAGATGAACCAGTTCTTCGGGGGGTGCGCCGCGGTCAAGGGTGGTGTTGATGCTGAGGGTGATCTGCCAATAGCTGGTCTCCGTGTCTGGCGTGGGGGTGGGGCCGGATGGTGGTGTCGTCGTGGGCTCGTGCTGTCCTCCGGCGGATGGTGGCGTTTCGGGCGGTTTGGGGGGCTTTGGCGACTCTGGGTCGCCTCCCGGCAGCCGGGTGGCCGGCTGTTGGATGCGGATGTGTTGGGATGACAGGTTGATGTCGCCGGCGGTTTGGACTTGGTAGATCTCACCGCTCGGACTGACGAGTTCGATGTTGTTGCTTCGGATGGCGGCGTAGATGGCGTCTCGTAGTTCGCTCGCGCCCGATGGCAGCAGCGGTTTGTGGGGGTTGGACCAGAAGTTGTCTCGTATCTCGGAGAGGGGTCGGCCGTAGTCGTTGTCTCGGAGGTTGTGGAGTAGGCCGTTGTGGTCGAACTCGCCATGCCGGAATGCCTTGCTGTGCTCGCGCAGCTCGCCCCACACGTCTGCGCCGCTGAGGGCGCTCTGGGTGTCTTTGCGGATTCGTAGGAACTCGACTGCGCGCTGGTACTCGCCTTTGGGTGCGAGGTAGATGATGTGCTTGTAGCACTGACGCACCATCTTGTCGAGCCGTTTCTTGGCTTTCGCAGCTTCTGCTCGCGCTCGTCTCTTCATGTCCTGGTCGGCCTGGACCACGGGGAGTTGAGCGACCCGCTCACGAGCGATCCACTCGGATGCAAGCCCGCGGGCCTGTCGTCGCACGGCTGTGTTGGCGCACGCGAACACAGTTGAGGAGGCCCATTGGACACTCATCGGGTTGGGACCGGTACCCAATGCCGCAGCGGCGGCTTCGCGCGTGGCGGAGTCGTTGCCGTTGAACAGGGAGAACCACCGTGAATCCAGCACGACGAGCCTGGTCTGGTGCTTGTTGTCAATTCCTGCCTGTTCGAGCACCGCGCGGCATCCCTCTGCTGTCACGCCCCCGGCCGGCACGTCGCCGCCTTCTGCCTTGACGATCTTGTCGAACGGTCCTGACGCAGCGATCTCGAAAGCCCGGTCCGTGACCGCCTTGTCGCGATCGGCGTTGCTGACGGTCTTCTTCTCGGCGCGGGTGAGCATCGCCAGGGTCTTGCGCGTCTCGAACACCCAGCGCCTCGCCGCGCGGCCGCGACCGGGTAGAACCTCGACGGAGGTGACACCCTCGTCAGTTTCGAGCAGTTCGGCGGCTACGGCTTCGGCGTCGCCGGTGCCGTAGCCGCCTCCGGGAACGAATGAGGCCGCGAGTAGTTCCGCTTCGGTGGCTCCGCGTGCTCCGTTGGCGCGCGGGCACAGAGACCTTACGAACAAGGCGGTGGCCATGCGCTCTGCTGCCCGCGGGTTGCGATGTGACCAGCCTTCGTCCCGCAAGGTGTCCAGGCGGCGGGCAGCGCCCCGCTCTGGGTTGTGCTGATCGACGATGTCGACGCTGGCGACCTCCCGCAGGTTGGCCTGGGTCTTGTCGTCAGCGACGAGACCGGAGTTGAGCAGGGCGTCCTTGAGGAGGTTGGACTGCAACGGCAGATCGCCGCTGTCGATGAGTTCGGGCGCCCACTCGCCCGCTGCGGCGCGTCGCGACTGCTCGTGTGCCGCCGACGCGAAGACCCTGATAATGGAACGCACCCGCTGGAACCCTGCGTGCTGTGCCCATTCGTCCTCCGCCAGCGCGATCAAGTCGGGGTGGAACGGGTAGCAGCGCTCCACTCGTCGGCGGAAATCGGACTCACGGTAGTCACCGAGCTTCTTGAACACCTTGGTCTTCCACGCGGTTCGCATGCCTGAAAGGAACCGCTCAGTGGTCGCGTCGGTGACTTCCACCGGGGGTCGCGAGCTGAACAGACGGCGCTGGATTATCTCGGCGAAATCGCCCCCGCCGGTGACCGCTGTTGTCCGAGCGTTGCGAGTCAGCAAATCCTCTAACTCGGCTCGGTGCCTCTCGCCCTCGCGGTTCATCACCATGTTGTCCTTGTCGGACGCGATCATCACGACGACTGCTACACAGTTGGACACGTCGTTTACGACATCAAGCAGCACACGCAGGAACGCCATGTCCAACACCGCCCCGTCGGGGTCCGACGCGGCAGCGACCCTGACGTAGTCCATGATCTCATCGATCAGGATGAGCACCGGCCGGCCGGTGCTACTGAGGGCTTCGGCCACCTTCGCCTTGCTCGTGACGTGAGCCTTGAACGCGTCGTAGCGATGGCCGTCCATGTCGAACAGCCGCCACAGGAACCGCTCCCCGAGCCGCTTGGCAGGGCCGAAATCCTCCTCAGCGGCGGTCGTGTTGTCGCAGTCCAGCACCACACACATCGGGTTGCCAAGGTCGGCGCGCACGTTGCCCCGCCCGGCGATGCTCTCCGCCGCTAGCGTCACCTGCCTGCCGAGGTCGGTATGGGATAGTTCCTCGGGATGGGAAGCGAGGTGCCACAACCCGATGAGGCCGTGGGACTTGCCGCCGCCCATAGCTTGGTCAAGACGCCACAACGCGCTGGTCTGAGTAGAACCCGGCACCCCGAGGCGTACCGCGACACGGGCCATCAACTCCACGAGGCTCCCCGTCGGATGCGTGATGTCGCCGTAGTAGCCGGCATCAGCATACGGGGTCCTGCCCGCGCCTACGCCCTCCTTGCCGAACACCGCGTCGTGAAGCGACATCTGCACATCGTCGATCGCGCCGTCGCTGGCCCTTACCTCCTCGCGCAGCTCCACGACCTGCCACCATGGTGCGCTCGTGCCCTTCATGAAGACCCGTCCTTTCTCCTCAGAAGAACCTACCCTGACCCGATTCCGAGGTCATACGCTCGCGTTCTTGCTCGCGGTCTCCGCGCTGCCGCAGAGCACGATCGGAGATGAGCTTGCGCTGCCGCACCGCCCAGGTCCAAGTCTGCCCGTCACGGTCGCTCTCGCCCACCGCGCGAGCCAACTCGGCCATCGCCGCCCAAAGCATCTCGTCACTCTCGCGGTCCAGCGTATGAAGCGCCTCGGCTATCTCCGCCAGAGCGCGACCCTCGGCCGCCACCGCCAACGCTATATCGATGACGGCGCTGTTGGGATGCAGGTCCAGCCTGGTAGCAGTCTCATCCGCGTAGGCGAGCCGCGGCCCGCCCCTGACCTTCTTGATGATGCCCTCCACGTCCTTCTCGGACATGTCGTATGACAAACGCTGCCACCGGGCCTCGGACGCCGCGGCGACCCGCCTTCCGTGCTGGCGTACCCAAGCCAACGCGAAACGGGTCCGCTCGTCGAAGTCGGCCAGCCGGAAACTATCGATACGCACATCGGCGGCTTCCTCTACCGCCTTGTGAGCCAACCCCAAGAAGTGCTCGATTGGCACCGGCACACCGGTGAAATCACGAACCTCGCTATAACGGCCCACTACCTCCATTGCTGGAGCAATCGCGGCCATCCGCTGGTCGGAGTCCGCCAAGCCGTCAGCCGTCCACTCCGGCACGCGCCGTGCAATCTCGGTACGCACTTGCTCATCAACGCGCCGCACATCACCGACCGGACGGTCAGCGGATGCCGCGCGGCAGGCCATCATGATCGTGTTGTCGATGTACTCACCGGTCTGCTTACCACCCTTCTCGGTGCTGGCGGGCCACGACCCGGTGAGAACCAACCCCGCGTCTGAGATGGCTGTCAGTACCCGCGCCCAGGCAGCAGGGTCCCCATGACCGAACACGATGCTCACCACCCCTCTGGATCCCACCTTGAGCCGAGCCTGGTCAAATGCCTTGGTGATGGACGACTTGTAATGAGCCTCGGTGCGATGGTCGTCGCCTATAGAACCGAACTTGATGACCGCCTCATTGGTCTTCTCCTGCAGACCATCCGGGTCGGTTGTCGACCCGAACCACGGATACGCTGTCACCAAGGCACGTTTGAGCCACACGTACAGGAGATCGGAGGAGTCGCAGTAGTTGATCATCGCGTCATACGGAGGGTCGGTTACAACCGCGTCTAGGAAGCCGTCAGGTAGTGGTAACTCCATGGCCGAGCCGCGCTGCACGATTGCTGGCCTGCCTCGGATCCTGTCAAGCTGTCTCTTGACGTTCCGGACAGTGTGAACAGCG
>CAZEZF010000017.1:14677-41524 GCA_964516495.1 uncultured Acidimicrobiia bacterium | reverse complement strand
GGGGACGCGGTCACCGGGGGAGTGGATGACTTGGGTAGTAGCATTGTTACCCATACTTGTAATACTTGTGATGCTTGTAATACCTTCGAGAACGGGGAACGGATGGATTCGACCAGGCCGGGATGGGTGAGGTTAGGAAATGGAGAAGAGCGCGCCCTAGCAGGTCTCGGGAGCCGTCTAGGCGCCAGGGTCCTGGATGTGATACTTGTCGTGGTGGTTCTGGTCGTCCTGTTCGTGATCGGTCTGGGCGGGTTGGTGTTCTCGGCGGTCTCGCGTGAAGATTATGCGGCTGCTCTGGCCGCCTTCCTGTTCGTCTTCGTAGTCTTCCTGCTTCGTACTGGTTACGCTTGTGTACGAGGTGACTATGATCGCGCTGCGGGGACAGACCGTGGGCAAGATGCTCACCGGTGTTCGGGTCGTAAAGGTTGATGACGGCGATATTCCCGGATGGGGGAAGTCGGTCGGGCGGTGGCTGATCCTTTCGCTTCCCGGACTGATACCGAGTGTCGGGTGGATCGCCATCCTGGTGGTTTACCTATCGCCCACATGGGATAACCGCCGCCAAGGTTGGCACGACAAGGTTGTGGCGACCGTTGTGGTCAGGGTGGATTGACGAGGGCTACAGCCGCTTTACCGTCGGACTCCTGCTCCCGTGACCACCGAGATCGCGAAAAACAACCCTCCCGGCTTGGTTGACTCCCGAAGTGGGTCCCGCCCCCAACCGCCGCCTCCTCGGCGTCGAAACGCGTCCCGCCATACCCCATACCGGGGTTGGTACGTTCAGGATGATCCCGGCTTGGCCCATCCGGTACCCAAACAGGCCGCTCAGTGCTTGCGGTTACCTACCAGTATGCAACATGGGTAGGACAGAAAACCGGTCCCTACCACGAACCGGCCCACAATGAGAAAAGAAACAAAGAATGCAGGCTAGTAGCACCACCATCTTGTCCAAGCTCTCCTTCTGGCAGAGCACGTCACGCTGCGATCCTCGAGGCATGAATCAACGCCTTGCGCTGGTCGGATGCGAACATCTCGACAAGCGGCGCCAAGTCGCCTCGGTCGGCGTCTTCAAGGGCGTCGATATAGGCGGCCCGTTGGTCGCGATGGATGACCAGCGGAAACCAGCCTGCACTCAATAGAACCAGAGTGGCGAGCGCACGGGCCACTCGACCGTTGCCATCCTGGAAGGGATGTATCTGTACAAAGCGATGGTGCAGCCAGGCCGAGAGCACTTCCGGTGGGACGTCATCTTCCAGATAACGATCATGGAGGTCGACTAGGCGTTCCATCTCGACGGTGACCTGTTCCGGTGGGCAATACGCATGAACCGAACCGTCGGCCCGAGTCGGATTGTTGGGCCGAAGCTTGTAGGCGCCTTTACGGAGAGGTATCTCCACTCTCCTTCCGAAAGTGTCTACACCGCTTGCTGTTTCCTGGCTCCGTGTGATCAGGTAGTGGATTTCCTTGATAAAGGATTCGGAGAAGGGACGTTCTTCCGTAACGAACTCGAAGAGCCAGTCCACAGTTTCCTTCTGGTCGCGTAGATGGGCGGCCACCTGAGCTACAGGCCGGTTGGTTGCGTCATGAGAAATGAGGGACTCATCCAGACCGTGCTGGATGAGTAATGTGGTGACACCGCGATCAAGGGTGTAGAGACCCTCAAGAATGCCGGTCTCGATCGCCCATTCACGGGCCAGCCGTTCGTTGAACTCCGCCAGGCTCTCGGTGTCCAGCAACGTTTCGCGTTGCTCGGACCACACCGACGCCAAGGGTGGGAGTTCCCGGCTGGCCAGTTCTGTCCAGTCGCGAAGACCGGTTATCGGGCGCCAGTCCATACTTTCCATACTTTCCAGCCTCGGCGGCTCAGCTGCAGCCGGTGGTGTCCCCGCAGGTGAGGCAAACGTAACAGGAACCGTTGCGAATCGTCATGTGGCCGCACGAGGCGCAGGGCGGGGCGTCGCCCATCAACCCGCCGGTTACCTGGCTGGTGTCCAGCAACGTGGCCTGTAATGAAGGACTATCAACCTGCTTGGCGCCGTTGCCGCCCACCGGGACCGGTGACCGTTTGGGAACGCCGATGTTGCGGCGAGGTGTATCGGCGTCGGCAAAGGCCGCCGCGGTGGTTTGTGCTTCGATGTCACTTTCCTTGATCGACTCCATCAACTCCAACTGATAGCCGGCTTCGGCGGCCTTGCCCTTCGGGGGTTCCGGCAGGTCGCTGGCCGAACGGTCCGGGGGGACCTGAACCAGTTCGTCGCGGTGCAGGTACTCCACCCCGAGCGCCCTGAATATGTAGTCGATGATCGAGTTGGCCATCTTGATGTTGGGGTGGCCCTCAACCATGCCGCGCGGCTCGAAGGTTTGGAATATAAAGGTGTCTACAAACTCCTCCAGCGGAACTCCGTATTGCAGACCCTTGCTGACGGCGATGGCGAAGCTGGCCAGGATGCCTCGAAGCGTGGCGCCTTCCTTGGCGAGATCCAGGAATATCTCTCCCAGGGTACCGTCGTCGTATTCACCGGTGCGCAGGAATACCTTGTGGCCGCCTACCCTCGCCTCCTGCGTCCAACCTACCCGCCTTGCAGGTAGCAGGAACCGTGGACGGGGGTGGTTGGCATAGGCCTGGGTGGGGGAAGTTCCCTCCGGTAGGCGACCCCACGCCAGTCCGACCTGATGCTCGACTGCCGCGGCCACCTCAGCGTCGGTCTCCTCGGACGCACCGTCGTCGGAGGACGCCGACAGTGGTTGGGATGCCTTCGATCCGTCGCGGTAGAGCGCCATAGCTTTGAGCCCCAGTTCCCACGACATCATATAGGCGTCCGCTACATCATCGGCGCTCACCTCGTTCGGCATGTTGATGGTCTTGGAGATGGCGCCGGAGATGAACGGCTGGGTGGCGGCCAGCATCTTTATGTGGCCCGTGTGGTGGATAAACCGCCTCCCGTACTTTCCGTTTCGGTTGGCGCAGTCGAACACCGGTAGGTGCTCCTCTCGGATGTGCGGAGCGCCTTCGATGGTCTGCCTTCCACAAACGGCGTCGTTCGCCCGGTCGATCTGATGGTCAGTGAAGCCCAGTTCCTTGAGCATGTCGAACCCGGCCACAGCGTATTCATCCTCCGTGAAACCCAGCCGTTGCATGGCTTCGTTACCAAGCACGAATGGGTTGAAGGCGTGACCGAGTTCGAAGGCGCCCGGCAGGGCCGCTTCAACCTTGGTCAGGTCGGCGGCGATCATGCCGCACTCCGCCAGGGTGTCGGGGTTGATGTGGGGCGCTCCGGTCAGGGACGAGGTACCTACGACGTAGGTGAGGACTTCTTGGATCTGGACGGGGGTGTATCCGAGACGGCGGAGCGACGGGGCCAATGACTGGTTGGCGATCTTGAAGTATCCACCCCCGGCCAGCTTCTTGAACTTCACCAGGGCGAAGTCGGGTTCCACACCGGTTGTGTCGCAGTCCATGACCAGCCCGATCGTGTTATGAGACACAAATCCGTTGGCTACATAGGTGACATTGTCGGGAACCGACAGGTCGTAGGTCCATTGCTGCTCGCCTAGGTCGGCGCTGTCAACCCGGTCGTAGAAGTAGTTCAGCAGTCGGGACAGATCGCGGTCGCCGGTGCGTTCCAGCAGTTTCCGGGCGGATCGGCGTGAGACCATCCCGTCTCTGTCCAGGGACGCCGACAGGGAGCGCCGTAGGGTGTCGTTTTCCGGGGCAAGCCGGTCGACCATGGAGCTAGAAAGCGGAATGCGATCATGGTGGACGTCCCGGGCGAAGGTTTTCGAGATCAAGGCGGTCTGTTTGCGGCCGCTCATGAATCCGATTTCCTCGGCGAAACCGTTCGAGTCGGACAGGTCGAGGATACGCAGTATGGAAGTAGGAGAGTCACCCCGGCCGCTCCGGTCGATCCTCCGGGTTGTGGGATAACCGATCGCCAGCAACAGCGACTGTATATCGTGACCGAACTCGATCGAAGTGGTAGACCAGGTCGGGTAACCGTTCGTGACGGTCCCGTCGGCCTCGAACAGGCCTCGGACAAACGCCCGGTAGGTTTCCGGGTCGTTGGAAGCGAGTATCGCGTCGGGTATGTGAGGATGTCTTCCCTTGCCGGTGCGTCCGTCGTCGAGAGCGGTCTTGGCAAAGCCGCATGTTTGCCACCACACGGTCAGCGGAACCGAGTGAAGCACCATTTCGGTGTAGCCGACCTTCTCGGTGATAGCGGGGTGCAGGTTGAAGAGTTCCTTCCCGAGGGCTTGTAGCCTCTCCAACACCTCGAAGTCCCCGGCCGTCACCCGCAGGTGCAGACTCTTGGCGTGGAGGGAACCGTTCCCCATGAAATACCCGACGAACTCGGCCAACTCCGGACTCATGACGCTCGGCGTCGTGGTGGTCCGGTCCTCGGTCCGATGCATCCTGCCCGGTGGAGGCAGGGTCACCTTGCGGGGCGATCCCACCAACTGGTCGAGTTGAAGCGGTACGACATCGCCGGCTTTGATGTCTCCGAACCGCTTCCATACCCAATCGAGGCTCTGCGAATCGACAACCTTGATACGGTGGGTGGGCGTTCCCTGGACGCGGTACCCGCGGTCCGTGTTGACGGTCACCACGTTTTCGGCGCCGTTGACATAGAAATGGGTAGCCATGCGGGGTCCGTCGTCTGTTCCGACCGCTGCACCCAATTCCTGCCACCGGGCGCCTTCAGGATCGCCGAGCGAACCAAGCCGCACCAGCCCTCGCTCGGTCGGGATGAGGGATCCTCCCACCAGGCATCCGGTCGGCGCCAGGACGGTCGCCTGCGCGTTGCGGTAGCCGTAACGTTTGCCGAGGGACAGAGCCCGGTCCCAGGCTTCCCGAGCCGCCGACACGAGATCAGGCGGGCAGGTCTGCGGGTCGATTGCCATAACTCTGGTCGTAACACCTTCGTAGTCGGTGGCGCCATAGGCAGCCTGCCGATGGTTGCGAATCACCCGGAGCATGTGGGTGCGGTTCTCCCCGAAACGGGGAAACGGGCCCAAGGCGTCGGCCATCATCGCGGAGGTGGCGTAGGCCTCACCGGTGAGGATGGCGGTGAGAGCGCCGGCGACGGCCCGGCCTCGGTCCGAATCGTAGGGAATGCCCGAGCGCATCAACAGACTCCCCAGGTTGGCATAACCCAGACCCAGGGTTCGGTAGTCGTAAGAGCCTTGGGCGATGGGCTTGGAGGGGAAGTGGGCCATAGTGACCGAGATCTCGAGAACGATAGTCCAGAGACGGATGGCGTGGAGGTAGGAATCGACATCGAACTTGCCGGACTCGTTGTCGAGGAAGGCGACCAGGTTGATGCTGGCCAGGTTGCAGGCCGTGTCGTCCAGGAACATGTATTCGGAACACGGGTTGGAGGCGCGAATCTCGCCTCCTTCAGGGCAGGTGTGCCATTCGTTGATGGTGGAGTGGTACTGCATGCCCGGATCGGCGCAGGCCCAAGCGGCTTCCGCGATCCGGCCCCACAGCTCGGAGGCCTTGACGGTACGGGCGATCCCGCCGTCCACCCGGTTTATCAGATGCCAGTCACCGTCTTCGCGTACGGCTTGTATGAAACGGTTGTCGACCCGGACCGAGTTGTTGGAGTTCTGACCCGAGACGGTGGCGTAGGCCTCACCGTTGAAATCGGCCGGTAATCCTCCATGCTCTATGAGGAGGCGGGCCTTTTCCTCCTCTTGGTGTTTCCAGGAGATGAACTCGGCGATGTCAGGATGATCCATGTCGAGCGTGACCATCTTGGCGGCTCGTCTGGTGGTTCCTCCCGATTTGATGGCGCCCGCGGCCCGGTCGCCGATTTTGAGGAAGGACATGAGCCCCGAACTCTTTCCTCCTCCCGCCAGCGGTTCGCCCTCGGCGCGGATGCTGGAGAAGTTCGAGCCGGTTCCCGATCCCATCTTGAACAGGCGCGCCTCCCTCACCCAGAGGTCCATTATCCCGCCGTCGTTTACCAGGTCATCCGCCACTGACTGGATGAAGCATGCATGGGGAGCAGGCCTGGAGTAGGCGTCCGGGGACGACTCCACCTTCCCCGTGTCCTCGTCCACGAACCAGAAGCCCTGTTTCGTGCCGGTGATCCCGTATCTGTGAGCCAATCCGGTATTGAACCATTGGGGGCTGTTGGGAGCGGCCATCTGGTTGGCGAGCATGTATTTGAGTTCGTCCTCAAAGGTCTGGGCGTCATCCGCGGAAGCGAAGTAGCCGTGGGACTCTCCCCAGTGTCTCCATGTCTCCGCCATCCGGTCGAACACATCCTTGGCCGAATGCTCCGAACCGACAACCGGATCACCGTTCTGGTCGGTAAGGGGTTCACCATTGTCACCGACCTGGGGCACGCCCGCTTTGCGGAAGTATTTGGAAACGATGATGTCGGTCGCCACCGCCGACCAATTGGCAGGGACCTCCGCATTCTTCATCTCGAACACCACCGACCCGTCCGGGTTGGTTATGCGTGATCGGCGGCGGCGCCAAACAACGTTCTCGTACGGATCCCGGCCTTCGTTGGTGAACCGGCGTTCGATGCGCAATCCTTGATCCGCGGTTGTCATTGGCGCCCTCCCCGAGAGGTATGAGTTTCTGTCGCTGTCTTCGTCAATCGACTTTGTATTGTTTGCGCAGTGGAACCGAGTAGGATAATGACATCCTTGTAGTTAGTCAAACTTATGACCCTCATTGTTGTTGCTAACCGGCAGGTTCACTTCCTGTCACTCCATGTGCCGGATAGTTTGATACGCGTCGCCGGCCGATGAGCGTGACCGCTTGTCCAAGGGAAGAGGGACGGACCGTCCCAGGGAAGTTCAAAGCAGCATAGCCGACGGCAAGACCGGCCCTCTGCCGACGAACCGAGCGCTGAAAACGGCCCCTGCAAGGGGTGGATACCCCGGCCGATAGTGCTTTAACCAGGTAGTTTACGAGACGGTGATCCCGGGGGACTCGTTTTCGGCGCCCTTCCGAGCAGAGTATGTCGACTCGCGAACGGAGTAGGTATATTTTTAGCGCCTCGGCCCGAAAGGCGACCGTAGCCCGAGTCGGCGGGCGATGTGGCCGGTTGTGGTTATGCCTGCGCAGCGGGTGTGGATAGAATCAACCGATGGAACTCTACGCCCGCGTAAACATTCTCGACGGTCGCGCGGTCCGGCTAGGCCGGGGGAGCCTTGACGATGTGGTGTCGTTGGACTCGGATCCACTGAATAGGGCCCGGGGTTGGGTAGACAAAGGCATCGACTACCTGTTGGTTGTCGACTTGGACGCAGCCGCCTACGGGTCCTATCGCAACCGCCCCCTCATAGATGACATGCTGGACAGGTTGGATGTACCGGTGGTGGTGGCGGGCGGGATTCGCTCCGAGTGGGAGGCGGGTCGGCTGGTGGAGCGCGGCGCGTGGAAGGTAACCATGGGCACCGCCGCAATCGAGAGTCCTACCATGGTCTGGGACCTATGCCGTGAGTATCCCGGTCGCATGATGGTCTCCCTCGATGTGTTGGGGAACGAGGAACTGGTGACCCGGGGTTGGACATCGAACTCCGGGCGTTTCCTGGAAGAGGTAATGCTGGAGATGGCTTCGTGCGGAGTCTCCGGATTCTTCGTCACCGACGCCCGCCGCGATGTACTGGCGGAGTCTCCCAACTTCGAGATACTCCGCACCGCTCTCGAGTACATCGACGAGCCCGTAATCGCATCCGGCGGTGTCCGCCATCTGGACGATGTCCGGATGCTGACTTCGATCCAGGTCGAAGGTCGTTCTCTGGCGGGTCTGGTAGTCGGCCAGGAGATAACAGAGGGGCGGTTTACGGTCTCCGAGGCCAAGGAAGCGCTGCGCGGTCCCGTTCAAGATTCGACCACGATTCGCCAGACCAGAATGGTTCTGCGCTGCGAAAATCTTGATGAGAGCGTCGCCTTCTACGAAGGCGCGCTCGGGTTGACGCGCTGCCAAACGCCGTCACCGGGCGGGTCTGACGTGTCCGATGACCGGGATGGGTCGATGGGGCCAGGCGGAATACGACCGGCGGATTCCGCCCGTTCCGGGTTGGAATCCGAACGGAATGTGTTGTTGGAATTGGGCGCCGGTGTATTCCTGGAACTCGTTTCAGGTCGGCTTGACCCGGGGCGTGGGTCCCAGGCGCGTCCCCTGCATCTGGTGTTGATGGTGGAAGGTATCGAAGGCTGGCGCACCCGGCTGGCCGGGGCGGGTCCCGGATACAGTACTATGGCATCCGGTAGGTCCGGTTCTTTTGACGTTTCGGCGCCTGATGGGGTGACGATTACGATCTGTGAGTCGCGAGCCGCCCCATACCCGGTTCGCTAGACAGACGCAGCCGCTAACGATTCTTCCGAGGAGGCTTTCGGTGGATAAACCCTTTAATCGTCCGCTCATTCTACTAACGGTTGCCGTCGCTCTTCTTCTGGTTGGTTGCGAGGTACGTATCCACGCCGACATGGTCGTCAACGAGGACGAGACCGGTACCTTCACGGTGGAGTTGGCTGTTGATGAAGAGTTGGCCGCTCTGGCCGGGGGGGATTTCTCGGATGAATTGTCAATCGATACGGCGCCGGAGGACTGGGCTGTCGAAGCCTTCGTCGAGGATGGTTACGAAGGTGTCCGCGCAACTATCGGGTTCGACTCTCTGGACCGGTTGGTCTCGCTTCTTGATGAATTGACGGTTGATGACGCCGGTGTGGTGGGCGCGATACCCGGTTTCCTGTATGACATCCTCCCGACTCGGGTGGAGGATGATTTCACGTTCCGGTTGAACATTCCCGAAGAAATGGGTGGATTCTTCGGAGAGGAGTTCTCGGAGATTCCGATTCCATTAGAACTCGACATGCTCGACTCGGTGTTCGATGTTCGCTTCACGCTGGTTCTTCCTGGTGAAATCGTTACCAGCAACGCCGACGTTGTGACCGGCGACACCCTCGTCTGGAACCTGTCGCTAACCGATGGTGGTCGGGTTCTGGAGGCGCATTCCCGCTTGGAGAACTCGAATCAGCAAATGATCATCATGTGGGGCGCCATCGGGCTGGCCGTGGCCGTCGTCCTTATCCTCGTGGTCAGGATACGCAGCGGACGGAAGGCGGCTGGTTCGGTACCTGATGAACCGGAGTCGGTGTCTGGGGTCGACAACCCTGACGACGGGTCCGAGGCCGACAACCCTGACGACGGCTAGCCCGTTCGGAAACCGGTTCTTGAGTCGGTGAAAATGCCAGGGGATACATGCCTCGACCTCGGGGAGGCTAGATGAGGTTTATTGACAACCTCCGGCCGACTCACGATCTCACCTATTCCGAGGTATTCCTTGTTCCCGGGTATTCCGACATTGCTTCACGAATGGATGTGGACCTGGTAACTCCCGACGGTACCGGGACGAACATACCGATCGTGGTGGCCAATATGACCGCGGTCGCGGGTCGGCGCATGGCGGAGACGGTGGCCCGTAGGGGTGGAGTCGCAGTCCTGCCGCAGGATGTCGACTTCGAGACGGTCGCCGACATGGTGTCCTCCGTCAAGAACGCCCACCTCGTGGTGGACACCGCGGTCATCCTGAATCCTGAGGATAACGTCAACACCGCCCGGGCTCTCATAAGCAAGCGATCACATCGGGCGATCATCGTGGTGGATGGTGAAGACAGTCCGGTAGGGATCTTTACGGAGGGAGACAAGGAAGGCGCCGATCCCTTTACGCCGCTGGTCGAGGTCATGTCCCCGGATCCGATCGTTCTCTCCCATACGCTGTCTCCGGAGCGGATGTTCAATACCTTGGTGGAGCGACGACTCCATCTCGCCCCGGTGGTGGATAGGTCGGGCCGCCTGGTGGGAGTGATCACCGAGCAGGGCGCTGTAAGGGCGGATCGGTACGCGCCGGCGGTCGACGGCTGCGGGCGTCTGCTGGTCGGGGCGGCTGTCGGCATAAGCGGAGACGCCGGTACCCGGGCAGTCAAACTTGCCGAGGCGGGGGTGGACATCATCGTGGTGGATACCGCACACGGTCATCAGAACCGGATGCTGGAGGTACTCAAAGAGGTGCGTGCGCTTGTCGATGACCGACCGATCGTGGCGGGCAACGTGGTTACGCAGGGTGGGGTGGCGGATCTCGTAGACGCAGGCGCCGACATCGTGAAGGTAGGGGTGGGGCCGGGCGCCATGTGTACTACCCGAATGATGACCGGAGTCGGAAGGCCCCAGTTCTCGGCCGTGTTGGAATGCGCGGCCGCCGCACGGTCCCTGGGGCGGCACGTCTGGGCCGATGGCGGCCTTAGACACCCAAGGGACGTTGCCCTGGCCCTTGCCGCCGGGGCTTCGAGCGTGATGATCGGTTCGCTGTTTGCGGGCACCTATGAGTCGGCTGCTCAAGCCCTACGTGATTCGGATGGAAGGGTGTACAAGGAGAACTATGGAATGGCCTCTCGGCGAGCAGTCAGTCGGCGAGCGCGCCACGACACCCCCTACCAGAGAGCCAGGAAGATACTGTTCGAAGAAGGGGTATCGGAGTCCCGGATGTATCTGGACCCGGATGCTCCGGGAGCGGAGGATCTCATCGACCGGATCACCGCCGGCATCAGGTCAGCCTTTACCTACGCCGGCGCACGGAATATCGACGAATTCCATGAGCGTTCCGTGGTCGGGGTGCAATCCTTCGCCGGTTACTTCGAGGGTCAACCCCTGCAGGATGGTTGGTAGTCCGAACTCCTCGGCAAGACCCAGGGGCCGAAACAACGGAAATAGCGCGACGAAGGCGACCAATCCGAGTAGCCTGGCTGGTTGATGGTCAAAGTAAGGCTTTTTGCGAACCTTCGGGAGTTGGCGGGCGCCTCACATGTTGCGGTGGAAGGAAAGACCGTAGGTGAGGTCATTTCTGCGCTGGCTTCCCGCTACGGTCCCGGATTCGAACAACGGTTGGAGACCGCTCGAATATGGAAGAACGGTGAGGAGGCGTCTTCCGGGGATCCGATTTCCGGCGCCGATGAACTGGCTGTGATACCTCCCGTGTCGGGCGGCGCCGCGGTCGGCAGTCCGGGCGCCGGGCTGGAGGGCCTGATACTTGCCGGACTTGCCTTGTTCCTTCTCGGCGCCAATGCCCTTGGTACTCCCTACCTGATGGCGGTATGGGTCGGAGTGGTGGCGCTCTGGGCGGCGGACCTGGCGGTGGTGTCGTCGGATAGCGACTTCAGGCTGAGTCGACTTCCCTTATGGGTCGCGATCCTGGTGTCGATGGTGGCTACCAACACGCTGGGTCTGGTCGGTCTGGGGGTGGGCATAGCACTGTCGCTGCTGGTGGTCATGGGTTGGACCCTCATCAGGCCGGAGTGCCGGGATGTAACCATCATCTCGGCTACCGCCCTTGCGGCATTGATCGCCTCTCTGTCGGTTTCTTCTGTGCTGCTCACCAGGATCTCCTCATCGGGTGACGGGGCCAGACGGATTGCCGGGCTCGTTCTGATCACCATGGCGGGGACTCTCATCGGGCGAGTGGTGGAGCGCAGCCGGTCCCGCATGGCGGATCCATACACGACCGGCGCCCTCTCGGTAGTTCTGGCCGCGGTGGTGGTTGCCTATATAGGCGGCTTTCCTATCCTTCAATGGTTCCTTCTCGGATTGGTCATCGCGGGGGCGGTGATTGCGGGCCGAGGCATCGGATCCGCCTTCAGGACCGGACAGATACGCTTGGCGGTGCGGACTGATGGATATCTGACCGCACTTGACGGGCCGGTACTGGCGGTAGCGGTGTTCGTAGCGGCCTTCAGGCTGATCGCCTGATTGATTCCTTACGAGGCCCGACGCCCTCCTTCGAGAACCTGATCGGAGGGTTGAAACACGTTTCGGCTACCCTCGGTCGTGATGATGAGAAACCGGCTACAACCGTTTCTCGTGGTCGGGCTGGTGGTCGTACTGTCCCTGGTAGATTCGGTTCCGTCCTCCGCCGTGACGGAGGCCGAGGTCGACGAGGCATGTGACGAGTACCGGGATGCCAAGCAGGTTCTCGATGCTGCTATCGACGAGCGCGACCAGGCGCAAGCGGACTTTGCGGACATCTACGCAGATCGCGAGGTGACGACCGACCGGACCAACCGGTTGATTGAACAGATCGCGGAGCGGCAGGAGGAATTGGAGGCCCTCAACGATGAAGTGGTTGAATGGGCTGTCGAAACATATATGGCGGCAGGCTCGGAGTTAGACGGGCTGGTGTTCCGAACGCGTTCCCTAACAGAGTTGGTAACCGCACAGGAGTTCCTCACGGCGATCACCAACGAGAAGGTGGCCGCCGTGGATCGGTTCCAGGTGATCGTTTCGGAGACCGAGACGATGCAGGAGGACCTGAACGAGCAGACGACCCGACTCCTGGTTCTGGAGGCCGAAGCTCACCGGCTGTCCGTGGTGCTCGCCTCCGCAACCGATGAGGCGCTGTATGCCGCCCGTGAGTTGAAGGGAGAATGTCAACGCCTTTATCAGCAGCGCCAGGCCGAGTTGGCAAGGGCGCGGGCCTTGGAAGCAGCTCGCCGGTCCGGCGGGGCGGGCGGCGTCCCGTCTTCGATAACCCCGGGGTTCATCTGCCCGATGAATCCCGGCGCCAGTTCCTTCATCAACGATTGGGGATTTCCTCGTTCCGGGGGACGAACCCATAGGGGTAACGATATTTTCGCTCCGAGACGCCAACCAGTATTCGCCGTCTCATCCGGTTCGGTAACGTTGACGAGAGGTGGATTGGGAGGTATCGGAATCTGGCTGTCCGCTGACCACGGGGTTGACTACTACTACGCCCACCTAGACGGTTACGCCGCCGGCATCCGTACCGGCGTGCGCGTCACGAGGGGTCAACTTATCGCCTACAACGGCAACACCGGCAATGCATACGGAGGCGCTCATCATGTGCATTTCCAGTTGCATCCCAACGGAAGAACCCGGGCGCCGGTGAATCCGTATCCCACCCTGGTCCGGGCCTGTCGGTGAGACGTGGGGCCGACTCGATCTCTTGATGTAGGGTTGAATAGCTATGTTCGGGTGTAGGGCGGACAACCTGAAGGACTCGCTGATCCGGAAAAGGGATGTTTACCCCCAATTTTCCATGCAGGGGTTTGGACGGGTAACCGAGCGAGATGAAATGAACCACATGACCTGGGAAGATAGCTGCGTCGTGGCCTCGCCTGGCCGGAGTGTGATACTTCACTCGCAGGGTGAACGTCGGGACGCCCCACGAAAGTGAGCTTGACATGATCTTTTTTAGTTCGGTATGTCTGGGGGACGAAGAAGAATCAGGGTTAATGGCTTTGCTGGAATGTGGCGTCATCTTCAAATGGGGAGTGAAATCCATCAGTCGTCGGTTTGTTGATATGGCCCCGGATTCGGGCGGTGACCGTGGCAGGGTTTGAGGAGTCGGAGGCCGCCTGTCATCCATTGAGGTTCGATCCGTCGACGCGGAGTCTCCGCCCGGTCGCGGCCCGGGTCGGTCCATTCGCCGGACCACATTTCCTTAATACGATCTGGCGCCATACCGCCGGACCGGGCGACATTCCGATTGTCCTGTCGGATCAACACGGCGCGGTAGCGCTGGCGACGGACACCTCCGGATGTGTCGGTTTGCCGGGACACGAAGATCTGGTCGACTACCGTTCCCCGGTCGGCGAGGTCACCGGCCTGCTGGAGAATCACTTCCGGAGTTGGGCGGGTCTTGGACGGTTTCGCTTCGATTCCCTTCCCGCCGCGGCGGCAGACATGTTCACTGCCGCCCTGACGCAGGCGGGGATCGAGCACCGGAGATCGCTACACACGAATACGGCGGTCCTGCCGCTACCCGGTTCATTTGACGAGTATCTAGGTGTGATCGGTAAGAAGGAACGTCACGAGACACGCCGTAAACGGCGGCGATTCGAGAGGTCGCTGGGCCCACCTCGCCTGGTCGGTTTTACACAACCCGGCCCGGTTTTGGAGGAGTTCTTCCGTTTGCACAGGCTGTCGCACGGTGACAAGGGGCGGTTCATGACCGATCGGATGGCCGCCCTGTTCAACGATCTTCTGACGGGGGAGGGTTGGCGACTCGAGGCATTGTACGGGGATGAGTCCCGGTTGGTGGCGGCAGCCGTCGCCTATGAGGATGCAACCGGCTATTACCTATACAACTCCGCCTACGACCCCGGTTTCCGGCAGGTTTCGCCCGGGGTGGTGCTGCTTAGCGAGTTGATCCGGTCGGCGATTGAAGCAGAGAACGAGGTGTTCGACTTCCTCAAGGGGGATGAGACCTACAAGTTCCGCCTAGGCGCTCGCCGGAGGCCGCTCTTCGTCATCGAAAGCGCCATATGATCCGAAGGGTCGCCTTCCTTTCCATGCATACCTCGCCCCTCGATCGTCCCGGTTCCGGCGATGCCGGGGGCATGAATGTGTACGTCGACGAGTTGGCCGCCGGCCTTGCCGGGCGCGGCGTCGCGGTGAAGGTTTTTACCAGGCGCACCGACCCCGAGTCCACCCGAGTGGTGCACACACCCGACGGCTACCTGGTGGAGCATGTGGACGCCGGGCCGCCGAGACGACTCCCGATCCCGGACCTGAGGGACTTGGTGGGACGTTTCGCCCGTAGGGTGACGGAAGAGATTCAGGCCGGAGGGGCGGCAAGTCCGACCGATGTGGTCCATAGCCATTACTGGCTGTCCGGTTGGGCCGGGCTGATGGTCAAGCAGGCCACCGGGCTACCGCTCGCCAACTCATTCCACACCCTGGGAAGGGTCAAGGATGCAACTCGACGACCCGGCCAGCCTTCTGAATCGTTGCAGCGAATCGCTGCCGAGAGTGAGGTGATCGCCCAATCAGATTGTGTAATCGCTTCCACCGAATACGAATCCTTCGAGTTGATCGACCACTACGGCGCCGATCCCAGCCGGCTGTGCGTGAGCCCGCCCGGTATCGATCTCGATCTCTTTCGCCCGGGGGACTCGAAACAGGCGCGGCGTGAACTCGGCCTTGCCGACAGCGGACCCATCGTGCTGTTCGTGGGCCGTATCCAGCCCCTGAAAGGCCTTGATGTCGCGGTAGAGGCAATGGGCCTGATCCGCGACCGGCTGCCGGGGGCTCGGATGATGGTGGTGGGGGGACCCAGTGGTCCCGCCGGTGAAGCGGAGCGGCGCATGATCCTGGATCAGGTCCGCCGCCTCGGTATGGAGAATGAGGTGACCTGGTGGGGGGTGCAACCCCATCGGCGCCTTCCGGTTTTCTATAGAGCGGCTGACGTGCTGGTCGTTCCATCCCGCAGCGAGTCCTTCGGCTTGGTGGCCGCCGAAGCCCAGGCCTCAGGGATTCCCGTGGTGGCAGCCGGTGTCGGCGGCCTTCGCTATGTCGTGGAAGACGGTGTTTCGGGATTGCTTGTCGATGGCTGGGATCCCGCCGACTACACCAAATCCCTGTTGCGTATTCTCGAGTCTCCCATGCTGCGCGAACACCTGGCGGATGGGGCCCGGCGGGCCGGACGTCGGTTCGGATGGCGGGATACGACGAGCCGACTGTTACAGCTGTACGGAGGTATCACGGATGGGCCGCGTTGAGACCTCGGAACACCTTGGTGTCCTGTTCGGCGACTGGGTGGCGGACGAGGAATCGGATGTGGTGGCGGCCGAGTGGGTTCGGGGCCGATGGGCGGTACGCCTGGCTCAGCAGACCAGGGACTTCACGACGGTGTGGGTTACTCCGGGTGACCTCACGGTATCGTTCGAGGCCTACGTCCTACCCGCTCCGCCCCGCCGGATCGAAGAGGTCTACCGCCATCTATTGATCCGGAACAACCGATCCTGGCGGGTTCACTTTGCTCTTGACAAGGATGGAGGCATCTACCTGCATGGTCGGGTGGAGGTCCGCCTGGCGACCGAGGACACCCTCCAATATGTGTTCGGAGAGATCTACGAGATGGTGGAACTCTCCTTCCGTCCTTTGCTGAGGATCGGTTTCCGGCGCTGAACGCCTTCAAAGCCTGCAAGGTGTGCTGAAAACACTCTTAGATTTCTTGTCTACAGGAGTTGTGTACAAAGCCCTGGGGATTGTGTGGAAAACTGGTTACCGAGTCCAACTCATAAATAGATGATGATTTAGACAATTTTTTAGCAATGGTTAGTAGAGGTATTGTTTAATCTTTGTATCATACCTAAGGTGGTGATCAAAGGCCCGAAGCGCTGGAGTTGAGCGAATCCGTCAGGGGAAGTGCGGTGGAAGTCGGCGAAGATGCTTCGGGCCTATGCTCGTGTCATAGGGGGGCGCCCGCAGGCGGCGGTCGGAAGTTGCCGGATTTGGGGAATCTCCCGGCCAAGCCCCGATCTTCATTTACTAATCTGTGCCTATGCAGAAGATACTGATCGCCAATCGTGGCGAAATCGCCATACGCATCATGAGAGCGGCCACCGAGTTGGGTCTTCGCACCGCAACTATCTACGCCAACGAAGATCGTTATAGCCTGCACCGCTTCAAGGCGGATGAAGCCTACGAGATCGGCAGTGACAAAGGTCCGGTCGCCGCGTACCTTGATGTCGACGGGATAGTCGCACTCGCCAAGAGTCGTGGAGTAGATGCGATCCATCCCGGATACGGTTTTCTCTCGGAGAACAGCCGCTTCTCGAGGACCTGTGCGGAGGCCGGGATAACCTTCGTAGGTCCCACCCCCGAAATACTGGAGTCGCTGGGAGACAAGACAGCCGCTCGGAGGCTGGCCAAGGCCGCCGGGGTGCCTACCGTCCCCGGTACCGGGCTGGCGCCCAACGATCCTGAAGAGATCATCGCGAGTGGAGAAACGGTGGGATATCCCTTGATCGTCAAGGCCTCCTACGGCGGCGGCGGCAGGGGCATGCGAGTCGTGCGCGGTCCCGAGGAGTTGCTCGGACGACTTGAGGAGGCCAGCGGGGAAGCGCAACGAACCTTCGGCGACGGATCGGTGTTCCTGGAACGCTACATCGCCAGCGCCCGCCATATCGAGGTACAGATACTCGCCGACTCCCATGGTTCGGTAGTCCATCTCTGGGAGAGGGATTGCTCGGTCCAGAGGAGGCACCAGAAGGTGGTCGAGTTGGCGCCGGCGCCTAGTCTTCCCGACCGGCTACGACAGGAGATCTGCGACGCAGCGATAAGGGTTGCCCGCACCACCGGATATGTGAACGCCGGAACGGTTGAGTTCCTGGTTGACGCAGATACCGGAGAATGGTTCTTCATCGAGGTCAATCCTCGAATCCAGGTTGAACATACGGTGACGGAGATGGTCACCGGCGTCGATCTGGTCCGGTCCCAGATCCTGGTAGCGCAGGGACACCGGCTTCACGAGGCGCCCCTGTCGATCCCTCCCCAGGACCGGATACCGAGGCGAGGGGTTGCTATCCAGTGCCGTATCACCACCGAGGATCCGGAAAACGATTTCTCCCCGGACTACGGTCGGCTCCAGACCTTCCGGACCGCGGGTGGCTTGGGTATTCGATTGGACGGGACAGCCTATGCCGGCGCCGTCCTGAGCCCCTTCTACGATTCGCTACTGGTCAAACTTACTTCCTGGGACTCCACCCTGCGGGATGCCTGCGCGCGGGCGGATCGCGCTCTGCAGGAGTTCCGGATCCGAGGGGTAAAAACCAACATCGGGTTCTTGCGCAACGTGGTGAACCACCCGGAGTTCCAGAATGGGGTGGTCACCACCCACTTCCTGGAAGATACACCGGAACTGTTCGAGATGCGGCCCGCCCGGAACCGGGCTAACCGCCTGCTCACCTACATCGGGGACACCATCCTGAACGGGAATCCCACTGTGGCGGGGAAGGAACACCCCAAGAACCTGAGTGCGGCGCCGGAGGTGGAGTTCGACAGGGGTATGGAACCCCCGCAGGGTACGCGAGACCTGTTGCTGGAGGTCGGGCCTGATGAGTTTGCCCGATGGGTATGGGATCAGGAAAGGCTCCTGGTGACCGACACCACCTTCCGCGACGCGCATCAGTCGTTGTTGGCGACCCGGGTCCGCACCCACGACCTGTTAGGGACGGCCGAGGCCATCGCCCGGCGCCTTCCCAATCTTTTCAGCCTGGAAATGTGGGGCGGCGCTACCTTCGACGCCTGCCTCCGGTTCCTATACGAGGATCCGTGGGAGCGGCTGCGGCTCCTTCGAGAGGCGGTACCCAACATCTGCTTCCAGATGCTGTTGCGCGCTTCTAATGCGGTCGGTTACACCAGCTATCCGGACAACGTGGTGCGTGAGTTCACTATCGAGTCGGCCGGACAGGGCATCGATGTGTTCCGGGTTTTCGATTCCCTCAACGACATCAGGAACATGGAGGTGGCCATCTCGGCGGTGCGGAGCACACACGCCATCTGCGAGGCCGCCATCTGCTACACAGGCGATCTCCATGATCCGGGTAGACCCAAGTACAGCCTGAACTACTACGTCGATCTGGCTAAGCGACTCAAGGAGATGGGAACCCATATCCTCTGCATCAAGGATATGGCCGGACTGTGCCGACCCTATGCGGCCGATCAGCTGGTTCGGGTGCTGCGGGCCGAGGTCGGTCTTCCGATCCATTTCCACACCCACGACGCCAGCGGCGTACAGGCGGCGACGTTGGTCAAGGGAGGCGAGGCCGGCATCGACATCATCGACGCCGCGGTGGCGGCCGTCTCCGGCTCGACGAGCCAACCCAACCTGAACACGATTGTCGGGTCGCTCAAGGCGACCGAGCGTGACACCGAACTCGATAGTCAGGCGTTGGGTGAATGCTCCCTCTACTGGGAGACGGTGCGCAAGTACTACGGTCCGTTTGACAACGCACCCAAGTCCGGGAGCGCCCGGCTCTACGATCACGAGATACCGGGTGGACAGTTCACCAACCTGCAGCAGCAGGCTGCCGGTCTGGGGCTCGGTAGTCGGTGGCGTGAGGTGGAGGAGATGTATGCGGATGTCAACCAGTTGCTGGGAGACATCGTCAAGGTGACCCCTTCCAGCAAGGTGGTGGGTGATCTCGCTCTCTTCCTGCTCTCGAAGGGCATGACCTGCGAAGAGGTGCGGAGGCTCCCGGTCGATCACAATGTGGGGTTCCCCGACTCGGTGGTGGACATGATGCGGGGCTCCCTCGGAGAACCTCCGGGAGGATGGCCCTCCGACGTGCGGGAAATCCTGCTGTGTCGCAACGAACCACTGGATGAGAGGGCCGGTTCGAAGCTCCCGAGCGCCGATATCGACGCCGCGGTCGCCACCGCGGGGGAGTTGCTGGGACGGGAGGCGGGTTGGGCGGATGGCCTGAGCTACCTTCTCTACCCTGTCGAGTTCACCAAGTTCGCCGAAGCGCGCCACCGGTATGCGGATGTCGGGGTACTACCCACACCCGTCTTCTTCTACGGCCTGCAGGAGGGTGAGGAGTGTACGGTCGATATCGAGCCGGGCAAGCGCCTTATCGTCAAGTTCCACACCATCGGGGAGCCGCAGCCTGACGGATACCGTTTCATCTACTTCGAGTTGAACGGACAGCCGCGGGAGGTTCGGGTGCAGGACCGGTCGCTAAAGGCGGACCAGGCAGCCGGACGCAAGGCCGATCTGACCAATCCGGACCATGTGGGGGCGCCTACCCCGGGCGTGGTTACCGGTTTGTTTGTCACGGTGGGCGATGAGGTGGAGGAAAACGACAAGCTGCTGACCCTGGAGGCAATGAAGATGCAGAGCACCATTTACGCTCCTGAGTCGGGAAAAGTCAGGGAGGTTCTCGTTCAGGCGGGGAGCCAGGTCGAAGCCAAGGATTTGTTGGTCGTTATCGAACGCGGCTAGCCCCAATTTTTATGCAGGGGTTTGGATGGGTAGCCGAGAGAGATGCAATAAACTTCCTGACCAGGGAAGATAGTTGCGTCGTGGTCTCGCTTGGCCGGGGTGCGCTATCACCCAGCGGGTTGGGAGGACGCGCCCGTTCCGAGCTAAGGCGCCTGTACCGGCCGTCGATACCGTCTACTCGATCCCGAACATGACCTGGCGTAGATCAACCGTGGTGGTCTGATAGCGGTCTAGATCCAGACGCGCCGATCCGATTCGTAGTCCGGTCATACCCTCCGTGGTGGTGGTGATCACGCGCAGTGCGTGGTCTACGAACTCGAGTACTCCTAGTCCGAGGCAGCGACCGGTCTGGTCGTGGACCCCGACGATAAGCCGGTCGAGCCTGGCGAGGTCGAATCCCGCCGGCAGGCTGGGCGCGAACACGGTGGGTCGGACATTCCACCGCTGCAGTGGCTCCTCGAGAGCCGTCATGAACCTGCGGGCTAGCAGTTCCAGTCGTTCACCCGGACTCAAGGTGGCGACGTCTCTAGGCGCGGGTACGGTCATCACGTTAGCCGAGAGGAACCGACGCAGCAGTCCGGCCAGAGGTTCGATCTCGGCGCCTCTCTGCATGGCCACAACCACATCGGGTTCTATAAGCTCCACCTTGTGGTACTTGAGGGTCTGCCCGATTACCCCGGAGATTGAACCGCTGGTGTCAACCACGATCAGGTCTGCCGCCCGTCTGGCGGAGTTCACCAAGGTAGCTACACCGGATACATGCTGGACTCGGAATCGGTCCGGAGCGACGGCGCCTACGAAGCGCAGGTCGTCGGCTGAGGCGAGATCAGCGAGGTCATCCTCGGAGCGGAGCCACTTCAGCCCGATACATGTGGGCGGGCCTACGGTGGTGATGGCCAGATCGCTGTCGATGTAGGCGACCATCTGGCCAAGCCTTAGTCCCATGCCGACCAGCATATGTGCGAACGTGGTCTTGCCGGTGTCCGGTCCGCCCACCATCATGACTACCCCCCCGGCTGTGGCCAGCCGTCCGGCAAGATCGGCATGGATTAGATCGGCCATGAGTCAATGGTAACCGAGTGGGCTTGATCGACAGTCGAATACCCGGTTAGTCCGGCGGACGTAGGATTAGGCGGGCTAGTCTGTGTGGACGATGAAGACTGAAATCACTATTACCAATCCGTCCGGTCTACATGCGCGCCCGGCCGCCGAGTTCGTAAAGCGAGCCAAGGCTTCGCCGTCGGCGGTAATGGTCACCGCCAACGGCAAGACGGTTAATGCGAAGAGCATGCTCGGGATACTCAAGTTGGGCGCCACCCGGGGCACCGTTATCTCGGTAGAGGTGGATGGGGCTGACGCCCCCGAACTCATAGCCGATTTCATCGCGCTGCTCTCGGTGGAGGGATAAGTCTCGGAGGTCTTCCCTCCTTGATCGATCCGGCCCTATCGGATAAAAGGCCAAGCCGATCCCGTCCGGCCGGATATGCCGTGCGGGCGGGTCGCGCCCCCGGCCCGATGGCTCGACGGATCAGACTCCGTTCAAGAGGTCACGTACCTCGGCGCTGTCGTCCGCCTCCAGGCAGCGGTCGGCAAGCGACCGGCAGGTTTCCAGATCAAGAGCCCGGACCCGTTCTTTGATAGTCGGAATGGACGGGATCGCCACCGACAGTTCACTGACTCCCAGTCCGATCAATACAGGAACCGCCAACGGATCCCCGGCCATTGCGCCGCAGACTCCCACCCACGCTCCCGAGGGCTGGGCCGCCCTGGTTGTTTCCGCGATGAGCCGCAGTACGGCGGGGTGGAAGTGGTCGGCCCGGTCGGCTACCTCACGATTCGTCCGGTCAACCGCCAACGTGTACTGGGTTAGGTCATTGGTCCCGATCGAGAAGAAGTCGACATGGCCGGCCAGTCGGCTTGCTACCAGGGCCGCCGAGGGAACCTCGATCATAATGCCCACCTGGTATTCCTTCGCGTAGTCCAAGCCGTCCCGGGTCAGGGATAGCTCGGCCTGATCGAGGGCGGTTCGGAAGTCCCTGAGATCGGTTAATCCGGCCACCATCGGGGCCATGACGGCCAGATTTCCCGCTGCTCCCGCTCTCAGCAGGGCGCGGAGTTGGGTACGCATCAGCTCGGGTCGGGCCAGGGTTAGGCGGATACCCCTCAGGCCCAGGAACGGGTTCATCTCCTCACCGATGTCAATACCGGGTACCTGCTTGTCGCCGCCTACATCCAGAGTCCTCACGACCACCAACTGCTCTCCGAACGAAGTCAGGACCGCTCGGTACGCTTGGTACTGCTCTTCTTCGGAGATGGGTCGGGTCCTGTCAAGGAATAGGAACTCGGTTCGGAACAATCCCACTCCCTCGGCGCCCAACTCCACGGCTCGGAGAGCGTCATCATCGGATCCTATGTTGGCTGCCACCTCTATGTGTGTCCCGTCCAAAGTGACGGCCGGTTCGTGGGTCCGCTCCGCGGCCTGCGCTTCTGTGCGCCGCTCCTCTTCCTGCCGTCGACGAAGCAGGGTTAGCCTCGCCTCGTTCGGCTCTATGTAAACCTCTCCGGTGCTTCCGTCGATAGCCGTCATCGTCCCGGCGGGCAGGTCGGGCAGGTCGGCCCCGACCACCGCCGGAAGTCCCATCCCGCGGGCGAAGACGGCGATATGGGAGGTCGGGCTGCCTTCCTCGGTGCATAGTCCCAGCGCCATTCCCTCCGGCAGCGTCGCTGTTTCCGACGGAAAGAAGTCGGTTGCAACCAGGATGGACGGAACGGTGAGGTCGTCCCAGGTGTCCATTGGCAGGCCGAGCACGGATCTGAGCAGCTGATTTCCTACATCCCGTACATCTGCGGCCCTGGCGGCGAGATACTCATCGTCCAGCGATTCGAGCAGCGATGCGGACTCCTCGGTGACCTGGTGGACGGCGGCTTCGGCGCATAGGGAATCCGATTCGATCAGTAACCGAGCCTCTCCCACGAACTCTGGATCATCGAGTAGCAGCAGGTGGGCGCCGATTACCTCCGCCTCGTCCGAGCCCGCTCCGTGCAGTTCTTGGAGACCTTCCATCCGGAGGCGTATCGTTTCCACGCTGCGGTCGAGTTTCTTCACCTCGGTCGCGGTATTCGCTACTTGACGGATTGTGATCTCAGGGAGTCCGGATACATGCCGGTGAACAGGCCCTATAGCGATTCCTGGTGAGGCTCCGATCCCTTTAATCCTGGTCATAGCAGCATCCTTCCTGGGAGAGGACGTCAACTGGGTAGCCCTCTTATTCTTGCCGACGATGGTTGTCTCCTGATCTGTTCCGGTGGAGAACCGAAGGTCCGATCATCGATGGGAGGACACGGAAGTGTCGCCATCCGTTGATCCGTTATTATCATTGTGACCACCTATCCGACGATCCGTCCGCTTCACGTTAGCTGTTACCGGTACCGTCTGAGACCGCCACCGCCAAGAGATCGAGGTTTAACCACACAGTTCGGCTAACCGATGCAATCGGCAGGATCGGTTGCGGTATCGTCCAGTATTCGCAGGAAGGAATGGTGGAGGTTTCCGTTGCTTGCGACTATGTAGGGTTCCGTGGGGCCCACCGGTTGTTCCTGTGGATCGGTGGCCATCCCGCCCGCTTCCAGGACCAGTAGGACACCGGCGCCCATATCCCAGGGAGATAGGTCTTCTTCCCAATAGGCGTCCATCCTCCCGCACGCCACCATGCACAGATCGAGCGCGGCCGACCCGAGCCGCCGGATGCCTTGGACCTTCTCCAGAACTCGGCGGAATCGGGTCCGGCAGATCTCGGTCCTTTCTCTGCGGTTGTATGGGAATCCGGTGACAACCAGGGCATCGGATATGTCACGTGTCGAACTTACCGAGATCGGCAAACCGTTGACGCGGGCGCCCTCGCCGGCGACTGCCACGTACTCGTCACCGGTAGTCACATCCACTACCACTCCGACCTTCGGAACGTTGTCGACCCAGAGGGCCACCGAGACGCTGAACCAGGGGAAGCCGTGGATGAAGTTGGTTGTGCCGTCCAAAGGGTCGACGAGCCAGACTCGTCCACCGGCGGGCACGGTTCCGCCCTCTTCCTCCCCCACCACGGTGTCATCGGCTCGATGGCGGGAGAGAACGGCGCGGATAGCCCGTTCAGACCGGTGATCGGTGTCGGTGACCGGATCGGCGTCTCCTTTGAAACGCACCTTTCCGGCCTTATCCCAAGCTGAATCGACTACGGCGGCGCCGACCCGGACTGCCTCCAGGGCGGCCGCCAAGTCCTTCCGTGTAGCGTTCATGTCCGGCTCGTCCCACGCCGGTTGGGTGGGATCACCTAGAGCGGTGAGCGTCGGCGTGTCCAGGCTTCATTATGCACCGTGCCCGGGCGCGTGGCATCAATGCATTGCATGCGGCGCGGATTCGGCGATGCGATCCCGACCATATCACCGCTGTGGAGATTCTCCTCCCCGATGATCTTCTTCAGACCGGACATGGGAATCATGTCTGCTAATTCTAACCCCGATTTCCGCGCTACCTGGCTCAGAAACGCGCTACCTGGCTCAGCAACGCGCTACCTGGGTCACTATGTCCGGAACCCCGCCCGTTTGCCTCGACCAAGGCGCCTCTTCGACGGAGGCGGACCGCTCCCTACCGTTGACGAGGTAGGTCGGCCGCCTTCAACAAGGAACCGGCCCCATCAAGAATCCCGATCTTTGTACCGATGGTGGCGGGATTGGCGGCAAAGAGGTCGGCTCGATTGATAACGAGGTAGCGGTAACCGTCAACACTGCGGAGGCGCTTGACGGTTTTCTTGATCTGCTTTCTGTCGGCCGCGATTCCCAGCGATCCCTTTGAACACACCAGGTCGGCCTGTCCGGACGGATCCGGTTCCGCGGCTAGCCGGGAGACCATAGAATCTCGCAATTGATCGTGGGTCATGAGCTCCTCTACTCCTTCAAAGGTCCTTTGCAGTCTACCAGCTCTGATTCTTCATGCCCCGGACACACCGATGCAGCAAAAGCCACGCCAAGCCCGTCAAGCGGCTATTTTCCCAGTTCAGAGAGTTGATTGCCTCTCTCTCGGTTACCCATTCAAACCCCTGCATGAAAAATCGGGGCTAGCCTCACTCCTCACGCCCCGGCCTCCCGACCGCTCCGCCGCCGAGATGTGGGCGGGTTGATTTATCCGGTTCCCGCCATCCGGTTATGCAGCATCCCTGCCAACGGCTCATCCTCATCCAGGCCCACCACAGATCGCCGGTCTCCGGACCGGAGGGCTTCGAACAGCGCCCCCGCGCCCGCTACCTGGTCATCGGTCATTGTCAGGCCGGCCACGATGGCGTCGAGAAGCGCCTCGACGGGGAGGCCGCGGCGGGCCGCCATACGAGCGGGGCCTACCAGCCTCTCATCGGGACCGAGTTTGATCAGCGGGTTTCGGGCCACCCGCCGGATAGGGTCCACCAAAGTGGTACCGGCGAATCGATCGAGGTTGGATCGTCCGTACTCCAGGATCTCCGTCCTGGTCCATTCTTCGGCCTCGGCGGCCAGGACTGCGGCCATTGTCTCGGCGATCTCTTCCAGACGCGATCGGATAGAAGGGTCGGTAACCGCCTGGGCCACGGTGTCGTGACCCGCTTGGAGGCCCAGGAAGGCGGAGGCGGCATGCAAGCCGTTTACGAGCCAGAGTTTTCTCAGCCGATAGAGTTGAAGATCGTCTATCAACTCGAATCCGTCCACTCCCGGATGGTCACCTATCCAATCCTGCTTGGCCACCTTGAACTCGAAGCGAGGCTCGACTTCGAGCGAGAGAGCGTGACCGATAGCGCCGGGTACCATACGGTCGACCAGAGTTTCAGGTAGCCCCACCGAGGTCCCAAGGTCGCCCACCCGGGATTCCAGATGCTGGCGGAGTAGAGCCGTGTTGGGATTCGCATTCTCGCAGGCCAGGATGTTGCCGATACGGTTGTCCGCCCGGGACAGAGCGGCCGAGATCGTAGGCGCTACCCGATGAAGGACACCCGCGCCCACCGCGGTGCATACCAGATCAGCCGAAGCGGTAGCGGCTACGGCATTCTTGGTATCGGCGGCGTGGACCGCGCTTACGCCGCGGACTGCGCCGGCTGATCGTCCGTCGTTCCCCACCTGGATTACCTCGTATGAACCCGAACTGTTCAGTTGGTTTATCAACGCCGACGAGATGTCTATGAAGACGACATTCCATCCGGCCCGTCCGAACAACCAGCCGAGCAGGCCTCGACCGATATTGCCTGCGCCGAATACCGCGACTCGGGGGGTGGTCATTCGGTGGGTGCGGAGAGGGCGCCTTTAACGTATTCGATATCGGTGGTGGTTGCCAGTCGGGAGCAGAGGTCCTCGTCTTCGAGAGCGTCGGCCAGATGGGACATGACCTGCAGATGTTCATCACCTACTGCGGCAAGCCCGAACACCAGGTAGGCCAGGTCTCCGTCCTCTCCCCACGGAACGCCGTTCGGGTACTGGGCGAGCACCAGGGCGGTCCGCTTGATCATACCCTTGTCCTCGTATGTGCAGTGGGGGAGGGCTATCCCGTTGCCCAGGTATGTGGAGATGATCTCCTCGCGAGCGAGCATGGACTTCCCGTACCCGGCTTCAACCGCTCCCCGGCGGTACAACATCCCCGAAACCCGGTCGATGGCCTCCGCCTGGGTTCGCCCCTGCTCACCTAGTGTGACCGCTTCTACAGTGGTTACCTGTTCTGTCATCGGCAAACCTCCACTCAGACACCCTCGATGTCGGCGCCCGAGGTGAGGTCCTTGACCAACTTCACGAGGGCCGGGTCGTTCAGGAAGGTGCGGAACGGTATGACCGCGGCGTCGGGGGCCACCTGCTTGACACGGGTGGCCAGACCGGCGTGGGTGACCACCACATCCGCCGCGGACGGTATGTCGTGGACCGGTGCGTGGGTGACTTTGATCTTGAGCTTTGCCTTCTTGATCTTCTTCTTGAGAAAGTTGGTGACCATGAGGCTCGAACCCATTCCGGCTTCACAAGCCAGAACGATCCAGCTGATGTCCTGTGCGGCTTTGACTGAACTCATGTTGCTTCGTCCTT